>JBNLGT010000092.1:0-11788 GCA_050306195.1 Ensifer sp.
CTTTTCTTGAAACGGTCGAAATCGGCCTCAACACGGGAACCGTTGATCTTGTCTTCTTTGAGCGTCGGTTCGTAAATCATGATATCGACGCCCTTAGCTCGCACACGCTCGATAACGCCCTGTATGCTGGACGCCCGAAAATTATCTGATCCAGCCTTCATGACGAGGCGGTAAACGCCAACAGTTTTCGGGTTTCTCCGCAGTATTTCGGACGCCACAAAATCCTTACGGGTATTATTCGATTCCACCACCGCTCGGATGAGGTTTTGCGGAACTTTGGAATAATTCGCCAGCAATTGCCGCGTATCTTTCGGCAGGCAATAACCGCCATATCCGAATGATGGATTATTGTAATGCATGCCAATACGCGGATCGAGACCTATGCCTTCAATGATCTGCCGCGCGTCCAGGCCATGGGTCGCCGCATATGTATCCAATTCATTGAAGTAAGACACCCGCAGAGCAAGATATGTATTGGCAAAGAGCTTAATGGCCTCAGCTTCAGTGGAGCAGGTAAAAAGCGTAGGCACATCCTGCTTCACGGCGCCCTCGACCAGCAATTCGGCGAAAGTTCGAGCACGCGCCGACATATCGCCAACAACGATGCGTGACGGGTAGAGATTGTCGTAAAGCGCCCTACCTTCCCGTAAAAACTCTGGCGAGAAAATCAGATTATTGATGCCAAGCCGCTCTCTCATACCGGCCGTAAAACCAACCGGCACAGTCGATTTTACAACCATCGTCGCCTGCGGATTTATGGAGAGCACATCATTTATGACTGACTGGACCGAACTCGTGTCAAAGCAGTCGGTTTCCGTATCGTAGTCCGTCGGCGTTGCGATAATTACAAATTCAGCATCTCCGAAGGCATCCACCTTATTGTGGGTGGCGCGGAAACTGATCTGTTTATTCGTCAGATAGTCTTGCAATTCCGCGTCCACAATCGGCGACTGACGCTTGTTCAGCATCGCGACCTTCTGTTCTGCAATGTCGTAGGCTACCACCTCGTTCCGCTGCGACAGCAAAACACCGTTTGAAAGGCCTACATAACCTGTGCCGGCAACCGCTATTTTCATGGCCTTGCCTCGGACCTCCAGAATCATTGCCCACCACCGGAGCTGATCCCGAATAAAACTCTTATGTGAAACTTCGTTTGCAGTCCGATGACAAATTCGTGTCACTCCGAGAAACCGATCTCATTTACCGCATTACGTCTTTGCTCTTTCGCAAACGCAAAAAACAAGCTATGAGCGCGCCAAACGCAACTGGCGCGGCCTCCCGAATGCATAATCGCGCCTCAGCCTCAGAGACATAAGAAGATGAAACTTCGCAACATTGCGATTATCGCCCACGTTGACCATGGGAAAACCACGCTCGTTGATGAGCTTTTGAAGCAGTCCGGCACATTCCGCGAAAACCAGCGCGTGATGGAACGCGTGATGGATTCGAACGACATCGAAAAGGAACGTGGCATCACCATTCTCGCCAAGGCGACCTCGATTGAATGGAAAGACACCCGCATCAATATCGTCGACACGCCCGGCCACGCCGATTTCGGCGGCGAAGTTGAGCGCATTCTCTCCATGGTGGATGGCGCCATCGTTCTGGTGGACGCGGCCGAAGGCCCCATGCCGCAGACCAAATTCGTGGTCGGCAAGGCGCTGAAAGTTGGCCTTCGTCCCATCGTCGCGATCAACAAGATCGACCGTCCCGACGCACGCGCCGATGAAGTCGTTAATGAGGTTTTCGACCTTTTTGCAGCGCTCGACGCCACCGATGAGCAGCTCGACTTCCCGATCCTCTACGGCTCAGGTCGTTCAGGCTGGATGAATCATGACCCCGCTGGCCCTCAGGATGAAGGCCTGAAGCCGCTGCTTGACCTCGTTATCGATCACGTACCGGAACCTAAGGTCGAAGAAGGTCCCTTCCGTATGATCGGCACAATTCTGGAAGCCAACAACTTCCTCGGCCGCATCATTACCGGCCGTATTGCTTCCGGCTCGATCAAGCCCAACCAGGCCGTCAAGGTTCTGGGCCAGGACGGTAAGTTGATCGAACAGGGCCGTATTTCCAAAATTCTGGCCTTCCGCGGCATCGAACGTCAGCCAATTGAAGAAGCCCACGCAGGCGACATCGTCGCCATTGCCGGTCTTTCGAAAGGAACCGTTGCAGACACGTTCTGCGATCCTGCTGTGAGCGAAGCCATGACCGCGCAGCCGATCGACCCACCGACCGTGACCATGTCCTTCATCGTCAATGACAGCCCGCTGGCTGGCACCGAAGGCGACAAGGTAACAAGCCGTGTCATCCGCGACCGCCTGCTCAAGGAAGCTGAAGGCAATGTGGCCCTGAAGATCGAAGAGTCATCCGACAAGGATTCCTTCTTCGTCTCCGGACGTGGCGAACTTCAATTGGCCGTTCTCATTGAAAACATGCGTCGCGAGGGTTTCGAACTTGCCGTTTCCCGCCCTCGCGTGGTCATGCACAAGGACGAAAACGGTCAGCTTCTCGAACCCGTAGAAGAAGTTGTTATCGACGTTGATGAAGAGCATTCCGGCATCGTCGTTCAGAAAATGTCCGAACGCAAAGCCGAAATGGTTGAGCTTCGCCCGTCTGGCGGGAACCGCGTTCGCCTCGTCTTCTTCGCGCCGACACGCGGCCTGATTGGCTACCAATCCGAGCTGCTGACAGATACGCGCGGCACAGCCGTCATGAACCGTCTCTTCCATGATTATCAGCCTTACAAGGGTGAGATTGGCGGACGTGTGAACGGTGTACTTCTCTCCAACGAAGCCGGCGAAGCCGTAGCCTATGCCCTCTTTAACCTCGAAGATCGCGGCCCGATGATTATCGATGCGGGCGAGAAGGTCTATGAAGGTATGATCATCGGCATTCACACGCGCGATAATGATCTTGAGGTCAACGTATTGAAGGGCAAGAAGCTCACCAACATTCGTGCGGCTGGCAAGGATGAAGCTGTAAAGCTCACCCCGCCAATCAAGTTCACGCTGGAGCGCGCGCTCTCCTGGATTCAGGACGACGAATTGGTGGAAGTCACGCCCAAATCTATCCGTCTGCGCAAGCTCTATCTCGACCCGCATGAACGTAAGCGTTTTGAAAAAACCCGCACAGCGGGCGCTGCCTGATATCAAGGATATCCTGGTCCTGTTCAAACCCCGGCCTCAACAAGCCGGGGTTTTTGTTGTGTGCGACGAGCTGACGGGCTTGCCCCAATGGTTAAAAAATCGTTAACTGCAGAAATTAGGCCCGTTGGACGGGGCAATGGAGAGACATCGGGGGAGCCTTTCTGGCGAACATGACGTTCGTGGCGCCCTTGCGGCAGTTGAGAGTATAAGCGTTATGACGACGTTGACCATTGAAGTGCGGCGCGCCGAGTTAAAAGATGCGCAAGCAATATCTGAAGTGCACCGGCACTCATGGCAGCACGCCTATGCGGGCCTGATTCCGCATAAGCCTCTACTAAAAATGATTGAACGGCGCGGCGAGAAATGGTGGTCGAATGCCGCCAATGGTCCCGCAACACTGCTAGTCCTTGACGTTGCCGGTTTCATTGCCGGTTACGCGACTGTGGGGCTGAACCGTGCCCGCGCCCTGCCCCATGAGGGTGAAATTTATGAGCTGTACCTAAGGCCCGAATATCAGGGCATTGGTCTTGGCTCCCGACTTTTCCGCGAGGCGCGCGCCCTCCTTTCCTCACTCGGCTGCAATGGAATGATTGCCTGGTGTCTCGAAGACAGCGAGCAGGCGGTCGAATTTTTCCGCATGCATGGTGGCGTCGATGGCGTGGAAGGCATGGAAGATTTTGACGACAAGAAGCTGAAAAAGCTCGGTTTCACTTGGAATTGATCGTCACTCTTGCTTGAGGCTGTCGGGCAGGTAACGCATTTCCTGCCCCGCCTTTTCACTGCGTTCGCCCCACCACATAGGCTCATTGTAACCGCAGGCAAAATCACCAGCTTCATTGTCCGCAACATTGCGCGCGAGCGTATTCGCCGCGCCGTTGGCCAATGCGTCCACGTAGCCCACAACACAGCTCAAGCCATCACCTTCACCGCGCGCAACACGGGAAACAACCAACACCTCGCCGTTGTTGGTGCCGTCCACAGCACCCGTATCCGGGTTCTCATTTTCAACAAACCAGCGCAGGATCGCGGCCACCGGCTTTCCATCGTCGCCGAGCCGCCATTCGATTTTCGTATTCACATGGTTGAAGTGGCCGAAGGACTCAAAACCTTCGTCAATCAGCAATTGATCCACCTTGCCGAAGATTACCGCCTGTCGCAGATCACCTTCCTTGAGGTAAACATGATAGCCCTGATAGCCCGCACATTTGATCTGCGCACCATCTTCATATTCGCTGATCTTTTCGCATCCATCAAAAACAAGATCGGTATATGTGCTTGAATTGGCGAGTACCGAACTGGCAAGAAGGGCATAAAATCCGCAAGCAAGGACCACTGTCTTTTGTCTGAACATGAATTTCCTCCACTGGATAAGGACAGTAAAGCAGAACCGGTCCCGTATTACCATTGATACAAAAAAGCGCTTTGCCGGCACTGAAAAGAGCGCACCCATGTTGCAACGCATCAAAAATCCCATTATCGAACCGGCAAAAGGATCGCTCAGCGAAAAGGACCAGAGATGCGTATCGATGCAATTTCTATTGGCGAAAATCCGCCGGAAGATGTCAACGTAATTGTTGAGGTGCCGGTCGGCGGCCACCCGATCAAATACGAAATGGATAAGGAAGCTGGCGCACTCATCGTTGACCGCTTCCTATACACACCAATGGCCTATCCCGGAAACTACGGTTTTGTTCCGCACACATTGTCGGAAGACGGTGACCCGATCGACGTTCTGGTTTGCAACACGCGCCCGCTCGTTCCCGGTTGCGTAGTCAATGTGCGGCCCATCGGGGTTATGGTCATGGAAGACGATGGCGGCAAGGACGAGAAAATCATCGCTGTTCCATCCCACAAGCTGACAAAGCGCTATGACAAGGTGGAGAACTACGACGACCTGCCGGACATCACCTTGAAGCAGATCGAACATTTTTTCGAGCACTACAAGGATCTGGAACCCGGAAAATGGGTGAAGATTTCCGGTTGGCAGGATGTCAACGTCGCCAAGCAGCTGATTGTCGAAGCAATCGAACGCTACAAGGCCTGAAGTAAGGCCCTGGCTTTACGAAGCATTCAGCGACTTCAGTTTGGAAATGATTTCCTCCGGCTCGCCATCGATCCGGAGGATTTTTTTGCGCGCCGTATCACCGGAAAGAATCTCGAAGGAAGACTTGGAAATTTTCAGGCTTTTGGACAGAAGCCCGATCAGGGCCTTGTTCGCCTTGCCTTTCTCCGGCACGGCCGTGACACGCGCCTTCAGATAGGCTTCACCCGCTGCATCGCTCTCAATACCCTCCACGCCGTCCCGCCCAGCATTGGGGGTTAGGCGGACGGATAGGCGGATATGATCGTCAAACACCTGCCAGGCGGACATTATTGACTAGTAGCCAAGCAGCGCCGGTGCGATTGTATTGTTGAGGAGCGACTGCAAGAAGAAAAGGACAACCAGAACAACAATCGGGGAGAGATCCAGCCCGCCGAGATTCGGCATGAAACGGCGAATTGGCCGGTACATTGGTTCGGTAAACTGATAGAGCGCGCGGCCAATGGTGTTGATGAACTGGTTGTTCGAGTTCACCACATTGAAGGCATAAAGCCACGAGAAAATGGCGGACGCGATCACCAGAAACCATACGATATTGATGATGAAATTCAGCGTTTGGATAACCGCGATCATAACAATCTCCGATTCTTAAGTTGACAGACATGTAGCTATTGGCGACTAAGCGGGCAAGGTTTGAAGTCTTACAAATAAGCAATATCCTTAATTTGCCGGGCGTCCCGCCCACCATCGCCATCCGAAAGCAAATATTATGAGCGGCACTAGGAACGAACATCGCTTTGCAGCCTTCCGCCATCGCTCTTACCGGCTCTTCTTTTCATCCCGCTTTCTGGCCTCTTTTGCACAGCAGGTTTTTACGGTTGCCGTTGGCTGGCAGATGTATGATGTCACCAATAATCCGTTCTATCTCGGCCTGATCGGCCTGTTTCAGTTTTTGCCATCCCTGCTCCTGGTGCTCGTCACCGGCGCTGTCGCTGATCGTTACAATCGCCGCGCCATCATATCAGTCTGCCTGGCGGTCGCATCTGCCGGAACGCTCGCACTTCTCTTCATGACGTTGACGGATACGTTCGCGCCCATCCCCGTATTTGCCGTCATGCTGCTGTTTGGCCTGGAGCGCGCCTTCATTGCGCCCGCAACCCAGTCACTGGCGCCTAATCTCGTACCCAAAGAAGACCTGCCCAACGCTGTTGCCTGGAATTCATCCTCCTGGCAGGCGGCAACAATCCTCGGCCCCGTCGCCGGTGGCTTGCTCTACGGGTTGGGACCTGCTGTGCCCTATAGTGTTGCGCTCGTTTTCCTGCTTCTTGCGTCACTGCTCATGGCGATCATGGAAAAGCCAACCCAGCGCGCACCGGCCAAGGAAAAACGGACCTGGGCCTCTATTACCGCAGGCTTCAAATATATTCGCTCTGAGAAGGTCGTTCTGGGCGCGATCTCCCTTGATCTGTTCGCTGTTCTTTTGGGCGGTGCAGTTGCGCTCATGCCAGTCTTTGCCCGCGACATTCTGGTTCTTGGCCCCTTGGGCCTGGGGCTTCTGCGCTCGGCTCCTGGCATCGGCGCCATTGCCATGGCGCTGTTTCTGGCAAGTATGCCAATCCGCCACAATGCCGGGATAATCATGTTCATCGGCGTTGCGCTCTTTGGCGCGGGAACGGTGGTCTTCGGCCTGTCATCAACGCCCTGGATTTCCATCGGCGCTCTGGTGCTTATGGGCGCATCCGACATGATTTCTGTCTATGTGCGCGAATCCCTGATTGCGCTTTGGACGCCGGACGAGGTACGCGGCAGGGTCAGCGCAGTGAACATGGTCTTCATCGGCGCATCCAACGAACTTGGGGAATTCCGGGCGGGCACCATGGCGGCGTGGATCGGCGCAATACCGGCAGTCGTGATCGGCGGTTTTGGCACCCTTGCCGTCGCCCTCCTCTGGGCCATCATGTTTCCCAAACTACGCCAGATCGACAATCTGGATGCCCCCGAACAACTAGAACACGCGCGTTAAATCGTAAACAAACGCGTTACCAGTCATAAAAACGTCATCAAGGCTCTTGCGGATAGCAAGAAAGCCACCCACATTGTTTCTATCAAAGGAGCACGACGATGAACGCGATCAAGACAGCAATCTTCACCGTAACCGGATTGGCAATCGCCGCGATGGCGGCAGTGTTCACGGCTTCGCTTCTCGTTGCGCTCGCAGGCATTGGAACCGTTCTTCTGGCTGCACGGGCCATTTCCATGAAAATGCAGCCCGAGCCCGTTCGCGCTACAGCCCGTAACGGCAATATCCACCGCGTTTGGAACGATGGTCGCGGAACGATCATCGACATGTAAGACAGGCTGGAATGATCGAATTTACGGAACCGGGCCGAAGCCCGGTTTTTTATTGCCAAGAAGGCCCTTCAAAACCGGTCCTATTTAGGCTAAACGCAAGCCAGCTTCTCAAAGACCTGAATTCAAAAGGCCAGAAATTATGGAAAAGTTCGTCAAGCTGACCGGCGTCGCCGCTCCCTATCCAGTTGTCAACATCGACACGGACATGATCATCCCGAAGGATTATCTGAAGACCATCAAGCGTACCGGTCTTGGCAAGGGCCTCTTCGCCGAAGCGCGCTACAATGAAGATGGTTCGGAAAACCCGGATTTCGTTCTCAACAAGCCCGCCTACCGCAATGCCTCCATCCTCGTGGCTGGCGACAATTTCGGCTGCGGCTCTTCGCGCGAACACGCGCCTTGGGCGCTGCTCGACTACGGCATCCGCTGCGTGATCTCCACGTCCTTTGCCGACATTTTCTATAATAACTGCTTCAAGAACGGCATCCTGCCGATCACCGTTTCGCCGGAAGATTTGGAAAAGCTGCTCGATGACGCGGACCGTGGCTCCAACGCCGTCCTGACTGTCGATCTCGAAACGCAGGAAATCACCGGCCCCGATGGCGGCAAGATCGGGTTTTCCATTGATGAGTTCAAACGCCACTGCCTGCTGAACGGCCTCGACGATATCGGCCTGACCATGGAAAAGGCTGCGACCATCGACGCGTTCGAAAAGGCCGACGCAGGCAAGCGCCCCTGGGTCTAGGAATTCAAACCGGGGGCCGGATGGTCCCCGATCCCGACCGTTTAAGGCATTACATCCATCCGTCGGTCGTTGCGGCGGTCAGTGTTCGTGCGGCGAGCTGCCCGACGCGATTGCCAGATGGTGCTCCTGATGATGTGCGCCCAGCGTCATAACGCCGATGAAGCCCAACCCGCTTAACTTTTGCCGGTCATCTTCATTGCCTGTATGCACAATCAAGGCAGCGCCTTCCGGTAGCGTTTCAGTCTCATAGGAAAAACCGTAAACACCATTCATGGTCGCCGCATGAGCGATGACCATGCGCTGGACGGATTCACGGATGCCGGGCGTACCCGTTACAACAAAACGCCGCCCGTCAGCGGTGGGTTCCGACTTTACCTGCGCAAACAACGTTACATTGTTCATATCAACCAGGTGCGCGCGCAACGCCGGAATATCGACAGTACTCCAGTCCGTCTGCTCGTCGGCCATGAGCATGTTGACAATCTCCTGAATGGTTGCAAACGCTGCCTGCCCCGGTTCCCTTGGCAGTTCAGATTGTTCAGCCACAGCTTCATGATCCACCTTTATAATGTGCTCATGTGTTCCGTTATGTTCCATTTGCGCGAAGGCTGGACCGGCAATCAGAAACGTTGTGAAGGCAAGATATTTGAACATTTGTTTCTCCGTATTGGATATCGATCTTGCCAAAAGCCCTCCCATCACGACATGATATCTATCATGTCAGACAAAATTCTCGATTTTTTTACTGCATCCTCACGGAAAGAAGAACAGCTCCGCCAGGAAAGCTACCTTTTCCACGAAGGTGACCCTGTTCGCCATCTCTACCTTGTTGTCGACGGCGAGGTTCAGCTTCTGCGCCACCAGCAGGACGGTATGGCCGTGATCCTCCAACGGGCCAAAGCGGGTAATGTCATTGCCGAAGCATCGGTGTTCTCCGAAAACTATCATTGTAATGCCTTTGTCCGAGCAACGGCTCGGCTGCGCAGCGTAACCAAAGATGAATTTCTGAATCATTTTCAAAGTAACCCGGCATTTGCCTTATCCTGGGCTGACCGGCTTGCGCGTGAAGTGCAGGCAACGCGTTTGCGAAACGAAATACTCTCCCTCAATACGGTGTCCCGGAAGCTCGATGCATGGATCGCATGGCATGGCCCGCTACCCCAAAAGGGAGAGTGGAACCAGATTGCCCTCCAGATTGGTGTAAGCGCGGAGGCCCTTTATCGGGAAATAGCAAAAAGGCGTAAGGTCACAGCCCCGTGGGCTTGATCCGCATCAAGTTGTTGGCGGCCCGGTACTGGCATGCTAAAAAAGCGTGAGGAGACAAGCAGCATTATGCGTGCAATGCGGCCAATATCGAGATGGAAACAGTGGTGGATCGCTTTAGCGGCCATGCTGATGCTCGCCGCAACACCCGTTGTTCAGGCCCACGCATCCGATTGCACAACGATTGTCAAAGCAGCTTCGTCGATCGAACACATTTCGGTACCTACAACGCTTGTCTCGCCCAAGGAAAACTGCGCAGACCTACCCGGCATGCAGCATAAGACTGACCATAGTGCCTTCTGCAAGATAGCATGCATCTCTTCGCCAGCAGCGTTTCCCAACCTGCTGGCATTCAGAGTTTCAACACAGCAACAGCAGACAGTCTTGTTCCAGCCCGACAGCGCCGTCGACGGCATTTCTCCCAAACCGACGCATGGCCCACCGCGCACGTGAGCCGTTTGGCCGCTGGCCATCACGAGGGTTCACGGAGGCAGTCCGCCTTTCGTGACCCTTTTCCGGCAGCCGTCCCATACGCACTAAAATATTGCGCATCATTTCTGCGTCCATTGCCGCAGATATCCACCCAACCAAACAGTCCACTCGTCGTCCGATATTGGCAAATGAACTCCGAATTTTTAAGGGAGATTATGCATGACCGGGAAAAGCACGCACCACCACCATGAACATGGGAACGGCGGGGATAAACATGGGCCCAAAGTGCATGATCCCGTCTGCGGGATGGAGGTCGACCCCGCGACCACAGAACACAAGCACACCCACGAGGGCGAAACCTATTATTTCTGCTCCAGCGGATGCCACGACAAGTTTACCGCGGAACCGGCAAAATATCTCGTCCCGCCAAAAGAGACCAAGCCTGCGCCCAAAGGCACGAAATACACCTGCCCCATGCACCCCGAAATCATTCGCGACGCGCCGGGCAGTTGCCCGATTTGCGGCATGGCGCTTGAGCCGATGGGGGTTCCCGCCGATGACGAAGGCCCCAATCCCGAACTTGTCGATTTCACCCGGCGTTTCTGGGTCAGTGCGGTCCTTTCCATCCCGCTTCTTGCTCTGACGATGGGACCTATGGCCGGTCTGCCATTCAGGCAGTGGCTGGGTGAGCAATATGCCGTCTGGATAGAGCTCGGTCTGGCGACACCGGTGGTGCTTTGGGCAGCAATCCCGTTTTTCAAACGGGCATGGGCTTCCTTTCTCAATAGAAGTCCCAATATGTGGACACTCATTGGTCTGGGGGTCGGCTCCGCCTATAGCTATAGTGTGGTTGCCACACTTTTCCCCGGCCTTTTCCCGCCCTCATTCAGAGGCCATGACGGGACAGTCGGTGTTTATTTTGAAGCCGCCGCAGTTATCATTGCCCTCATCTTTCTGGGCCAGGTTCTCGAATTGAGAGCGCGCGAGCGAACGGGCTCCGCCATCCGCGCATTGCTCGATCTCGCGCCGAAAACAGCCCGACGGATAGACGACAACGGCGCTGAATCTGATGTTCCGCTGGACGAAATCATAACCGGCGACCACCTCCGCGTGCGCCCGGGCGACAGCGTGCCTGTGGACGGTATTGTCATCGAAGGGCATAGCGCTGTTGATGAATCCATGATTACCGGTGAACCCGTACCGGTAGAAAAATCCGAAGGCGACACGGTGACGGGTGGCACGCTGAACCGAAACGGTTCGCTGGTCATACGCGCCGAGAAGGTCGGCGCTGAAACAATGCTCTCCCGGATTGTGGAAATGGTCTCGAATGCGCAACGCTCCCGCGCGCCCATCCAGGGATTGGCTGACACCGTTTCCAGTTATTTTGTACCCACCGTCGTCGCAATTGCCATTTTGTCATTCATCGTTTGGGCTTTGATCGGTCCTGAACCCTCAATGGCCTATGCAATCGTCTCGGCTGTTTCGGTTCTGATTATCGCCTGCCCCTGCGCACTGGGCCTTGCCACACCGATGTCAATCATGACAGCCACGGGGCGTGGGGCGCAGGCCGGTGTTCTCATCAAGGACGCCGAGGCGCTGGAACGTTTTGCCCATGTGGACACGCTCATTGTCGACAAGACCGGCACCCTGACAGAGGGAAGGCCCAAACTGACAGATGTCGTGGCTCTGGCGGATCACGATGAAGCAACAATCCTCTCGCTTGCATCAAGCCTTGAGCGCGGCTCCGAGCATCCGCTGGCCGAGGCTGTTGTCCTGGCTGCCGGGAAAAAGAAAATCCCCCTGGGCGCC
>JBNLGT010000093.1:0-11755 GCA_050306195.1 Ensifer sp.
AGAAGCTGAACACGATTGTTTCCAATGAATCCTCGGAAATCATTCGGATGTTCAATTCCGCCTTCAATCATTTGACTGACGTGACTGACGATTTCTATCCAGAAGACCTGCGTTCAGAAATCGACGAAATCAACGCAGAGGTCTATGACCGGGTCAATAACGGCGTTTATAAATGCGGCTTCGCCACCACGCAGGAAGCCTATGACAGCAATATCCATCCTCTTTTCGAAACGTTGGACAAGCTAGAGGAAAGGCTATCCCATAACCGCTATCTGACTGGGAGCCGCATTACCGAGGCCGATTGGAGGCTTTTCACAACACTGATCCGCTTTGACCCGGTCTATGTTGGGCATTTCAAATGCAACATCCGCCGCATTGCCGATTATCCCAATCTCAACGCTTATATGCGTGAACTATATCAGTGGCCGGGCGTCAGAGAGACGGTGGATTTTCTCCACATCAAACGCCACTATTACGGCAGCCACGAGACGATTAACCCGACGCGCATCGTGCCGACAGGCCCGATTCAAGATCTTGATGCACCCCACGGGCGGGAAAACATGTAACCTGCTTACCAGACCTCAGAAATAGGACACTCACCCCTGATCTCAGAAAGGCGGCGCAATGTTGCCGGCGTGGTGTCTTTCGGCAAGGCATCAAGTTCGAAGAACCCGCATTCGATAATTTCCTTGTCCGGCGCGCGCGGCCCTGTCTGGCGCACATTGTGACAGACATAAAGCTGTACGTGGTCACGCTTTGTCACATTGCGGTTCAGATAAAGGCCAAAGGACTGAGCGGGCTCTGTGAGTTCCAGATTGCCTTCTTCGCGTATTTCCTTGGCAAGCGCGGTCAACATAGTCTCGCCCCATTCAACGCCGCCACCAGGCAGATACCAGCCCGGCATATAGCCGTGTTTGACGAGAAACACGCGACCCTCGCTGTCAAAACAGGCAGCGCGAACGCCAAGCGTCATTCCCCTGCTCAAATATAGCCATATGTGGAAAATCCGCCCAAGAAAAATTAGCCATTTGCTGCTCACTTCAGGAGCATTGTCTTCACTCATTCTTCTTGCCCCCTAGAGACAGCGCAGATAAAACCCGCTCATGTTCAAGCTCGCCCATATCTCAGATGTCCATCTCGGGCCCCTGCCCGCAATTTCAGTACGCGAGCTGATGTCCAAGAGAATTACCGGTTATGTCAACTGGCAGCGTAACCGCAAAAAACACCTTTTTGGCGATACGCTCACCCGGCTGATTGAGCACATCCATACTCAAGCGCCGGACCATTTGGCAATTACCGGCGACTTAGTCAACCTCGCTGCGCGAGCCGAGATCGAGAACGTCAAACAATGGTTGGAAAACCTCGGAAATCCTGAGGATATCTCCGTTATTCCCGGCAATCACGACGCTTATGTGCCCGGCGCACTAACCCGCGCGCTTGCGGCGTGGCAGCCGTTTATGCTTGGCGATGAAGGTGTGCACGCGCAGCGCGCCAGATTTCCCTATTTGCGCGTACGCGGGCCGGTCGCACTGATTGGCTGTTCAACAGCCCACGCCACCCCGCCTTTTTCAGCCAATGGTACTTTCGGACCGCGCCAGGCCCGGGCAACGGCCGCACTCCTGCGCCAAGCCCATAAGGATGGCCTCTGCCGCGTTATCATGATCCACCATCCCCCGATAAGAGGCGCTACCGCCCATTATAAACGAATGGCAGGTATCCGCCGTTTTGGCGAAATGCTGAAGCAAGAAGGTGCGGAACTCGTCATTCACGGCCACACTCATCTCAACACGGTTTACCACCTGGAAGGCCGCGACGGGCCGGTTCCCGTCATCGGCATCGCGTCCGCCTCACAAGGCCCCGGCGGCCACAAGCCGCCAGCCGGCTACAACCTCTTTTCCATTTCAGGATCGGCAGACAACTGGAACATCCAGCATGACCGCTACGCGCTGGACGGTGATGGGAAAAACTTTGTGCGTTCGACGGCTGATCCGGAGCACTGCATTTAAGCGCTGCTTGTCTTGAACCATTCTTCCGCGTTCGCGGTCGTCCGGCCGATCAATCCAGCGTACGGCGGAACCGGAACAACGCGACGATCACGTAAACAGCGATGAACCCCAACAAGACATTGATTTCAAAGGCAATCGCATTCCACTCGGCCCCCTTCAGCATCACCGCACGGATAATCCGCAGAAAATGGGTCAGCGGCAATACGTTCCCCACCGCCTGCGCCCATTCCGGCATGCCCCGATAGGGAAACATGAAACCGGAAAGCAGGATTGATGGCAGAAAGAAGAAGAAGGTGAGCTGCATGGCCTGCATCTGGTTTTGTGCAGCCGTCGAGAACACATAGCCAAGCAGCACCAGCGCCAACACAAAGATCAGGATTGCACCCAAAAGCAGCCACATGGAACCGACAAAGGGCACGCCGAACAAAAGCTTCGCAGCGGTCAGAACGACAAAGACCTGCACAGCTCCAACCCCCATGAATGGCATCACCTTGCCAAGCATGATCTCCGCCGGGCTGGCAGGCATGGCGAGTAGATTTTCCATTGTCCCGCGTTCGATTTCGCGTGTCAGCGCCATGGATGTCATCATCATCATGGTCATCTGCAAAATGACGCCCAGTAAGCCCGGTACGATATTATATTGCGTGACACCTTCGGGGTTATAACGCTTGTGCACAACCACTTCGATCTGGCTTTCTGCCGATTGGGCCGCTTGCGCCTCCAATCCCTGCTCGCGCAAAAGCGCCTGCGCGGTCACCGTTGAAAGCGTGGAAATCGCCCCCGAGGCCACAGCCGGATCGGTCGCATCGGCCTCGATCAGAAGCTGCGGATGATCCCCGCGATCCACGCGCGCTGCAAAGTCAGACGGAATTGTCACGACAAAGGACACCGAACCGTCGGCAATCATTTGCTCGGCCTCCTGCGCCGAAGCGCCAACCTTGACGAAACGGTAATAGCCAGTCAGCTCCAGTGAAGTAACCATGGCCCGCACATAATGATCGGCTGTCGTCGTCACCAACACCGCAGGCAAGGCTTTGGGGTCATTGTTGATAGCGAAACCGAAGAGAACAAGCTGCATCAGCGGAACACCGAGCATCATGCCAAAGGTGATGCGGTCCCGCCGCATCTGAATGAATTCCTTGATAAGAAGCGCACCCAGACGCCGGAACGAGAAAAAGCTGCTCATAACATGTTGTCCGTCGAATTCGCCATGAACTGGATGAACACATCTTCCAAACTGGTCTGCCCCTCGCTCACATGAACATCAGGACGGTCCCGAATATCGGCAAGCGCGGCCTCCAGCGCAGCCCGATCTTCGCCAACAACATGCAGGGTCACACCAAATGGGGCCACCTGCGATACGCCTTTCCGGCGTCTCAAGATGGAAGCCAGACCAGCAATATCCCGCCCTTCGATAACAAAGGTCGTCAGGCCAGCGTTGGCGACAACTTCGTCCACAGTGCCTGTCGCCAGCAGAGTGCCATAGGAAATGTAATTGATGCGATGACAGCGCTCTGCTTCGTCCATGTAATGGGTGGAAACAAGGACCGTGAGGCCGCCTGCAGCCAACCGGTGAATTTCATCCCAAAACTCGCGCCGGGCTTTCGGGTCCACCCCCGCTGTTGGCTCGTCAAGCAAAAGCAGCTTCGGCTTGTGCATGATGCAGGCGGCAAGCGCCAATCGTTGTTTCCAACCGCCGGACAGCGTTCCTGCAAGTTGCTTGCGTCGCGCTGTGAGCCCCAGATCATCCAACGTGTCACGCACATATTTTGCTGCCGGCTTCAACTCGTAAAGCCGTGCGACAAACATCAGGTTTTCCTCAATCGAAAGATCTTCATAGAAGGAAAACTTCTGTGTCATGTAGCCAACCTCTCGCTTGATCTTCAAAGCGTCCTTTTTCAGATCAAAGCCGAGCACCTGCCCCTCGCCCTCATCGGGCGTTAGAAGTCCACACATGATGCGGATTGTCGTCGTCTTGCCAGAACCGTTGGGTCCAAGAAAGCCTGCGATTTCACCTTCCGCCACAGACATGGTGACATTGTTCACCACCGTCTTTTCGCCAAAACGCTTGTAAAGCCCGCGGACCTCAATCGCATTGACCACAGGATTGTTCTCCACCCCGTTCATTGGCCCTTGCGCTCCAGCGCCACATCCACAACCTGCCCGGGCTTCAACGCGTCGCTGCCAGGCTCCGGCCGCGCCTCAACGAGGTAAACGAGCTTCTGGCGGTTATCGAGGGAATAGATCACCGGCGGGGTAAATTCCGGCCCGTCCGCTATGTAAGTCACTGTCGCCTTATCCTTATTGGAGCAGCCGTCACAGTGAACCTCCAGTACCGTTCCATATTCAACACTGGAAAGGTATTTCTCCGGTACATAGAGCCGAAGCTTCACCGCACCATCGGGCAATATCGACAACGCGGGCTGCGACGGTCCCGCGACCTCGCCGACGCGGCGAATGACATCTTCAACCACACCATCCGCTGGCGCTGTCAGCGAGTGGCGCTCCAGGCGGAATTGCGCCAGTTTGAGAGCCGCTTCTGCCTGCTTCACCGTTTCCCTGGCCGCCTCTATCTGTTGCTTTCGCGCAGGCAGTTGCGCCACGGCAAGATTGGCGTTCATTTGTTGCACGGAAGCATTTGCGAGGTCCACTGCCGTCTGCGCCTTGTCAAAATCAGACTGCGAGGCAATGCCACGTTTGAGCAAGTCGGCCGTCCGCTTCAACGTACGCTGTGCTTCTTCCGACTGCGCGGTCGCCGAGACCAGATTGGCCTGTATTACAGCCACCTCTTCCGGACGCCCGCCCTGTTGCAAATTGGCGAGCTGCGACTGCGCCTGCCCCAAAGTGGCCTTTGCCTGGCTGACCGCATAGACCGCATCTTCGCTTTCCAGCTCCGCGACCAGGCTCCCCGCAGTCACCCGGTCTCCACGTTTAACGTTGAGTTTTTCAATCCGGGCGAGGTCAATCGGAGCGAGGCGTACATATTCGCCTTCCACATAACCCGTCGCCAAAGGCGCCTCAGCCGAACAAGCCGCAAACAAGGAGGCGACAACGGGTATCGTGCAAATCAATCCGTCAAACATCGTTCTGGTCCTTCCGATAGGCCGCTATCAGACCTCTCAGGTTCTTTTTCAAAACCGCTATCACCTGGTCGGCTTCCTGCCCGGCAATGTCGTCCCATTCCATTCGTTTCAGCACGGCAGGCCGCCCAATGCGGAAATAGATCACCTGCCCAAGTAGTGAAAATGTCGCCAGCCGAACCTCTTCCGATTCGGCATCCAGCCCGGTCGCCAGCGCGAAAACCTGACACAACCGCATATGAAGCGGCTTGAACATCTCCGCATAGACCAATTGAAAGACTTCACCCGATTGCATGATTTCACGCAGGATAAAGCTCGCGAACACCTCGGCTTCCGCTGAAGCCGCAATGAACCGGCCAAACTGTTCTACCTGCATTTCCAACGCTTGCTGGGCTGCGATGGGCGTTAGCGGCGGCAATGCGCCAGTAAACATGGGACCGACAATCATCCGCAACCTGTCCATGACATGGCGGGCGCAAGCCAGCCGCAGCCCGGGTTTACCGCCGAAATGATAGGCGATCGATCCAATATTGGCGGCGGCGGTGTCCGCGATCTCCCGTGTTGATACAGCTTCGTATCCCTTCTCGCCAAACAACTGCAGGCCAGCCTCAATCAAGGCCTTGCGGGTCACCTCCGCGCCGGAAACAGGTTTATTCATGATCAGATTCCAATCTCATTCGCATTATTTAATCAATCGATTGATTAAATGTCAACAGGCGGTATTTGCAGACCCTGTTCCCCCGGAAACAGCGTGTGAACCTCAAACGTCGAATAAAGACGGCAACAGGAACGTATTACTGGGGAAATGAAATGTATGAAGTAACCGTCGAACGCAACGACCGCGCAGAACTTGTCCGCTTTCTTCCGCGCATGCGCCGATTTGCTGTGACACTGACACGAAACACGAATGATGCCGACGATCTGGTGCAGGAAACATGCGAAAAGGCCATCACCAAGGCTCATATGCGACCGCCACAAGCCGGGTTCGAAAGCTGGGTCTACACCATGATGCGCAATATGTGGATTGATGAGCTGAGAAAGCGGAAAGTTCGCCTGGGCAAAGGCGTCATCGATTTTGCAGAACAGGATGAGCTGAATGTCGGGCCCGGCGCTGAGGATTCAATCTACATCAGCCAGATCAAGGAAATGATCCAGTCGATGCCGGAAGGCCTGTCATCCGTCTTCCTGTTGGTCAATGTAGAGGGTCACAGCTATCGCGAAGCTGCTGACATTCTGGGTATTCCAATCGGCACCGTCATGAGCCGCCTTTCAACGGCCCGTCTCAGGCTCGCAGATATGGTGGGCCTACCAAACAAGAAAAGAGCATGAGCATTGAACGACACGCCTGATGATTTCGAACACCTGCCCGTTGAGGTTCAGCTTTCGGCCTATCTCGACAATGAATTGCCGGAACATTTGGCCCAGCAGCTCACATGGCGCCTTCAATCTGATGGCAGCCTGCGAGAACTCCTGGGACGCCTTGAAGTCGGTAGTCACACGGGAAACCGCATGTTCGAAATTCTGCTGAAGGAACCCCTCCCCCTGGCCTTCGCCCGGGCCATTCGGCGGGGCGAAGGTATTTTGGCTAAGCTTTCAGCTTACGATATTTAAGCTCTTTTACTGCTTTTGCGGCGGTTTTGACAAAGCAGCCGGAACCGCACCTTTGTAGCAACCAACCGTGTAGGGATAGTCCTCGGTGAAGACATAGTGATAGATTTCACGCACCTCGCCATCCCACATCACCGAACTCACGCGGCCGTGGCATTCGTCCAGATCATCCGTGGTTAGCTCCTTGCCGTCTTCATATTTCCCATAAATACCAAAACCGTCGAGCGCATACCCCAACAGATCACTCGTGCCATTTGGCCCGGATTTCGTATCTGTCAGGCATGCAGAAAGGTTGTGGTAGTGATATTCCCCGGAACGCTCCGGGTGCCCGTCGCATTTATCCTGAATCTCATACGCTGGCGCATCCCGGCCCAATGCATCCAGTGCGTTGTAAATTGCCACGCCCGTAACAGCGAACCCGACGAGATCGAGATGCAGACAGGTTGGGCTGGATGCAATTTCCGGATTGGCGGGCAGCTTCATCAATATGTCCTGCTCAGAAATCCGGTTGGGATTTCGGTCATATTGATAGGCGTCATCTGTCTTGGCGATCGGGTAATTACCCGTCTCATGGCTTGGCAATCCGTTAGCGCTGACAACACGCTCGTCGCCATCAAGTGTAAACGACACCTTGCCGTCCCATTTCACGGATCCATCCACCACTGGCTTCAAGCTTGGATCCCAGGTTTTGTTGGCCGCATCCAGCCAGCTTCCTGTCTTGAAAGCCCCTTTGCCACCTGATGGAAATTCCTTCAGACAGGAATAGACGTAACCCTTCTTTGCACCTGACGTCGTGACCTTTCCGTCACCAAGCGGCAATGAATGTGCCGAAGCCAGTCCCGACGCAAATCCCGAAACCAGAATAGAACCAGACGCAAGCGCCATTAGATATTTTTTGATTGGCATGTTGTCCCTCCAATTTGCCTTTTTGAATTTGCGGCCCGGTAATTCGGGCCGCCTGTTGGTCTATATTGCCAATAACAGAAGCCGTTGCTTAAATGAAATCAACGCCCTGATCTGGCCGCCTCAAAAGCGGCGCGCACCTGCGCTTCGCTCAATTTGAGTTTGCGGGAAATATTCCGAAAATTGGGCGGCGGCCCGCCTGCAGCACGGCGCAATTCCTCAAACGAAACGCCCAGTTGATCGGCAACCGCCATCAGCATTTCCCTTCCACGACCGCCAGGGCCTTGCCTCTGCTGCGCACCACCGAAAAGCGAGGGCCGCTGACCGCCCGAAAGACCGTCACGCTGCCCAAACTGCTGACCGCCCTTCAGTCCAGGACCGCCCTCGCGGCCAAGTGATGTCTTCACGGTTACATCGCCGCGGAAACAGCCGATTGTATAGGGATAGTCGTCAGTAAAGACGTAATGATAAACCTTCTGAACCTTGCCGTTCCACATCACATTACTGGTGCGACCGTGACATTCGTCAAGATCCTTCGAAGTCAGCTTGCGCCCGTTCTCATAGGAACCGTAGATGCCAAACCCATCGAGCGAATAACCAAGCAAGTCGCTGGTTCCGTTCGGCCCAGAACGCGTATCCTTCAGACATTTTGACAGGTTGTGGTAATGATACATGCCCGACTGTTGGGGATGCCCGTCGCATTTATCCTGAATTTCATGTGCTGGCGCATCCCTGCCGCCTGCATCCAGCGCGTTGAATATCGCAACGCCCGTTGTTGCAAAGCCAATCATGCCCATCGGCACACAGGTAGGGTTAGCCGCTAATGTCGGATTGGCAGGAAGCCGCAGCAGCACCTTTTGCCCGGAAATGCTATTTGGATTACGGTCATACTGATAGGCGTCATCCTTACGCGACACCGGAAACTGACCGGTCGCATGGGTCGGCAGACCGTTACCTGTAACAATTCGCGTATCGCCCTCAAGAGAGATCGACACCTTGCCCGGCCACTTGACCGATCCATCCACGATGGGTTTCAGTTCAGGATCCCAGGTACGCCCCTGCAAATCCAGCCAACTGCCGGATGCATGAGCCCCGATGCCTGTCTGGCGAAAATGCCGTTGGCAGGAATAAACATTTCCCTTTTTGGGTGAAGACGAAACCTTGCCATCACCCAATGGCAGCGAATGTGCATAGGCAGATGCGGAGGCAAAACCACTTGCCACAAATGTACTGGCGGCTAAAACCGCAACGATCTTTTCTTTATACATCGTCAAGCTCCTTCAATGCTCAGCCGCCCGCTGACCTGAGACAATGTGAAGCATGGCAACGCCATATAATACTTAAAGTCCTGTCATCTTGATTACATTGCGGAAAGATTATGGCAGATCAACATCTCAGCCAATCGCCTCTTTCAGCGCATCAGCCACCAGATCAGGACACTCGTCCAACAGCATGTGGCCCATCCCGTAAAGAGGATGTTTCTCAAAATTTTCAGGCATTTGCTTCATCTGGCGGAAGGGTAGCGTTGGATCACCATCCCCCCAGTAAACTCGGGCAGGCATTGTCAAACCCGCCAGCATTTCACGCGGAATCGCCCCCTGTTCGAGACCGCCCGGCACCGCAAACATTGACGCGTAAACCTCGCCAATCGCATCCATCACGCCCGGAATAGCTCTTTCTTCTGCCAGATTTCCTACCATTTCGTCAGGAACGACGAATGTGTCGGCCACCATTTTCTGCAACGCAGCGCGCAACGTTGCCTCCTCTTTCGCCTCAGCAAACGCCTTGAGCCCGTTAGCGTCAATTTCAGCCCCCATGCCACCGGGCGCGAAAAGCGTCAGAGATTTCGCTTTATCCGGCACACGCATGGCAATCAGGGCTGCCACAGCACCACCCATCGAATGGCCAGCAAGATGAAAGGCGCTGACGCCACGCGAATCCAGATCGGTCACAATGGCTTTGGCCATTCTGCCAGCGCCGCCCCGTCCTTCTGCGCCTACGGAGCGCCGGTGGCCAGGTAAATCATAAGCAATAACAGGCGTCTCAGCAGATAAGTGGGTCCGCACCGCATCCCATGCTGCAGCACTTCCCCCAAATCCATGTATCAACACCAAAGGTGCACCACTGGATTGATCACCTGAAACATCTGCAAATAACGCCATGAAGAGTCCTCCTTCCAGCCTTATGACAGTTCGCCCGTCCCGTGAAAAGCGCACAGGTCAGTCGGCCTGCTTACAGCCAAATGCATACGTTCAGCGAGGATGGACAGAATTTACGTCACCAGGTCGCAGCCGGACAACAATAAACGTCAACCGTACCACGGGCCTTTTAAGACCCTGGTTACATCAGCAACATTTGCGGCGAATGCGTCAATGTCGCTGCCCTTGTAGTGGTATGGATAAACAAATTCCGGCGCAAACTCATTAACCGCCGAGCTTGCCTGATTGATGTCCATTGTGAACGGTAAATTCATCGGCACAAAGGCAACATAGATATCCTTGAGCGCGCGCATTTCCGGAATATCCTCCGTATCACCGGCAATATAGATACGCCGACCACCAATGGTTAGGACATAGCCATTGTCACGGCCTTTGGGGTGAAATTTCAGACGTTCTTCCGTCATATTGTAAGCCGGTACGGCCTCAACGGAAATTTCACTGATCATCACGCTCTCGCCATTGCCGATGGCCGTGGCCTTGGCCTTCAACCCATCCGGCAACATTCCGTAAACTGAAGGATTGGTCACAAGCTTCGTATTCTCGCCTACAAGAGCGTTGAGCGTATCCACGTTAAAATGATCGCGATGTTCATGCGTGATAAGAATTAGGTCAGGCGCTGGCCGCCCTCGATAAAGTTCTGCCCCACCGACCGGGTCGTTGTAGATCACCATGGAGGGCGTCTCCATGACAAACGACGCATGAGAGATCGGGTGAATGACGACGTTGCCTCCTTCAACCGCAAAGACATCTCCGCTGGCGGCATGAGACGAAAAAGGCATAATGACAGATGCATGCAGACCCGCCAGACCGGCGGCGCCCAGTTTCAAGGTTTCACGTCGCGTAATGCGCATATGTCTCTCCATCGTTTATGAGCTTACGAACCCAATACGATGCAGGCGCAGCTCCGGTTTTTGAGCAGCCTATTATGCATATTTCCTAAAAAACGACCGGTGACAATTTCGTGACCACGCCCACCGAGGCTTAAGCCTATTCAGCGGCTGGAACTTCCCGCATATCGCGGTCCAGCATCTCGCCGTGTTTCTTTTGAGCCAGAAGTTCCCGCGCCTTGGCGTATTCCGGATCGTTCCAGAACATCAGGCATCCATTGCAACCGCGTCCGCAGCACCCTTCAACACCCTTGCGCGAGGTCTTGGAGCGCTTTTCCATGACATCAGATGAAATCGCATCCTGCAGCTTTTTCACACCGTTGCGATAGGCTCCCGCATAGGCGGCCTGACCCAGCTCAATTTTCTGCGCCACCTTGTCGACCCGCAGACGCTGCCATTCCTCGTCAGAGAGAGCGGCCTCCTTGCGGATGATCGTATAGGGCGGAAACTTCCGCTTCAGGTTCTCAATATCTTCGCGATCAAAGACCGAGAACGGAATGAAAAGCGGCTTTTGCGGTCCCGCGTTAACGGCGTCCAGCGCCTTTTCAGGCGCGTGTAGCAGGCGAAAATCATAAAGCCGTAGATACACGGTTTCGTCTTCCGCCTTTGGTGGAATAAGCTCCAGCACATCGCCTGCTTCAAGCTTGTTCTTGACCGTTACAACAAATCCGTCGTCGCGCACATCTTCGATGATGCCCGCGAACTCCCAGGTTCCGAAGGTTTTTGTGTTTTCGTAATTATGGGCATAATTCTGCAACCGGCCTTCATGAAAGGCGATAGTAAAGCCACGGCTTCCTACCGTCTCCAGCTCACGCATATAGGGTTCCGGCGACCACTGCTCCGGATTACGATAGTAGTCGTCAATCGCCCGGCGATAGGTGCGCGCCACAACGGCCACGTAATAGGGCGACTTGTTGCGCCCTTCCACCTTCAGCGAATCAATGCCCAACGCCAGATAATCACCCAACTTGGGCATCAAACATAAATCTTTGGCATTCAGAATATACGAACCATGTTCATCTTCTTCAATCGTCATCATCTCGCCGGGACGA
>JBNLGT010000094.1:0-11733 GCA_050306195.1 Ensifer sp.
CAGAAACCGGATGTAGTCTGGGGCCTGATTGCCGCGCTCTTCATTGGCAACATCATGCTGCTGGTGTTGAACCTGCCAATGGTTTCGATTTTTGTCCGGGTGCTTTTGATCCCGACCAAATATCTGATGCCAACCGTCGCGATGATTTCGTTTGTCGGTATTTATGGGATTTCAGGCTCAACATTCGACCTGATGGTGATGATCCTGTTTGGCCTTATGGGCTGGGTTCTGCGCAAATATGACGTCCCGCTGGTGCCGGTTATCATGGGGGTCCTTCTGGGCAATGCCATGGAAGTGAACCTGCGCCGCGCCATGACAATTTCAGATGGCGACTGGTCTATTCTGGTTGGTTCACCCTTGGCGATTGGCCTGTGGGTACTTGGTGTCGCGGGCTTCCTTTTGCCAATCGTGGCGGGGCGGTATTTCCGTCCGGCGCCTCAGGTGGCTGACGAAGTGGCCGAGGGCGACTAGACCTGGCCACAATGGGGACTTTGAAGTTGGAAACCGGGCGGCACTCCAGATAGGAGGCCGCCCGTATTTCTGCGATTGCGGTTTCAAAGCTGCCGACCTTTTAATGACGGGCCTCGCACGTTACATCACGACTCCGCTTTGGAATTACTTCCAGGCGGTAACCGAACAAGCTAACAAAAAGTCGAGTGAAAGTTGTGATGCTAACCTTAGATGAAGGAATTTCTGGAATAAGGATTCCGCGCTACTGTTTGATAGGCGCTATCTTGAGATGACGTGAGAGCTGCAATGACCGAGAAAATTGTTCCTGTAATCATGGCTGGCGGCAAGGGGACACGCCTATGGCCGTTGTCCCGCGGGACCGCTCCCAAGCAGTTTATACGCTTCATCGGGCAACAGACACTTTTCCAAAAAACGCTGGAGCGCGTTTCGGACGTAACGCGTTATGAAGCGCCGATTGTTTTGACCAATGAGGACTTCCGTTTTCTGGTTGCTGAGCAGGCGCGGGAAATAGGCTGCCAATTGTCTTCCATTATTCTGGAGCCTGTTGCGCGTAATACTGCTCCGGCCGTGGCTGCTGCCGCTGCTGTGGTCAAGCAGATATTTGGTGAAGACGCGGTGATGCAGGTTCTTGCGTCGGATCATGAAATTGAAACTGACAAAACCTACTTCGATTGCATCGACAAAGCCCTCAGCGCGGCCAAAGACGGCAAGCTGGTGACCTTTGGCATTCGTCCGACCGAACCCTCGACTGGCTACGGCTATATTGAGGCGGGTGCAGAACTGGCCGCTGGCGTTCACCAAGTGAAGCGTTTTGTTGAAAAGCCATCGATTGAAAAGGCTCAGGAGTTGCTGGCCTCGGGCGGCTTTACCTGGAATTCCGGCATGTTCATGTTCCCGATTGCCGTGCTGGCTCGCGAGCTACAAAACTTCGCGCCTGACGTTCTGGGACATGCCGCCGATGCCGTTTCGAAAGGGGTCCGTGACCTCGACTTTACCCGATTAGACGCCGCAGCATTTCAAAAATGCCCAGACATTTCCATTGATTACGCAATTATGGAAAAGACCGCACTTGCAGCTGTGGTGCCGTCTTCCTTCAAATGGTCTGACCTCGGTTCGTGGGATGCCGTATGGGAAGAGAGCGACAAGGACGCCGATGGTAATGTTGTGGCTGGCGATGCAACGCTGATCAACACGAGGGACACATTGGTGATTTCACGCCATTTGCATATTGCAGCGCAAGGACTTGAGGGCATGGCAATCATCGCCAGCGAAGATGCTGTTTATATCGGCAAACTCTCCGACAGCCAGAATGTTGGAAATATTGTCAAGACGCTCAAGGCTTCTGAAAAGACGGCGGCGTTGGCCGATGTCCATCCCACCTCCTATAGGCCGTGGGGTGGTTACACCTCAATAATGAACGGTGACCGGTTTCAGGTGAAACGCATATTTGTTCAGCCGGGGAAGCAGCTTTCCCTGCAAAAGCACCATCACCGCGCGGAGCATTGGATCGTTGTGCGCGGGACTGCTGAAGTGACCGTAGATGATGAAATCAAGATGCTTTCTGAAAATCAGTCAGTTTACATTCCTCTTGGCGCTGTTCACCGGTTGGCCAACCCCGGCAAGATTCAGCTCGAACTGATTGAAATCCAGACAGGATCCTATCTCGGAGAGGACGACATTATCCGCATTGTCGATGATTTCGGTCGAAACTGAGGATTCTGCTCACACGTGATCACAAGCGCGTGTGATCGGCATTCAGCACCTTTCAACCTGAACATAGCCATAATACCCTGCTGTTTAATTGATAAAGCGCATATCGTTTGAGGGCGCGGCTTCTTTTGAACTACGGCTCTGTTCCAGGACAGGTGTATGGCTGCCAAACAAGATAAATCCTCAACGGACGAAAACGTGACACCTGTGTCGCGCCGGGCGCTCCTGCTGGCCGGGGCCGCTCTGTTCGTCTCGGGAACCGCCGTTGCCGGTTATCAGGCTTACTGGTGGACACCGGAGTTGGATACTGTCCCCCTGACTGTACGGGAGGCGCATGAAAAGGCGCTTCGCGGTGAGATCCTCCTCATAGACATACGCCGCCCTGAGGAATGGCGCGAAACAGGGGTGGGCGAGGGTGCATTTCCGTTAGACATGCGTCGCGATGATTTTGCCAAGGCGGTGCAAGAGCTCCGGGGCAAAAATGGTGATGTGCCTGTTGCGCTCATGTGCGCGCGTGGCGTTCGCTCAGCGCGTACGGCTAAAAAGCTCGCAGATGCTGGTGTTGACCGGGTTCTGGATGTTCCGGAGGGCATGTTGGGCTCTTCTGCCGGGCCTGGCTGGCTGCAAAGCAATTTACCAACGAGGTTTTTTACGCGAGGTTCGAACTAATGCGCATTCAAGTTACTTTCATTGCGCTTCTTGGCTCCACCGCTCTGGCGCAGGCGGGTTGCGGTCCTCAGGCCGGAGCTTGCGAGATCGAAAACGGAACCTATCACATAGCCTTGCCTTCGACCGTCGGTCCTGCAACGGGAATGGTCATGTATTTGCATGGCTTCGGATCCAGTGGCGGTGGGGCTATGAAAAATACTGGGATGGTCAATTTGCTTCTGGCGCGCGGATATGCGGTTATTGCCCCTGACGGGCAAGAGACAGGTCGGTGGAATGGCCATAAATTGTGGAATTTCACAGCGCAACCTGACGACCGTGATGACACGGAATTTTTGAAGAATGTGGCGCGTGACGCCGCGGGCCGATTTGGAATTGACGGTGAGAATGTCCTGTTGACCGGTTTCAGCATGGGCGCTTTTGAAGTCGCCTATCTGGCATGCCGATCACCCAATACCTTTTCGGCCTATGCCACGATATCCGGTGGTTTCTGGAAACCGCAACCGGAAAGCTGTGCCGGGCCGGTCAAAATGTTTCAGACGCATGGGTGGAAAGACAATACCGTTCCGCTGGAGGGACGGCGTCTGGGAGGCGATGGCGAGCAGGCAGACATTTTTGCCGGGCTTGAGTTGTGGCGTGTGACCAATAAATGCAGGCAACAAAACCCCAATGGCTTTTCGACAACCGGTCAGTTCATGCGCCGTTACTGGACGGCTTGCGCGGATGGTAGTGCGTTGGAATTTGCACTTCACCCGGGGGGGCACATGATACCACGAGGATGGAGCGATATGGTTCTGGACTGGTTTGAGGGCAAGGACACCGCTTCCTGATATCCTGAAACAGCCGCCCAATATTGGGTCATTGGGCACATCTGACTTATTCTCCTGGCGCGAGCGAGGCTTCATTCAGGAGATATTGCAACTCGCGGCGATACAGGCTGGCGCTACGCGTAATTGCCGGTTCCCTGACTTCCTCGGCTGTTGCAAGAAGGCTTGCGGCGCGTTGCTTCAGCGAATAACCGCTGATGGCCGATAGCGGAATTGCCAATACAAGACTGAGGGCAATCGGCAGAAGCCACAGGGATACAAGGCCCGCAGCGATGCCTGCTGAAAGGACCGCGCCACTGATGGTTTCCAGAAGGTGGCTGCGAATGAGTACGTTCAACCCATAACGGCCACCGTCGCGGGCCTGGGGCGCCCATCCCTTCTGTAAGCCCAGAAAAGCGCGGAAAACGGCTATCATCTGCTGCACCATGAGGACTGGCGCATAGGCCACCGAAAGAACCAGTTCGAGCAGGAACGAGACGGAGAAGCGATGGGCTCCACCATAATCGGCGAACCGGCCGCCGGTTACGGGAATTGCAATAATGCCCAGAAGCTTTGGTACGAGAAGGATCGCGTACATCAACAAGATGACCAGCACCTGCCGTCCGTCGCTCATGTTGGGCCATGAGGGCATGAGTGGATTGTCGGGGTTGAAATAGGTCAGGACGTTGGCGTCCTCGCCGCGACCGATCAGCGCCCAGAATATGAGAAGCGCAAACCAGATCGGCGACAGAAGATAACCGATAGCGCCATGGAACATGTAGAACCTGGACATGCCACGAAGCCCCGGCGTGGCGAGAAGCCGTAGATGTTGCATATTGCCCTGGCACCAGCGCCGGTCACGCAGAATATAGTCGATCAATGTTTGTGGGGCCTCTTCGTAGCTGCCCTTGACCCGGGGCAGAAAGCGCACGCTCCAGCCTGCGCGCCGCAGCAAACCGGCCTCCACAAAGTCATGGCTCATGATATCCGCCGGGCGGCCGAGCAGTGAACGGATCTCGGGCAGGCCCGCACAGGCGGCAAATGCCTTTGTGCGGATAATGGCGTTGTGTCCCCAATAGTTTCCCTCATGACCGCTCATCATGGCGAAGCCTTCAGCAAGCGCAGACCCATATACACTACTTGCAAATTGTTGCATGCGGCCAAACAGGGACTGCGCGCCAATCAGTTGCGGAAAGCTTTGAATCAGGCCAGCACTTTCGTCGCGTGACAATGTATCGGCCAGGCGCGCGATTGCGCGACCGGTCATCAGACTGTCGGCATCAAGCACCAGCATGGCTTCCCAGCCGCCGCCCCATCGAGTTACCCAGTCAGCAATATTGCCAACCTTTCGTCCGGTGTTTTTCACGCGGCGGCGATAGTAGATCTCGGCGCCTGGAACCTGTCTGCGAAGGGCCATGATTGCGACCAGCTCGTCGCGCGCGATACCGGGTTCCTGTGTGTCGCTCAGGATGAAAAACGTATAGCGATGCTGTCCGCCACTCTTTTTGAGTGCTTCGTGCATGGAGCGGATATTGCCCAGAACATAAGCAGGCGCTTCATTGTAGACCGGCACCAAAAGGGCGACGTTGATCGGGCGGGTGGGTTGGCGCGGGCGCGGCGGGGGCATTCGCCCCAGTGATGCAAGCCCCATGGTGACGATGAAAAGCGACAGGCTGATCCAGAAAAAATTAAAGGCGATCAAGACCATCAGGACAGCTTCCAGGGCGTTGATCCCGTCCTTTGAAAACCAGTTGATCATGATTGCCACAAGCCCGCTGGTCAGCAGAATAGCGGGCGCAAAGGCGATAAGACGCCACAGCATTGTCTTGTCGGCTTCGCGTTCAAAATCCGGCGCGTTTGAATCGCGGAACGCTGCCGCCAGGTTCTGCTCCGGCATGGCTATCGGCCGTTCGGGCGGCATATGGGTGTGGTCGTCGCTCATGCGGTCCACCGATACAGCCAGACTTCACTGGCGGCCGTTTCACCCCGCAGCAGTTGCGCGCGTATTTCGACAAGATCACGGTCAGCGGGGTCGAAAGAGAATGCAAGCCGCAGGCCACCCGTTTCCGGATTTTTCTCAATCACACCGGCTGAGGTTTCCACATGGGCCGAACGGATCTCGGCACTCACGCCGTCGGTACTCATGGAGAAACGTGGATCCGGGGCGAAATCTATGACGGCAAGACGCTTGTCATGCTTGAAATTCAGACCCATGGCGGTGCCGAGCACCTTTGGTACGCGTGTATCTACCGGCGCTTGTGCGCACCAGGTCAGGCGATAGGCAAAATCATGACGCTCACCGGGTTCCATTGGTGCAGCGGGCCGCCAATAGGCGACAATATTGTCATAGATTTCTTTATCGGAAGGAATTTCAACAAGCGTAACCGCGCCTTTTCCCCAATTGCCGCGCGGCTCGATCCAGGCGCTGGGGCGATTGTGATAATGCGCCTCAAGATCTGAAAAGTCGGAATAGTTGCGCGACCGCTGCATCAGGCCGAAACCACGCGGATTTTCATCCACAAATGCAGAAATTTGCAGGTTGTGAGGGTTGGCCAGCGGCCGCCAGAGCACCTCGCCAGCGCCATTCCACACCATCAAGCCATTGCTATCGTGTACAGCAGGGCGGAAATCATCGAAGCGGGTGCGGTTGGTCGCATCATAGAGGAACATGCTGGTGAGCGGCCCTATGCCTACATGCTTCACCTGCTTACGCGGAAAAAGGGTTGCCTCGACATCCATCACGCTGTTGGCGCCGGGGGTGATTTCAAAACGGTAAGCGCCGGTGATGCTGGGGCTGTCAAGCAATGCGTGAACGACAATCACTTTCTGGTCGGGTTCAGGCGCTTCGATCCAGAAATCAGTGAAATCAGGGAATTCCTCGCCCCAGGGCTCTCCGGTGTCGATGGCGAGACCGCGCGCCGACAGGCCGTAGGTCTGGCCAATGCCAATGGCGCGGAAATAACTCGCGCCCTGAAATACACAAAACTCGTTCTTGATGTCGGGTGTTGAAAGTTCGGTGCGCAGACGAAAGCCGGAATAGCCAAGCGTATCGTTGACTGGCAAATCAGGTGCTTTGTCCGTGGCGTCGAAGAGCGAAAGGTCGAAGGGAAAAGGCTTTGCCTCGCCATTGTCGACAACCGAGATGTGCACGGGGCGCTTGAAATAGAGCCCCGGCAAAAAGAAGTCGATATTGTAAGACTTGTCCGTATGCGCCCACAACGCGTCCGCGGTCCGAAACCAGCGGGTTTGATATTCTGGATAGCTGATATCCAGCCATTCTTTTGGAACCATCGGCCGCGGGCTGTAGGCCTTGGTTGCAAGCGCGCGCGCCTTTTCGATCAGAGCCGTGCGGCTGAATGGCTCCCCTGCGACTTCGCCCGCAAAGGCGTGGCGCGCGGCAATCGACAAATATGTGCTGGCGGCCAGAAAGCCGCGGCGGGTGATCGTCATGATTCTTTCCGCCGCCATGGGTGGGATTTGAACCAACCGGCAATGAACGCGACGCCGGTTATGACCAGCATTCCAAAGACGTTGGCGATTGCCACGTTGGCATAGCCGCGTCCAACCTGATCCAGCGCCATGCCGATTGGTCGGGCAAAGGCCATGGAGAAAACGAAGACCGCGAGTGACTGTTGGCCGACTTTGGTTGTCCATGCAAAAATTTGCTGGCCAATCGGGCCGATTGCTCCGCTTGCCATGGCGCGAAGCCGCCATCCATCGTCTCCAGCCAACGCCCATGCAAGATAACCGAGTGACAGGAAGTGGATATACCGGAACACGCCGAAGTCGGTCTTTTGTCGCAGGTGAAAACCGATGGCGTCTTCAAGCCTGGAGAAACCACTCCATACGGCATGGATCAGGTCACCAAGCGGAGGGATAATGGCGTCGACCCAGAGCAATACTTTCCACGAGCCAAAAGGTGCGCTGAGCACCAGAAAGGCCGCAGCCGCCCACATGAGCCGAGATCTTACGGGGGGCATGGGTAGCCAACCGGAGCGGAAGGCAAATCCGGTGAAAAAGAGAAGCTGCCAGCCGAACGGATTGAAAAACCACGGACGGTTTGACCACGGTTCTGCGGGGAGAGATAGCCAGCCTGCATTGGCTGCAATCCAAAGCAGCAGGCTGACGCCAACGGCTGCAAGTGGGTTGAACCGCGCCAGTGCTACCATGAGCGGCATGAGTGCCAGAATGCCTAGATACATTGGTAGGATATCAAAATAGTTCGGCACATAAGTCAGTGTGAACAGGCCGACGATTTGCGGCATCGGATCGTCAAAGAAATGCTGGAGATTAAGGGAAGCGACATATGATTTGTCGAAGCTGCCATAATAATCCGCTGCAGCCATCATCATGGCGATGAAGAAGAAGAGGCCTATATGCGCCCAGTAGACCTGCCATATACGGTAGATAACCCGGGCTGCGCCCATGAACCAGCCGAGACGGGCAAATGCGCCACCAAATGCGATTGCAGATGCAACACCGGAGCAGAATACAAAGATCTCCGTAGCGTCTGAAAAACCGAAGCGGGCGGGAATCCAGTTGGACCAGACATTGCCCGGTATATGGGCCATGAGAATGATATACATGGCTATGCCGCGAAAGAAATCCAGCCTTGGATCGCGGGTCGTGGCCAGCGCCTGATTTTGTATCGCGGCGCTGGAAATCTTGTTTTCAAGCGTAATCGTTGTCATTCGGGTTTCCGAAATTGTCCTTGTTATTCGGCTGGCAAACGATGTGTGGAGGCGGCGTCTGTGTCGCTGCCGGAAGCAATCATCGCGCGGCGCGCGGCAGCATAGCCGTCGTCGTTTCCACCGCGCAGTGCACGGCGTTCATTCAACAACTTTTCGGCTTCATCAAGGCGTCCGGCGCGCAGCCCGGCATCAATCGTGATGCGTTCAAAAATATCACGTTGCGCATGGCTGCCACCGGCAAGCTGCATGCCCGGGCGGGCGGCGCACAGATTGGCAAAGGCCGCGTTGTAATTGGCCTCGGAAAAGGCATGCAGTCCTTCAGCCGCAGCAATACCGGGATTTGCCATACGGATGTTGCTGTCCGAACCACCCGTCATGCCGTCTCGTTTGATGCGGCGGATCATTTCAGCCGTTTCCATTTCGCGACGGTCGCCAGTCAGCGCCAGAAGATAATGCATATCGGCGAAGATGAGGCTTCCGTCTTCAGTGCGCGCGGCGCAGAGATCGGCAAGTTCTTCCCAGCGATTGCCAACGTTGATCCCTTCAAGTTCAAGGCGCATGAGAAGCGATGTGGCATTGGAAATATCACGGTAGTCATCCGTACGGTCAGCGCGAATTTCGCTGTCGTAAAGCGCCATCACATGGTCTATCTCGCCAATATCGAGATGCATGAGCGCCTTGTGCCACCAAACGTGGTAGCGGAAATTGTTGCAATGGGCCCAGGCGTTTTCCTTGCCTTCAAGCCAGGCAAGTCCACCGCGGGCATTGCCGGTCATGTCGTGAACATGGGCCACCGCATGCAGCCCCCAGGCATCATCCGGGGCGGTCCACAGAGCCTGCCGGCCTGCGATTTCTGCACGGACATAGTCGCCCGTTTCCTCAAGCGCGAAGGCGTGGCATCCCAGCAGGTAGCCGTGCGCCGCATGGCTGGTGGAATAGGACGGCATGATCCTTTCAACCGATGTGCGCATGCCCTTGGGATCCCCAAGCACGAAGAGGATTGCCTGCACCAGCTTCATGGCCAGCGCGTCGGTCGGATGCGCGGCCAGATATGTATCCAGAATGGTCGCAGCCCCGCTCGGACTGCCGTCGACCCAAACGCTCAGGGCATCGACGAATGTTCGTTCCCTGAGATCGGAATGCCCTTCGGCAACGATGTTGCGTGCCTTGGAAAGCGCGTCCTCGACAGTCGTCAGAAGTTCGCGGCGGCCAAGCAGCATGTAGAACATGCCCTTGGTCGCATGGCCCAGCGCGAAACCCGGCTCAGCATCGAGCGCCGCAATCAAATGTTTCGGAGTGACAGCTGCGTGGGCGAGAAAACCCAACATGGCCGCGTTCCAGTCATCGACGGACGATTGCTGTGTCAGGCTTGTTGGCTGACCAAATATATCATCTTTCATAACGCGACTGCCTTTCTGCGTATTGCTGCGTTTGAACTCCTGCGAGCAAGGGATAGAGTAGAAAATCAGGCTCTACCAGCAGCTCACGGACGATCTCACGCATTGGTGATCAGATGTGTTCGGAAGTGGTCGAAAGGCGCGCGGAAACGCCCCTGAAACAGGTCGGGTTTGCACAAAATGCGTGCGTTATGCCTTGTCAGTTGGCAAAAGGATCGTCGCTTGTCAGAACCTCGTCGGTATCTTTTCCAAGGTGTGGCGGCGGGCGGCGGTAGGTTACCGGCGTGCGCGACAGTTTTAGCGGGTTTCCGATCAACGGTAGCGCACCGTCTTCGCCCTGCATTTCGATCTTCATTGCGCGGGCTTCTACCTGGTCGGACGTGAAAACCTGCTCAAGATCGTTGACCGGTCCAACCGGTACCTTGACGGCTTCAAGCCGTCTGATGATTTCGGCGGATGAATGGTGCAGTAGCGCCTCGGTGATCAAAGCGGTCAGGGCCTTGCGGTTCACAATGCGATCGGGATTGGTGGCAAAGCGCTGGTCGGCGCGAAGATCTTCCAGCTCGAAAGCATCGCAGAAGCGATAAAATTGCCCATCATTGCCAACGGCCAGAATGACATGGCCATCGCTTGTCGGGAAAACATCGTAAGGCACGATATTGGGATGCGCATTGCCCCGGCGTTGCGGCACGTCCCCGCTGACCAGATAATTGACCCCTTCGTTGATCAGCCAAGCAATTTGCGCGTCCACCAGCGCAATATCGATATGTTGGCCTTCTCCGGTTTTGTCGCGGTGGCGCAAAGCGGCGAGAATGCCCACGGTGGCATACATGCCGCACATGACGTCCGCGATGCCCACGCCAACTTTCATGGGCGCGCCGTCAGGCTCGCCGGTAAGCGACATGATGCCGCCAAAGCCCTGCGCCATGAGATCGTAGCCGGGCTTGTCGGCATTGGGGCCAGTTTGTCCAAAGCCGGAAATGGAACAGTAGACCAGATGGGGCGCGACGAGGGAAAGGCTTTCATAGTCGAGCCCGTATTTCTTCAGGCCGCCTGTCTTGAAATTCTCAATGACTATATCGGCCTTTGCCGCCAGTTGCCGAACGATCTTCTGTCCTTCGGGCGTGGCAATGTCGATTGCAAGTGACTTCTTGTTGCGATTGGCCGCCATGAAATAGGCGCTCAGGTCGGTTGCGTTTCCATCAACGTCCTCAATGAAGGGAGGGCCCCATTGGCGGGTATCGTCGCCACCATTCGGGTTTTCAATTTTCAGGACGCTCGCACCCAGATCACCCAAAAGCTGAGTGCAGGTTGGGCCCGCCAATATGCGACTCAGGTCAAGGACCTTGAGACCGGATAGCGCCCCCGTTGCCGGTTCAGATGCGTCCGTCATAGCCGCCTCTCTCAATTTCGGCTGCAATGACTGTGAAGACCTCAGAGTTTAATGCAATGTCTAATGCTTCTCGCAATTCGATTCTATTGCTGACTGTAAAGCCTTGACCGCCAAAGGCTTTGCCCATGCCTGCGAAGTCGTGACGGGCGAAGTCTACCGCGCGGTTTGGTAATTGTCGTTGACGCTGCTTCAGTTCAATCAGTGAAAGCGACCGGTCGACAAAGACGACAAGAATGGGTGCGACGCCGAGTTCGGCAGCGCTTGCTAGTTCACCTGCTACCATGAGGAAACCGGCATCGCCCATGAAGCCGACAACCGGCCGCTCCGGTTCTGCCATTTTCAGTCCGATAGCCATCGGCAGGGCGCAGCCCATGGTGCACAGACCGGAGGATTGGATGAGCCCGCGCGGTTCTGAGCACTGCCACATTTGTGAAAGTAGAATGCGATGCGCGCCGCTATCGGCGGTTGCCAGCGTTTGCGGGGGCAGCGCGGCCCGGGCTTCGGCGATGACGGCGGCTGGCCCCCAGTCATCAGTCGTTGGAAATGCCTCCGCCAGTGCGGCGCGTGTTGCCGACGGGACGTCGTCGCGCCAGACCGTT
>JBNLGT010000095.1:0-11534 GCA_050306195.1 Ensifer sp.
AAGCATTAATGCGTAAAACAACCTTTATTTTGCGCTTGATAGACTTTGCGGGTGACAAACTTTATATTCTGCGGCGGCACGCATTATGCGTGGTGTAAATTGGATTACTTCTTTGATCCAAGCTGCTTTGATGCATTTATCCGCCTGCACATCGCGGTCATTGGTGATCTGCGTAGCGAAAGTTAGTTCTCCGCCCATTGCGGGAATTCGCCTCTTGCAGAATGCAATGTCGGCTTTTGGGATACGTAGTAAGTGCTTCGAACCTCCGAAATGGAGGCGCAAAGCTGCCCTTCACCTCCCCTAATATATCCTACACGCTTCCAGCTATTATGCGTTGTCATGCGGCAGTTTTGGCCGGGGCCGAGCGTGGCGGCGACTTGTTTGGGGAGTGCGATCGTTGGTGTTGTGTCGTGCCCGATATGGTCGGTATTTTTGAGCGAGAGCCTCCCCGTGGCCGGTTCTTGACTGAAAGACCGGGTCGACCTAGGTTTCATCCGTCGAAAAAGGCAGGATCGTTGAGCGTAGTGCTCTGGTAAGCCCGATCCCCTCCCAGGCGGGAGGTTTTGTTCGACCGGAGGGACAGCAAGGTCCGTCCGGCGAGAACCCACGACATCGATGGCGGAAAATCCGCCATGCCCGCTGGAAAACACCCGGCGGGAACGATGGAGTGTTCTATGACCCAAAGTTTTGAAATGCCGACATCAAAGCGTCCTATCGGATTCTGGATCAAGGCCGCTGACCGGGCCTTGGACCGGGCTGTTGACGACGCCCATGCCGCCCAAGGCTTCACCCGTCGACGCTGGCAGGTTCTCAGCCTGATCGTCCAGAGCGAGCCCGCGACCGTGGCCGATCTGGCCGCTGAAATGGCGCTTATGATGACGGAAGACGCGTTAGGCGCGGAGATTGAAACCCTCAAGGAGAAGCAACTCATCGACGACGCGGATAGTGTGCTGAGCACGACGGAGGCTGGCCAGGAGATGCACCGCCAACTTGCGGCACGTCAAGGCGAGGTGCGCAAGGACGCCATGGCGGGGATTCATCCGGAAGATTACGAAGCCACGCTCCGGTGCCTCTCGCAGATTACGGAAAACCTGACGCGACGCTAAAGCGGGCTCTGGACTTCATAAGTCCAGACGCGGAACGACTTCAGCACATGGGGGCCGAATGAATTGATGAGGGGGACGTCGGCGGCGTCCCTTCCTCGTGCCACCACGATCCTGCCAATCCTTGGCACGTTGTTGCGCGGGTCGAACGTGTACCATTGGCCATCGAGGAAGACTTCAATCCAGGCGCTGAAATCCATCGGATCTTCCACCGGAACGCCAATGTCGCCCAGATGCCCGTTGACGTAACGCGCCGGTATATTGAGGCAGCGGCACAGGGTCACGGCCAGATGGGCAAAGTCGCGACACACGCCGACACGCTCGTGAAAGGCCTCAAAGGCCGTGCGGGTTGCGCGCGCCTGCATATAATCAAAGCGGATATGGGAATGCACGAAATCGCAAATGGCCTGAACCCTGCTCCAGCCTGCGGGATGAGCGCCAAACATGTCCCAGGCAATCTGGCTGAGGTGGTCGGTCTCGCAGTAGCGGCTGCCCAGAAGATAGCACAGGCAATCGTCTGGAAGGTCGGGCACAGGCGTTTCACGCGCATCCGGCGCGACCGGGTCGGTAGCGCCGTCATCCTCGATTGTCGCATCGCCCCATATCATGAAATCGCCCGCCGGGGCGACAAGCCGCTTGCAGCGGTTTCCGTAAAGGTCGCGATAGGTTGAAATTGGCACGGTCGGCGTGGTGAAGGTTGTCTCGGCGCGGCGGATGTCGGCAGCGCGATCCTCGTGCACCGACAACAGGCAGACCAGCGCGGTTGGCTGCGGGCATGTGAGCGTGATTTCGTAGCCGTAGCGGATCAGCATCGCCGACGCCTAGCGGAAGTCGGCGGCGGTGATTGTATTGATGTTCTTGCGGTGGCGGGAATAGGCTCTGCCCGCAACATCGTAGATGGCTCTCCGCATGAGGTCGAAGGCTGAAAGGCATTCGTCCTCCGCCATGCGTGTGCCCTGCGGCAAGGCGGCGGCAAGCGCTTCAGCCTCCACAAAGAACGTGATTTCGAACATGCCGTCATGACCGATGAAACGCACGGCGTTGCGCACATCGTCATAGGTACGGCTGGCATTTGGGAAGGTCAGCGACATGGCGGGAATACCTCCTGCGCTGAGGTCACCATTGATGGTGTATTTAAACGGGTCGGGTAGCGGTGGGCCATTTTGCGGCCTCCGTTGGATGCGGGTCAATTTATCCCGCCTGACTGTTTATCCATTAGAACCGGAATGTAGCCCGCCTTCAGGCACATCCGTTGTCGTCAGCGGAAATCATTCCAGACCGAATGGAACAAAGATGCGGTGCGCATGTAGCGCCCAGCACCGTATATCGAAAATTCAGGGGAGTATGGCGTGTCCGTGACACCGTTGCCATATTGGCCAAATCCACGAGGCATAGTCATAAGCCTCATTTGGGTCTGAAGCAAGGCGAAGGCGGCGGGAACCCGTCTGCGCGCGCGTTGATTGACGTTGGCGCTGGGCCATTGCGATCCCCTGCCCTCGCGCGCAAAACAAAGGCGCTGTCCGCCTTGCTATATGTGTTGATGAAGTCCAAGATGTTATGTCGGTAGCAACTGAAAAGGGCGCTGCTGGTTGAGGGATTTACACACCCTGGCCCCGATAAAGGGAGGACACCATGTCTCTCCACCCCTCAGCAACACATATCTCGTACGATCACGCCATCCGCTCCTTCTTTACCGGGCGCAACCGACCCGCAGGGCGGCGACGCGGCGGAATGCGGGCGGCCTTCGCGGCGGCGCTTTTTTATCTTGTTCCGGGGCTTGTCTCTCCTGCCCTTGCCCAGCCTACCCCACCCATTCCTGAAAATGCCGAGGTGGGCCCTTACGGCTCCGGTTGGGATTGCAAGCGCGGATATCGCCAGCAGGATCGGAGATGTCTTGAAATCACCCTACCTGAAAACGCCTATCTGACCAGAACGGCCTATGGCAAAGGCTGGAACTGCCACTACGGCTTTCGTGAAAAGGGTGCGTCCTGCGTCGCCGTCGCGCTGCCGGAAAATGCCTATCTCGATCCCTATTCTGGCGATCGCTGGAATTGCAATCGCGGCTACCGGGAGGACGGCGGAACCTGCATTCGCATTGAAATACCGGAAAACGCCTATCTTTCCAAGGATTCGCCGCAGCGTGGCTGGGCGTGCGAACGCGGTTATGTGGCGCGCGAACGGAAATGCGAGAAAATTCAGGTGCCCGTCAACGGCTACCTGACAACCCACGGCGATGACTGGAGATGCAACAGGGGCTTTGAGAAAAAGGGAAACGACTGCGCTGCCGTGAAGGTCCCGGAAAACGGCTATTTTGTCGATAATGACTATGGTCGGAAATGGGCGTGCAAGCGGGGCTTCAGGGAAGATGGCGATAGTTGTTCGCGGATCATTCTGCCCGACAACGCCCACCTGACATGGAGCGGCAATGACTGGGATTGCAACCGACCGTTTGATCGTGACCGCGACGCCTGTGAAATGGAGTAAATGTCCTGTCATGCAAGCCATGTCTGATCCGTTGGTCAGACATTGGCCGTTCAGGCAGCAGGCGCTGCCCTTGCCCTATTCGGATGCCCGGGGCAGCGGATATTTGGGCGAATTGTAGAGCATGCGAATTTGCTTTTCGTCGAAACGTTGCTCATCCACCTCCAGCACGGAACCGCGCAACTGCGAGCCCGGCATATCCTCAATGGCGTAGCGTAGGGCTTCAGCCACCGTTTCAAACCGCCTGTAGCGTGGGCCCTTGTTCCTTCTGAGGCTCTTGCCCGCGTAAAGCCCTGCACAGGCCGAATAATTGATTTCGCTCATCGTTAACGTCCTGATCTATTGGGTCTTCCTGCCGCGCGTGCCTGCTTTTCCCTGAGGCGAAGCTCGCTTTTTTGCAGTTTCATCCGCGCCCGCAGTGTTTGCAGCTTTTCGGCATTGGAGCCCTTTTCCGCCATTGCCGGCCGGAACAGGTTTTCCGCCGCGAGGCGTTCAATTTCTGTTGTCATGATCATATCCTTATGTTTGCAAGCGATATGACCGGGGTGTTGCCAGCGCATCAGGCCTGGCGATCTTCCCGGCTATTTCTTCTTGCTGAAAGCAGAGACGTTGCCGCCCGCCATCTTGACCTGCGCGCCGACCGGAGGCGGCGGCGCAACGGTCGTGCGGTCTTTCTTGGGCTTGCGAATTTCGCGCGTGCTGCGCTTTTGTCCTTTGGCCATTTTCGTCATCCTGTTGAGTTGACATCAAACGCTGTCAGCCCGCGCCTTTAAGGCGGCCGGGCGAATCGGCGTCAAAGAAGTACGGGGCGGATGGAAGGGGTGCTGCCCAGTAACTGGACAACGCGGTGAATATCGTCCCGGCCAAACGAAACCGTGTGCGGACCGGCTCTGGTTTCACCGCCAAAATTGGGAAAAGCGAGGAAGGTTGCCGTTGGCAGTCGGTCTTGGCCCTTGCAAATTGCAAAGTCCTCAGCGGATTTCACAAACAGCCCCAGCTCGGCATTGACCCGATTCCAGAATGCGTCGGACCGGAGGAACTTGGCTTTATTGCTAAAAGGAATAAATGCGGAAGACATCCTGTCCTCCTTTCGTTGGGGCCGGGTTGCCAACCCCAGACCGGCAGCGCCCTTGATCCAGCTGCAGTCTATATCGACTGTGCGCCTGTTTTGGCGCACTGGCAAGTCAATTAGGTCGAGGACCCATCGTCGCTGGGCGATGATTGAGCCGGAGCCTGCAAACTGGCTTCGCGAAGTTTGCGGAGCCGTTCTGTCTTGCGGGCCCGCTCATCAGCATCAGCGGCGGCCATCTGCATGGCCTTATGCTCGGATACACCGTTTTTTCCGCGCGAGCCGCGTTTGCCGGGCTTGAAGAAATTGTCTTTCGATGCGGTCATGGCATTCTCCTTCTGGAGGTTCCGAGCAGCGTCGCGAGCATGCGACAGAGGAAGCCCAGGCAGGGCTCCCTGAATTCTTTAAAACACGTCCCGCTTCAGCGGGCTTGTACGCGTTTTTTCGGAGCAGGCAGCAGGCCTTCACGTTGCATGCGTTTTATATTCAGCTTGCGATGTCGCCGAATGGCTTCTTTTTCTTCCCGGATGCGTCTTTCAGACGGCTTTTCATAGGATTTCCGGGCCCGCATTTCGCGGAAGATGCCTTCACGCTGCATTCTCTTTTTCAGAACGCGAAGCGCCTGGTCGACATTGTTATCTCTGACTATGACCTGCAAGTTATCTCCTCAATACAGCGTTGCTGCTATTTTCGTACTCTGATTTTGCTGGAATCGATCCACGACGATGACCGGCTTTCTGCGGCAATCTGAACCCGTTCGCGCTCACGTTCGCTCGGCATATCGTCAATTTCTTCGTGGCTGACATGCCGCTCGAAATTCTCATGCTGAAACCTGACGCGATAGGAAACGACGCCGCGCGTTTCGGGCAATACGGCGATCACCTCGCCTATGCCCTGCGCCTTGGCGCTTTTCGAAATTCCAGACCTCACGACAATTACGTCACCAGGCCTGTAATGAGCCTCGGCCATCTGCGTCTCCGTTCAATGCAGAAAATGCAAAAGGCCGGGGCTTGCCCGACCTTCGAAATTCATCCAGTTCGTTCGCCAGTACATCCGTGGTCGGCGAACTGAATGAAGAAATCACAGAGCCTGCAGGTTGTCTGCAGAGCTCTTGCCGGACTTGTTGTCCTGGACAAGATCATAGCTGATCTTCTGGCCATCAGCGAGCGAACGCATGCCAGCGCGCTCAACAGCAGAGATGTGAACAAACACGTCTGCGCTACCATTTTCAGGCTGAATGAAGCCGAAGCCCTTGGTGGCGTTAAACCACTTAACTGTACCAGTATTCATAACGATTTCCTTTCAAAAACAATCGTTGTGGTTCCCGCAAAACCTTGCGGGATTGGATCGAGTATTTGAGAGGAAATCCGAATGGAGCTTATCGCTCTGGACCGATGTCACAAGCAATGGTCGATGAACGCAATATAGGCTCAATTTTTGGTTTTGCAACAATATGCGGCGTGTTCGTTCGGCGCAGCCGCTCATTTCGCCGCCAAGCCGCTGTTAATGCAGGGAAGTATTTTAGCCCCTTTTTCCCGCCCATGGCTCGGCAATCACCCCAAAATAGCAAATGCGCCCCACAAATCCCCTCGCCCGCAACCTTGAGACGCTGATTCAGCAAAGCGGACTAAACCTCTGACTTTCGATTCTTTTCCCGTGTCTGGGGCGGGCGAGCGGAAGCCAATATCAAGCACCGATGCCCCTTCTTCCAACAATGCGGCAAACCGCTCCTTGCCTGCCCTCGATCAGCCCTGCGCGACGGCGGGCCGAAAAGTGGTCAGAAATCCACGTCCAAAGATTGCCTTAGCGTCGACATCGCCGTCCAACATATGCCAAGACACATTGTACCAATCGTCTCTCATTGAGGCATGGTACTCGCAGCTTCAACGGGACAGGCTCTCAGAGCGTCGTTCCTAAACCGCTGCCTTTGTAGAGGCCACAACCGATAAATGGATTGTTGATGGACACGCTTGTATTGCAGATCAGTCTTATTGGTATTCTGGGTATTGGCGCCCAGTGGCTGGCCTGGAAAATCAGGATACCGGCAATTGTGCTGTTGCTGGTCGCCGGTCTGGTGGGCGGGCCGCTGACCGGGTTGATTGAGCCTGATCTGCTGTTTGGCGACTTGTTGCGGCCGATGATCGGGCTTGCTGTTGCGATTATTCTGTTTGAAGGCGGGCTGACGCTGGATTTCAAGCAGATCCGCGAAACCTCCAAGGCGGTCAGGCGGCTGGTCTTTCTGGGCGCGCCGCTGACATGGCTTCTCACCTATCTTGCCGCGCATTATGTGGCGGGGCTTACCAGCCAGTCAGCCATTGTCTTTTCCGGCATTATGGTTGTCACCGGGCCAACCGTCATCATGCCGATGCTGCGTCAGGCCCTTTTGCCATCGCGCCCGTCGTCCCTATTGCGCTGGGAGGCCATTCTGGCCGACCCACTTGGCGCGCTCTTCGCCGTCTTCTCCTTCGAAATCATCCATATATTGCAGGATGAACATGGCAGTTCCGGCATGTTTGCCCTGCGCGCCGCATTGGCTGTGGTTCTGGCGCTTGCCGTTGGTATCGGGCTTGGCCGGTTTATCATCTGGTCCTTTGTCCGGGGCCATGTGCCCGAATATCTGAAAGCGGCGGTTCTGCTGATTGCTGTCCTCACCTCCTTCCAGTTGACCAATCTGGTTCTGGAAGAAGCCGGACTGCTTACCGTTACGGTGCTTGGCGTGGTGATCGCCAATAGCAACATCGCCTCATTCAACGAGATACGCCGTTTCAAGGAGATCATGACGGTGCTGCTGGTGTCCGGCGTGTTTGTTGTCCTGACGGCCACCATTCGCCTGTCTGATCTTTTATTGATCGGGTGGGCGGACATCGCCTTTGTCGCCGCACTCCTATTCATCATCCGCCCCGTTGTGGTGATGCTGATGACAACCCGGACCAACATGCCCCTCAACGAGCGGATCTTATGCGCATGGATTGCGCCGCGCGGCGTTGTCGCCGTTGCCGTTTCTGGGCTGTTTGCTTCCGCGCTGATGGAAATCGGGTTTGCCGATGGGGCAAGACTGGTCCCGCTCGCCTTTCTTGTGGTCGCCGTGTCCGTTGTGCTGCACGGTTTCACCATCCGTCCGTTGGCGCGTCTCCTGAAGATTTCGCGAAAGGAACCGGACGGCATTCTGATTGTCGGTTGTTCGGCTTGGGCCATCGCGCTAGCCAAACGTTTGAAGGAAATGGAAATTCCGGTCCTGATTGCAGACAGAAACTGGAATGCGCTCAGAATGGCGCGTGAGGCTGGCATTAACATCTATTTCGGCGAAATTCTGGGCGAAGCGGCGGAGCACAAAATTGATTTCAGCCGCTACGGATATCTGATCGCCGCGACCGATAACGATGATTACAATAATCTTCTATGTACGGATTTCGGTCCTGAACTCGGGCGGTCCAATGTGTTTCAGATTGATCGAACGCCTTCTACCGCGCATGACCGCTACGCCCTGCCCTCCACCATTGGCGGTCGGCCCCTTTTGAGCGACGAGAGCTATTACCAGGTTCTTCAGGGGCGCATTGCATCCGGCTGGGTTTTTCACAAGACCCGCCTCACCGAAGCCTACAGCCTCGACATGCTCAAGGCCGACAGAAGCGAAGGGTTCAACATTCTCCTCATCCTGCGAAAATCCGGCAAACTCGCCTTCGCCAACCGCAAGGCGGACCTGAAAGCAGAACCGGGCGACGTGGTGCTCTCATTCGGTAAACCGACAGAAGCGGCGGCAGAACAGAATGGCGCGTGAGGTGAGATCTTGTTTTCGGCCGGGGCCGTGAGGGGAATGACGGGGCTCAGAGGCGAAACGGCGAAAGCGACCGATTTCGAATGCTGGCGACATCTGCAATTGACCCGAATAGGCAATATTCAAAAAGTCTGACACCGGGTTTGTGTCGTGCTGGACAATTCACGTCAGTTTACGTTGTCGTCAGTTTGAAGAGCGTCTTGACGTGTGGATTACAACACATGGAAAGGTCGAGGCCGGTTTAACCCGACCGGCCTCTTTTCCCTATTTCCTGACAGCCTGAGCGATACTCTCACTTCAGCCTAAGCTTATTCCACCTTGCCCTCCGCGGCCAAAATCGCAACTTTGCGGGGGTGTGGCTGCCCGTGCTCTGCAATATGTTTGATCTCTTCGAGATTGCGCATAAATCCGGCGTCAAGTTGTTTCATGAGCGGAGACTTCATTGGCATGCCGAACCACTTGATGTGTGGTTCAGCCTCCCAGGTGACCCTGCAGGTTTCATCACCATTGTCTTCAACCATGACTGTGGATGAATACCCTTTCAGCGGCATCATCTTCGGGCCGTTGCGGATGGTGACGTCAAAGCTGACCTTCTGGCCGGAATCGCTGTAACCGGTGATGATTTCTTCCTGATACATGCCATTGAATTTTTTGATCAGGTAGGAATTGCGGCCCCTAACCGGCGCACCTGGTAAGGTTGCGCCTTCAATCGCCTCTGAACGCGGGATCGCCGCCATCCAGCGTGCAACATCGGCAAAATCCGGGCCAAGCATCTGCCAGACCTGTTCGGCGGCGGCGTTTACAACTATCGTGTGGGTGATCTTCATCTCTTTTTCCTTTTCGTCGTTTTGGGGATAGCCGGGCCAACAAGGTCAAATTTCAAGCCAGCCCAGCCTCAAGATTTTCAGCGGCGTTGGAATTCTCAGTGGCGCGACAACCAGTCCTTCAGAGCTTGCCCAATCTCATTCGGATAATCCTCCTGAAGGAAGTGTCCGCCTTGACCGAGAAACACTGTCTCAAGGTTCTTGAGGTGGCCTTTAAGCCACTTGGCCTGCGCCATTGGAATGATCGCGCCCGGGTCGGCATGGAACATCAGCTTGGGAATATCGCTTTCAAGGATCCAGTTGTTGTTGGCAATGGTCGCGTCATAAACATCCGCTGGTTCGCCTCCGACCGGGATTTCGCGCACCCAATCCAGGAGGATCTGGCGGCTTTCGGGCGTCGGGTAATAGCGGTTGTATTCGGCAATTACCTCATCAGGCAGCGGCCCTTTCGGGCTGTTATTGCGCATGAACTGATCGATCAGGACGTTCTGGTTCATGATCATTTCTTCGCCCACGCCCGACGTTTTCACCGCTTTGAGAAACGCACCGAAGTCACCCAGCGCTTCCTCGCTCTCATAGGGAATGAAAGGCGGCGTCATGGCCTCCATGAAGGCAATTGCGGAGACGCGGTCGGGATGGGTGCGCGCATATTGCCAGCCAATTCCCGAACCCCAATCCTGAATGACCAAAACAGCATTATGAAGATCCAGCCCGTCAAGAAAAGCGGACATGTAATTCACGCTGTCGGTATATGTGTGTGCCAGCACTGGCTTGTCGCTGTCGCCCATTCCAATCAGGTCTGGCGCAATCACGCGATATTCACCCGAAAGATGCGGGATGACATTACGCCAAAGATAAGACGAAGCCGGGTTGCCGTGGATGAATACGACCGGACGGCCCTCGCCTTTGTCCAAATAGGCGATGGTCTGCCCCATCACCTTCATGGTGCGTTTCTCAGGCTGCGACCCCGCCAATGCGGAGGTTGAGAACGTGGCGCCGATCACAGCGGACGTTGTGAGCTTTAGAAATGTTCTGCGTTTCATGACGATCTCCGTTCGTTTCTGAACAGAAAATACGCTTCACAAACTGAACTTATAGGGTAATATTTGACGCATTATGTTCCATATATGAAACTTTACGCATGACTGTGACTCCAAGCGATTGGGCCCTGATGCCCTATTTTTTAACCGTAGCCCGCACTGGAAACCTGCGTGCCGGGGCGGCAGCTCTGAATGCCAACCACGTCACGACCCGGCGTAATATCGAGGCACTGGAAGCCTCGTTCGGAACCAGGCTGTTTAATCGGTCAAGGCGTGGTTTCGCGCTGACCGAAGCGGGAGAGGCGCTTTTGCCGCTGGCCGAAGAGGCTGAAAAAACATTCATAACGGCGCGGCGCAGGGTGGACAGACTGGACCGCACCGAATCCGGAACCGTTCGATTTTCGCTACCGCCAATCCTGGCCTTTGACGTGGTTTCACCGATCCTGGCCAGATTTTCGAAAACCTATCCCGGCATCGACATTGATCTGCAAATCACTGACAAGGTCGAAGACATCACACGCGCGCAAACCGATGTGTCGCTGCGTGTGGCTTATGAGGTTTCCGACGATGTGGTGGGCCGTCGCATACTGCGCTATGTCGTGGCAGCCTTTGCCACGCCGCGATTATGTTGAGCGGGAAATCCCCGCAGCCGGCCCGGGTGGCGCGGGGCTTGCCTGGATCGGTTGGACGGGGCCGGGGGCAGACAATTCCTTGCTTGCCGGTTCTCCCTTTCCGAATGCTGAAATCCGGCACCGATCAAGCGAGGGTTACATGCATCTGAGCTTGCTCAGGCGAGGATGCGGGATGTCCAGATTGCCGGTGATATTTCAGTCCCTCTTCCCTGAACTTGAAAAAGTACCGGGAACGGAATTTCAGTCGCATCAAACCCTTTGGATCCTACTCCATAGCGACCTGCGCCGAACCCTGCGCGTACGCCGCTTCGTCGATTTCCTCGCCAGCGAACTGATAGCCCTCAAAACCGCGATGCAAGTGGGGCGAACGACAGATTATAACGGGCACAGCTGACGTTGGCCCCGTGATCTGCCGATGCCAGTTTGCCCGCCTCTTCAACGTCAGGCCTGGTCATCTGTCAACAAACGGGCACCGACTGAACAAAACCCGGCCTGTACGGTGCCAACCGCTCACTCTTGCCTCTGCAAAACTGATTCAACCACCGTCGCCAAGCCTTTGACTTGCGACTCTTTTCCCCGCCTTCGCCCCGCCTTAGCTATCCAGCATTTC
>JBNLGT010000096.1:0-11507 GCA_050306195.1 Ensifer sp.
AGGAGCCGGTTACGGTTGTTATCTCCGAAAAGGGCTGGATCCGGGCGCTGAAAGGCCACATGAGCGACACGTCAAACCTTCAGTTCAAGGAGGGCGATGCGCTGAAGGTGGCTTTCCCGGCGCAGACGACGGACAAAATTCTGATGATCACCACCGGCGGCAAGGCCTATACGCTGGGTGCTGACAAGCTTCCCGGCGGGCGCGGCCATGGCGAACCGCTACGCATCATGATCGATATGGAAAATGATCAGGATGTTCTGACGGCTTTTGTTCATGATCCATCACGCAAGCTCATTCTGGCTTCGCATCTGGGCAACGGATTTGTTGCAGCCGAAAGTGATATGATCGCCAATACTCGCAAGGGCAAGCAGGTCATGAATGTCTCTCATCCCGATGAGACAAAACTGGTTGTACCTGTTGAGGGGGACCATGTGGCCGTCATCGGCGAGAACCGCAAGATGCTGGTATTCCCGCTGGAACAATTGCCCGAAATGGCGCGCGGCAAGGGTGTGCGTCTGCAGCGCTACAAGGATGGCGGAATATCGGATGTCAGGACTTTCCGGATGGAAGAGGGGCTTTCCTGGGACGATAGCGCCGGTCGCAGCTTCACCCGGACGAAGGACGAGCTTATCGAGTGGATTGGCGACCGTGCTCAAGCCGGGCGCGCCGTGCCCAAGGGCTTCCCGCGCTCAGGCCGGTTCTCAGGCTGATTGCGGCGTACGCCGCAGTCTGCTTGCCTTTGTTGGATTTTTCCGTTTGTACGGGCAACAGGTCGCTTGGCCTGTCAGGCCTCAATCCGCACCCAGCCCTCGTTGAGCAGGTGTTCCTGCGGCAGGTAGCGGGTTTTGTACTCCATCTTGCGCGAGCCTTTGACCCAGTAGCCTAGATAGACATGCGGCAGGCCGCGTTCTTTGGCTCTGCGTATATGGTCGAGGATCATGAATGCGCCCAATGACCGTTTTTCCATTTCTGTATCGAAAAACGAATAAACCATTGAGGAGCCGTCGACCATGATATCGGTCAGAGCCACGCCCACAAGTTGACCGGCGTATCGTTCGGCAACACCATCGCCTTCCTGGCGCAGCCTGTATTCGATCAGCCGCGTATTCACATGCGTATCCTCAACCATCATGGCAAAGTCGATGGCGTTCATCTCCGACATGCCGCCCTGCTGATGGCGCGAGCTGATATATTTTCTGAAGAGCGAAAACTGCTCCTGCGTTGGTTCGGCAGCGGTTTCGCTTGCAACCAGATCGCCATTGGCTGCAAGAATGCGCCGCATAGACCGCGTGGGCTTGAATTCCTGGGCCAGTATACGCACGGACACGCAGGCCTTGCAGCCTTCGCAGGCCGGACGATAGGCAATGTTCTGCGAGCGACGGAAACCGCCCTGGGTCAAAAGATCATTGATTTCCGGAGCCTTGGGGCCAACAAGGTGCGTAAACACCTTGCGCTCCATCAACTCGTCCAGATAGGGACACCGCGCAGGCGCGGTCAGGTAAAACTGCGGCGCAAGATTTGGCTGTGTATTCATCCGGTCTTTCTAAAGCGGCTTCAATCGCAGGAAATCAATATCACAAACCATAATACCAAGGAGCAAGAATTGAAAAGGTCACCCACAAGATAGCCACAAGTGGTGCGCCCGCTTTCATGAAATCGGAGAATTTGTAATGACCCGGCCCCATCACCAGCAAATTGGTCTGATAGCCGATCGGGGTGGCGAATGAGCAGTTCGCGGCAAAAATGACTGCTGCTGCGAAAGCGGCTGGCGGCATGCCGGTCGTATGGGCCGCCTCCAGCGCGATGGGCATGAACAGCGCCGCCACGGCATTGTTGGACAGGATATTCGACATCATAGCCATGCAGAGGAACAGAACGGACAGAAGAACGTATCCAGGGCTGCCGGAAAGGGCTTCCACTGCACCGTGCGCAATCAGCGCCGCGCCACCTGTTACTTCCATGGCCGTCGCCAGGGCGATTGAGGAACCGATCAGAAGATAAATTTGCCGGTCGAAGGCGCGGCTTGCCTGCTGTACGGTCATGCATCCCGTCGCAATCATCAATCCTGCGCCTGCAATAGCATTGACAACAATTGGCGTGATGTCGAAGGCAGATAGAAGCACGATGGCCGCGAAAATTGCAGACGCCAGATTAGCCTTGTCCTTCTGCGGCACCGGCTCTGCGGAATGTTCCAGCAACAGGATATCGTGATTGCCGCGCATGGAGGTAATATTGCCCAGCTTGCCGCCGATCAGCAGCGTGTCGCCGGCCTCCAGCCGGATATCAGCAAGCGTTGTGCGCGCCATGCGGTTTTTGCGCTGAACGCCAAAAACAGAAACGCCAAATTGCGGCTGCAGGCCGGAGAGCTGGATTGTACGTCCGGCAAAACGGGAACCTGGCGCAATAACGGCTTCGACCAGGTGATAATGGGCGCCAAGGCTGCCATTCTCTACATCCTCATCACCCACATCGCCGGATGCCTGTGCTTCACCCTTTGCGACTGCATCGAGAAACGCCTTGCGTGTACCGGTAACAATCAGCTTATCGCCTTCGCGCAAGGCAACATCATCGTAGGGCGGTAGAATGGGCACATCCCGCCTGAGGATCAGGCGTGGCATCAGGTCCTTGATTTCGGGAAACAGTCCGGCCTGCGCGCGCTTGCCGATAAAGGGATGACCGGGTGTGAGGATGATCTCGCCCACAAATTGCGAACCGGCGGTCGGTCGGATGCCACCGGCAAGCGGCTTTTCCGTATTGGTCAGCATACGCGGCATAACGAAAAGGACATAAAGACTACCGATCCCCGCCAGGATGATCCCCATGCCTGTCATGTCGAACATGCCAATTTCCAGCCCATAGCTGGAGGCAACGCCTGCCGCGATCATGTTGGTGGAAGAACCGATCAGGGTGGTCATGCCGCCAAGAATGGTGATGAAGGAAAGCGGCATGAAAATCCGGTGTCCCGGGGTGTTGGTCTGCGCCGAGATGACGGCAAGTATGGGGATGAAGATGACAACAACCGGCGTGTTGTTGAGAAAGGCGCTGGTGATGGCGGTGACCGCGAGGATGATCAGCGTGGGACTGACAATCCGTCCACCGCCCAACCGCGAGAGTAGCCGAACCGGTGTGTCCAGGGCGTCGGTTGAAAACAGGCCCTGGCCAACAACAACGAGCGCTATAACGGTTGCAAGCGCGGGATTTCCAAAACCGGAAAGCAGGGTTCCCGCATCCAGAATCGAGCCATTGTCACGGGTAAATGGCAGGGCTCCGAACAGAATAAGGATGGCCGTGAGCGAAGCCAGGGATACGGTTTCCACCTTGAAGCGGTCTGTTGCATAGGCAATGACTGTGGCGCCAATGATGGCGAAGGTGGCGTAAAGGTGGAATTCTGCCATTTGCCCCGTTTATTGTTCGTCCTGCAAGAACCGTTGTTCAAAACAAACTGGTCATTGCAGGGTGAAATTCATTTGTCGATTAGGTAGCCGAAACCGCAGCTTTAGAAAAGCTGTCCCATTCCTCTCTTTTTTATTTCGGTAGATGCACTTCGCGCCGCTGCGCCGCGGCGGGGAAAATAATACCCTGATCTGCCAATTGTTCCCGGCGCCCCGGTAGCAATGTAGGTGGGCTGTTAGCTTGGCCCATATTGCGGGACAACGAACGCGACCAATAACACCCTTAGAATTGACTAGAGTGAAGTCCTTGCCGGATACAATCACAAGGCGTAATATTGATTTGCTTAAGCAGTTGACCTCTATACCCGCAGGTTCCCTAGAGCGTTTGTTGGTATGTGGTCGGATCGGCCTGCGGCTCAGAACCACCCTACACCCCTGAGCCGCGGGTCTTTCATCCTTCCCAAGCTGAGCATCTCTAGATCGAGAAGACCTGTTCGCCAGCACGCCATGTTTCGACGATTCGACCGCTGAAACGGGCATCCTCGAACGGTGTGTTCTTCGAACGTGAGGCCAGTTTATCCAGCGAAACGACCCAGGGCATGTCTATATCTGCAATGGCGATGTCGGCGTCGGCTCCCGGCTGCAAGGTTCCAGCGGGTAGCCCGAAAATCTGCGCGGGGCGTGTCGCCATCGCATCAACAAGCCGCATCAGCGGCACTTGACCGGAATGATAAAGCCGCATGGCCGCCGCAAACAGGGTTTCAAGCCCGATTGCCCCGTCGGCGGCGTCTGAGAAGGGCAGGCGCTTTGTGTCCACATTCTGTGGGTCGTGGGACGATACGATAATGTCGATTGCGCCATCAGCCAGCGCCTGCACCATGGCCAGCCGGTCATCTTCGGTGCGAAGCGGCGGCGAGAGCTTGAAGAAGGTACGGTATTCGCCGATGTCGTTTTCGTTCAGCGAAAGGTGATTGATTGAGACGGCGCAGCTCACATTCGCGCCGCGTTTGCGGGCCGCCACAATGGTCTCGACCGATTCCGGCAGCGAGATTTTTGCGGCGTGGTAATGCGCGCCCGTCAGTCCCGCGATTCTCAGGTCACGCTCCAGCGGAATGATTTCCGCTTCGCGCGGAATGCCGGGCAACCCCAGCCAGCTTGCAAGCAGCCCTTCATTCATCACGCCTTCGGGAGCCAGATGCGTTTCGCGTGGCTCCAGCGCGACAACCACCTCAAGTTCACGTGCATAAGTCATGGCGCGGCGCAAAACCTTGCTGTCGACAACAGGTTCGCGACCATTGGTCACCATGACAGCTCCAGCCTCCTTCATCAGGCCGATTTCAGTCATCTCTTTGCCGGCAAGCCCTTTTGTCAGGGCCGCAGCCGGATAGACATTGACCTGCGCCTTATCGCGCGCGGTGCGATGCACGAAGTCAACAAGCGCAATGTCGTCAATCACCGGATCCGTATCGGGCATGGTGATAATGGATGTCACGCCGCCTGCCGCCGCCGCACGCGCCGCCGATGAAATCGTTTCACGATGTTCCGCACCGGGCTCACCTATGAAGACCCGTGCATCCACCAGTCCCGGCATGGCCAGCCTGCCCTTGCCGTCATGAACAATCGCGCCAGCCGGGAAGGGGCCTTTGGCTGCCGTTGCCCCGCAGGCGGATATGACGCCGTCTTCAATGATGATCGCGCCGGTTTCGTCCATCCCGGTCGACGGGTCGATGATGCGCAGATTGGTGAGAACCGTGATACTCATGTGCGTTCTCCCCCGTTTGGCGACACAAGCAGCGTCTCCATCACCGCCATGCGCACGGCAACCCCCATTTCCACCTGATCGCCAATCACGCTTTGCGGACCATCGGCAATTTCGGAGGCGATTTCCACGCCTCGGTTCATGGGGCCCGGATGCATGACAAGCGCATCTTCCTTGGCGGCTTTCAGTTTTTCAGCGTCCAGCCCGTAGAACTGGAAATATTCCCGAACGGAAGGCACGAATGCGCCCGACATGCGCTCGCGTTGCAGGCGCAGCATCATCACCACATCGGCGTCTTTCAGCCCTTCCTTCATGTCGTGGAAAACCTCGACACCCATCTGCGCAATGCCTGTTGGCAGCAGAGTGGAAGGAGCAACCACCCGTACACGTGCGCCCATGGCGTTAAGAAGCAGGATGTTGGACCGCGCCACGCGTGAGTGCAGAACGTCGCCGCAAATGGCCACGATCTTGCGCGCCAGTGTGCCCTTTGCGCGCCGGATCGTCAGCGCATCAAGCAGCGCCTGCGTTGGGTGTTCATGCTGCCCATCGCCCGCATTCACCACCGCGCTGGACACTTTTTGGGATAGCAGGGCTGCCGCACCGGCGGAAGAATGGCGGATGATCAGCACATCGGGATGCATCGCATTGAGCGTCATCGCCGTGTCGATTAGCGTTTCTCCCTTCTTCACCGATGAATTGGCGACCGACATATTCATCACGTCAGCGCCCAGCCGCTTACCTGCCAGCTCAAAGGAAGCCTGCGTTCTGGTCGAGGCTTCAAAGAAGAGATTAATCTGCGTCAGCCCTCTGAGCGTACCGGTCTTCTTTTCGCGCTGACGGCTGATATTGACGGCTTCATCAGCTTTATCGAGAAGATAGGTAATGTCCTGAGGGTTGAGATCCTTGATGCCCAGCAGATGGCGATGCGGGAAGAAGTCCATGAAAGGTCACTTTCTCAAAGGATTTTTGGCTCTATAATTTGTGATAGGCTCCACGGCAAGACCGGGGTGGACACGAGGGACACGATATCGCATTCATCCCCATGCAATTTTGCGATTCCGGAACAAGGATCGAACATGACCCATGACAATCAAGACGATGATCTGTTTTCGGAACTGAACCAGCCACCGCTCTGGCAGGGCGTCAACGCCTATCGCTCCGACCCGATGCTGACTGATATCACCCAGAACTACCCGCGCGCCCTGCGTCAGGAATATGATGTCATCGGTCGTTATGTGACAGCGCCGGAAAGTCAGGATCTGGCGCGCATGGCCAATCAGGGCGTGCCGCAATTGCGCACCCACGGACCAAGAGGCGAGCGGCTGGATGTGGTTGATTTTCACCCCGCCTACCATGCGCTCATGCGCCGTTCCATGTCGGCGGGCCTGCATTCTTCCATCTGGGAGCCGTCCATTGATGAAAAGGGCAGGGCGCATCAGGCCCGCGCCGTGCGCTTCTATCTTTCGGCGCAGCTGGAAGGCGGGCATCTGTGCCCCATCACCATGACCAGCGCTTCGGTCGCCGCCATTATGGCTTCGCCCGAGGTTAAACGGGTTTGGGGCCCGCGCATCCTCTCGCGCAAATATGATTCCACCAACCGCGCCGCCTCTGAAAAGACCGCCGTGACGCTGGGCATGGGCATGACTGAAAAGCAGGGCGGTACGGATGTGCGCGCCAACCGCTCGGTCGCCAAGCGCGAGAGCGAAGGCGTCTACCGTCTTACAGGTCACAAATTCTTCCTGTCTGCTCCGATGAGCGACGCCTTCGTCATGCTTGCCAAGACCACCGAGGGCATCGGTTGTTTTCTCGTGCCGCGCCTGAGCGATAGCGGCAAGCATAACGGCCTGCGTTATCAGCGCCTGAAGGACAAGATCGGCAACCGTTCCAACGCATCGACTGAAGTCGAATTTTCCAATGCGACAGGTTACCTGCTGGGCGAGCCGGGCGCTGGCATCCGCACCATTCTGGACATGGTGACACTCACGCGCCTCGATTGCGCCATTTCCTCGGCCGCCATGATGCGCGCCTCGCTGGCCGAAGCCGTGTTCCACACAAGGCAACGTATGGTGTTTGGCAAGAAGCTCATCGATCAGCCGATCATGACCCGTGTGCTGGGTGACATGGCGCTGGATGTGGCCGCCGCGACCGCGCTTGTCTTCCGCCTGGCCGCTGCCTTCGATGGCGCGCAGGAAAGCGCCGAAGACGCGGCCTATGCCCGCGTTATGACCCCGGTCATCAAATATTGGGTCTGCAAGATTGCGCCGTCACTGATCTACGAGGCCATGGAATGCCTGGGCGGCTCGGGCTATGTCGAGGAACGCCCAATCGCCCGCCACTACCGCGAAGCGCCGGTCAACGCCATCTGGGAAGGATCGGGCAATGTCATGGCGCTCGATCTGCTGCGGGTGCTTAAACGTGGGCCCGAACTTTTCGACATTTTGTTCCAGGGACTTGCCCGCGATCTGGGTCCGGGCGGCACCAAAACAATGGATGTGCTTCGCGCCGCCGCGTCTCTTTGCGAAAAGGATGAGGGCACCGCGCGTCTTCTCGTGGAGCAATTGGCGCTGGCTGCTGCTGCGGCGGAATTGAACCGACTGGGGGCAGGCCGTATTGCCGATGCATTCACCGAAAGCCGTCTCGCTACGGGTTGGCGTAATACCTACGGCATGCTCGACCTGCGTTTCGACGCCCGCTACATCGTTGATCTGCTCTATCCGGAAACCTGATCTCGCCAAGCGTTCGCGAAATTCCAACACATCGGCTTCACGGTCAATCCTCCGGCGACGAGGCTATGTAAACAGGCTTCGCGCCCTGCATCCGACCGGGAGCCGACCATGTCCGGCTAGCCCGGCTGGAGGTCCGCCTGCAGGGCGATACCACAGCGAAGGCAGATATTGCCTTATTCAGGCTGCGTCTGAGTGATCGTTGTCGGGCGGAGTATTTTCCTTCGGCGTTTCCTCGCGCACCACTTCAATACGCACATGCGCCAGAAGTCCGGCTAGCGCGCCCAGAATGGCAAGCCAGGGGGCGGCCAGAACAACAACGCCACCGACGACCGCTCCTGCCGTCAGCGGAACATCCAGAACCACGTCATCATTTCTGGAACGAACCCGCATCCGGCTGACATTGCCCTCTGCAATCAGCGCTTGAATGCGCTCGACGAGCTGATGTCCGGCAACTTCGATTTCCTCGGTAAAGCTTTTCCAGCGGTCCTTGTCGTCATCTTCGGCCATTGTGCAATCCTCCATTGTGAAAGCATTGCAAATTTAACCCGGGACTGTCTTTGCCGCCTTGATGCGTATCAAGACACACTCGCCATATCGGCCAGCATCAGCATGGCGGGAATAGTGAAAAAGGATGCCGCCGTCTGCCATGTTGCCGTGGCCGCATAAAGTGGCGCATCGCCCCCCATTTGGCGGGCCAATAGATAGCCATTCAACGCCGTTGGAACACTGGCCGCCAGCGTTGCGCTTCGAACCGTCAGTGGATCAAACCCCAGAAGGGTTGTCGCGGCTATTACGCCGACAGGAAAAGCAACCAGCTTAAGTGTGACGCCAAGATAGGTGGCCAGCGTTGGCTTTGAAAGTTCTGAAAGCCGCAAGCCTGCGCCCACAAGCAAAAGGCCAAGGCCAAGCGCCGACCGCGCCACCAAACTGATGGCGGTATCGAGCGGTTGATAGATCGGCGTATTCGTGAGCGCGAGGGCGAGACCGAAAAATGTCCCGACCACAATCGGGTTGGTAATGACTTTCTTGATCAATAACCAGAAATGCCGCTCACCGCCACCATACCATACCAGCGTCGTGATATTGACCAGATTGATGGGGATAACGATGATCCCCATCAATAGAGCGATGATGGCAACGGCCGTTGGCCCGTCGGTTCTTTCGGCAATTGCGAGCGCGACAAAGCCGTTCCACCGTGTCGCGGTCTGGAGAACAGTGGTGAATTGCGCCTTGCTGACTCCAAGCCGCGCCAAAGTGGGCTGGGCCGCCAACAACACGATGACAAGCACGACCCACGCGCCGCCATAGGTCAGGCTCAGCGGGCCGATTGCAATGTGCTGAAAATCGGCCTTGGCAATTGTCAGGAAAAGATAAAGCGGAAAGATCACATAAAAACCGAACTGTTCCAGCCCGGGCCAAAAACTGCGGTCAATGACCGGGGCCCGCTTCAGCGCGGCGCCGGCGATGACAAGCAGGAAGATTGGCAGAATGCTTTCAAAAATCAGCAACACGTTGAGAAAAACCATGAGAAGCGGCGGGAGCCCTGGAATAGCGTCATTGCGGCCAGCGACGCAAGGGATGGTTTGCGTTCAGTCGCCGTCAACACAAGATGCGTCGCCAGAACGTTGCGCGGGCTGGCCGGACACGGTCACATCCACACTGCCTTTGGCCAGGCAGGTGCTTTTCTCGGCTTTTCCGCTTCGCAGGCGAACCATCGGCTGCCCCTGAATGAATACATCAGGAATAATCTCAACCAGCTCCGGTGGGCAGGACGTGACGTCGCTCAGTTTCAGCGCCGGTTTTCCGTTGATAAACACGCTGGCCGAGCCTGTCTGAGCGCATTCGGGCAGGGTGGCCATATCTTCCGAAAAGCCGGACTTCATTGCCGAGAAAAGAGCCAGAAAAGTGAGAGGGAACAGGCTGTATTTCATGAGAGGTTCCAAATCTGATTTGGCCGAAACCTATGTCGTGGCCAACGGCCTGTCCATCACGTTTCGCATCTACTTATTGAGGTCTTGCCCCCACGAGGCTGCCGTCAGACAGCGTATCACTTGGGTATAGGATAACTTTGTCACCTGGCTGAAGCCCGCCTTTGACCTCCGCTGACACGTTGTTCATATGGCCGATTTCCAGCGGCGTTTCGGCGGCCCTGTTGTCCCGCACAAGGAACACCGTCCATTTGTCTCCAACGCGAAACAAGGCGGCAATGGGTACCTGCAAAACATCGTCAGCCTGCCATACGGCGATATCCGCATAAACGCGGAACTCGTGGCCAAGCCGGGGGTCGGTTTCATCAAGATCGAGAATGGCGTTCACCCGCTGCTCTTCGATGCCTAACGCAGAAACCTTGGTGAATGCAGCGGGGTCGATCCGTCGTACAGTCGCCTTTAGCGGTTCCCCGCCCCAATTTACGATCTCCGCGCCGCTGCCCGGTTTCACCTTCACGGCGTCGGAGGACAACAGCCCCGCAACCACCTCAAGATTGGAGGGGTCTCCAATTTCGGCAATCTTCATACCTGCCTGCACGGGCTGTTCGCTTTTGGCGAAGATATTGAGCACAACACCGTCCACCGGTGCGGCAATATCCACGCAGCATCCGCTTGGATCGTTCAGGTTCTGGTTTTCCGGGCTGATGAGGCGTGCTTCGGCGGTTGCCAACTCGGCTTGCCTAAGCGCGATCGTGGCGAGCGCAGCCTGGACCTGCGCTTCTGATTCCTGCAACGCGGTATTGGCCTTCTGCAACGTGCTGCTGGCTATAATGCTGGTGGTTGCCAGCTTCTTCGCCCGCTCCAGATCAGAGCGGGCTTGATCGAGGCCTGTCTGCGCCCGTTTCAAGTCCACGCGCGAGATTGCGACGCCAGCGCGTGCCGCATCGCGTGCCGCAGTCAGTTCCGCGCGGCTGCGTTCGTCAATCAGAGGAGGGTCAAGCGGGCGGATCGCCGCCACAACCGTTTCACCCGCTTTGACCTTTGCGCCTTCCTCGATCACGATCCGGTCAAGGTTCCCGGCGATCGGGGCGGAAACGGTATAGACATCTCGCACCCTCGTCTGCGCTTCCTCGCGTACGATCACCTTCATAGGCGCGCGGCTTGCCTCCGCCATGTCCACCATCACCGGTTTTTCTTCCAGTGCGTAGATGAAGGCGGCTGCTATTGCGGCTGCACCCACAACCATCACACCTCGTTTGACCCATTTGGAAACTGACCCGGCCATGGTGTTACTCCCTGGTTTTTAAAACCCGCACGAGATCAAGATGATCGATCCGGCGGCGCACCACCAATGCAGACAGAACGGCGGCGATCAGCACGACGCCGCTGGCAAAGGCAAAGGTGGCGGTTTTTATGACGAAAGGCATGCGGAAAAGGTCACTGGCGAAATTGTCGATCACCAGCTTGGAAAAGTAATAGCCGATGGCCCAGCCAAGCGGCTGGGCGGCGAGCGCAATGACGGTCAACTCAAACAGCAGAACGCCGGAGACTTCCCAGCGGGTAAAGCCGAAGACCCGCAGGCTTGCTAATTCGCGGGCGCGTTCGGAAAGCTGAATGCGCGCCGAGTTGTAGACCACGCCAAACGTGATGATCACGGCCAGAATGCTGTAGACTACTGTCATGATGTTAATATTCTCGTTGA
>JBNLGT010000097.1:0-11272 GCA_050306195.1 Ensifer sp.
AGCGGCAGAAAAGGCGTCGTTTACAAAAATATCGCCGTTTTCGGCCAAGGCGGCGGTAAATTCAGGCAGGTTCTTCTCTTCACCTTTGTGAAAGCGCGTGTTTTCGAGCAGAAGAATGTCACCATCATTCAACGCATCCACGGCTGCCTTGGCAACATCCCCAATGCAGTCAGACGCAAAGAATACTCGGTGGTCAAGCACGGCTTCCACGGCCGGGGCAATGCTGCCCAGCGACATGGACGCAACAACCTCGCCCTTCGGCCGTCCGAAATGCGCCAGCAGGATAACCTTCGCGCCTTTATCGGAAAGCTCCAGAATAGTGGGCGCGACGCGTTCGATACGAGTTGTATCACTCACCTTGCCATCCTGAACGGGAACATTGAGGTCAACGCGAACCAGAACGCGCTTGCCGCTTACGTTTTGAAGGTCATCGAGAGTCTTGAAAGTCATGGCCTGCCTTTTCATCAAATTGGGCGTGTAAACGCCGCTTTGTTCCAGCTGATGAGCACATGGCACAAGCTCCGTGACGGTTCAAGTGCATGGGCGCTCGTACTTCGCGCGGCCATATCAGCAGCTCATCTCCACCGACCACTTGGAAGAATACTGCCGAAAAACAGGAAAATGTGCGATCCACGGCGACCGGTGGATGTTTTTACGATCCCGGGAACCTACAAAAGTAGGTGGGCGCCATATGCCCAAGCCCACGGGCCTGGACAGGGACAGCTCCCTTAGGATCGAGTAAGGCCCCGGGGATGTGATATCCTGCCGAAAAGCGCAGACCGCAACTGCTATATAATCCGCATTCCATTCACGCGCCAGAGGCGGGCAGCTATAACTGCGCCGATCCGGCAAATAATTCTTCAACCAGCAGCCTCCAGATTCGAACGCGCCGCAGAAAGTCGTGCGATTGGAACGCGCGGCGGCGAGCACGACGTATAGGTCAGCCCAATTTTATCGACAAAGGCGATTGAGGCCGGGTGGCCGCCATGTTCTCCGCATATGCCAATCTTCATGCCATCACGTTTTACCCGCGCATCCGCAACCGCCAACTTCATCAGTTTTCCAACACCAAGCTGGTCCAGCGCCTCAAATGGATTTTGATGCAGGATATTGTTCGCAACATAGAGAGGCAGGAACTTGTTTTCTGCATCCTCGCGCGAAAATGAGAATGTCGCCTGCGTCAGGTCATTGGTGCCAAAAGAGAAAAATTCGGCAACCTCCGCCAGCTCATCAGCGCACAAGCAACCGCGAACCACCTCCAGCATGGAGCCGAAGCGAAAATTGAGGCTCGAACCGAAGCGGGTTTCAACCTCCTGTTTCAGCGCATCCACACGGTCCCTGATGATCTTCAGCTCCTCAACTTCCGCCACCTGCGGCACCATAATTTCCGGATGAACCTCAACGCCTTCTTTCTGGCACTCAGCCGCAGCTTCCAGTATGGCGCGAATTTGCATATCGTAAATCTCAGGGAAAGAGATACCCAATCGCACCCCGCGATGCCCCAGCATGGGGTTCACCTCATGCAGGTTGCGAACCATTTTCAAAACCTTCTGCTTGCGTCGTAAAATATCATCAACAAGCTGTGGCGACGCCGGAGCGCTGACGGAAGGCCGATCCTCAGCCGTAAAGAGCGTTTCCGCCGATACCGACAGTATCTCAATGCCGGACAGGGTTTCGCGCAAATGCTCCAATTGCCCGATCTCATCGACCAGTTGGTTCTCCGAAGGCAAAAACTCATGCATCGGCGGATCAAGAAGGCGAATGGTGACCGGGTAAGGAGACATTGCCTTGAAAATACCCTTGAAATCACCGCGCTGAATGGGCAGCAGCTTGTCCAATGCAGCCTGACGTTCCTCGTCGTTCTCCGCCACAATCATCTCAACAACAATCGGCAGGCGCTCCTTGGCATTGAACATGCGTTCGGTACGGCAAAGCCCGATGCCAACCGCGCCATATTGGCGTGCCTTCTCGGCGGATTCCGGTGTATCGGCGTTGGCAAACACCTTGATACGGGCCGCTTCGTCCGCCCAGCTCAACAGTGTTGTCAGCTCATCCGAAAAGCGCGCATCAATCATCGGCACCTCGCCGAGATAGACCTCACCTGTCGTCCCATTGATGGTAATGACGTCGCCTTCTTCAATCACATGATCGCCAATAACGGCGCGCCGCTTTGCCACGTCGACTTCAATGCCTTCGGCCCCTGCAACACAGGCCCGCCCCATGCTTCTGGCCACAACGGCTGCATGAGAGGTTTTCCCCCCGCGCGAAGTCAGAATGCCCTGAGACGCAAAGAAGCCGTGAATATCTTCAGGTTTGGTTTCTTCGCGCACAAGAATGACGTTTTGCCCCTCGCCGCGTCCCAGCTTCTCAGCTCTGTCGGCATCAAACACAGCCTTTCCGACACCTGCCCCTGGTGATGCCGGCAAGCCAGTTGCTATCGGCTTGGCGTCTGCAGCGGGATCAATTTGCGGAAAAAGCAACTGCTCGAGGGATTCGGGATTCACCCGCGTCAGCGCCTCCTGCTTCGAGATCAAGCCTTCCTTTTGCATCTCGACAGACGTTCGAACCATGGCAGTGGCGTTCATTTTGCCATTTCGGGTCTGCAGACAATAGAGGCGTCCATTTTCGATAGTGAATTCGAAATCTTGAATTTCCCTGTAATGGCTTTCCAGCTTGCCGCGAAGCTCTTCCAGCTGGCGATACATTTCAGGCATTTCATTGGCCAGTTCAGCAATGGGTTTTGGCGTTCGAATGCCGGCAACAACATCCTCGCCCTGCGCATTGACAAGATATTCGCCATAAAGTCGGTTTTCGCCCGTGTCGGGGTAACGCGTGAAAGCGACACCTGTTGCAGAGGTATCGCCCAAATTTCCGAATACCATGGTCACAACATTGACGGCTGTTCCATTGGCCATGTCCGGGGTGATGTGAAATTCGCGCCGATAATCAATCGCGCGGCGTCCCATCCACGAGTTGAACACGGCCTTGATGGCAATCTCGAGCTGCTCAAATGGGTCCGACGGAAATGGCTTGCCCGTTTCAGCCTCTACAACACGAAGGAAGCGCTCAGAGATATCCTGCAGGTGGTCAGCTGAAAGGCCGACATCGGCCTTTACGCCTGCCTGCGCCTTAACAGCCTCAAACTCTTCATCGAATTTCTCGTCGGGAATGCCGAGCGCAACCTTGCCAAATAGCTGGATAAAACGGCGAAATGCGTCATGCCCGAAACGGGGATTGTCCATTTGCGCGATAACGCCCTTCAGCGTTTCTGCATTGAGACCGAGATTGAGGATCGTATCCATCATGCCGGGCATGGACATCGCCGAGCCGGACCGAACTGAAACCAAAAGCGGATTTTCCGCGCGTCCAAATCCTCTGCCCGTTTTTTCCTCAAGGGCGGCAATTTCTTTTCGCACATCATCCATGACGCCAGCAGGCAAGGAGCGGTCAGGCGTGTCCAGATATTCCAGGCATGCTTTTGTCGAAATGACAAAACCCGGAGGCACATTGAGCCCTATCTGCGTCATTTCACAAAGGTTTGCGCCCTTGCCCCCAAGCAGCTGTTTGTCTTTGCCGTTACCCGACTCGAATGAAAAAACATGCTTGGTCATTTGCTCGCTCCCAAAAACTGCACTGCCATGCAGCGCAACCGAATGCTTCGGTTGCTTGCGAGATTAAGACTTGCACGTTGTTGGGAGACTGCCTTGATCCTAGTCAATTTTGGCTTTAGCCATTGACCATTGATAAAGGCTCAGATGGCCTGAATTTCAGTTAACCAGTTTCTTTTCGTGAGACGGTTTTGAAACCTTGGCTGCAATTTCATTGATCTGTCCGGTCAATTCACCAAGAGCGGCCACAAGCAGGGCGTCACTTTTCGAAGACGTGGCAAGCATATTGTCGCGGCTGGTGCGTAATTCACCGAGTTCGGTCTCCAGACCTTGCATCTTGCGTGTGGCCTCAGCCAGTTCATCCATGACCATAATCCCGGCCATAACCGTCAGGCGCGTATCGCCAATTTCGCCAAACTGACTTCTCAGATGCGTCACGTAGCGATCAAAACGGGCGGCAAGATCGGTCAGGTGTTCCTCCTGCCCTTCCTCACAGGCCATCCTATAGGCCTTGCCATCAATCTGCACCGTCACCTGCGCCATATAAAGCCCTTATCTGTCGAGCACCGCCCTGATTGTCTCCATGGCCGTCACCAATCGCCGCGAGACTTCGCGATTGACCTCTTCCAGCTTGTTCGCACGAAACTGAGACTGGTCCAGCTCCTGCGCCAACCGCGCCCTGTCCTCATGAGCCCGCCGTACTTCCTGCTTGATTTCAGAGCTCGCCTGTTCCCGCTCCATGCGCCCGTCAAATGCACGGCCCAGCCCTTCGACTGCACTACGCAGTTCCTCAATTGCTGTTTTCACCGTTTTTTCCGGAGGAACCATTCGCGTGCGCTTCCCAGGTCTTGCCAACTCAGAATCGTATGAAGTCGTTTTCAAAAAGCAGACTTAAACTAGTCAAGCGGCGTGCCAAGCGTCAATAAAGACCAACAGATCATTATGTGGATAGCCTGCAATAGACTGCAATCGGAATAAAACAGGAGCCAATCCGCAGAATACATTTCCCTGTGATTGCGGTCTATTCGAGGCGCCAGCTTTGTTGACTTGCGCACCGCACCTGCTATTTGTCACCGCGAATTTGCAATGGGCCTAAAATGTGCGCCCTTGATCAGAAACCGGAACAGCGGAACACTTCATGACGTCTCGTGAAAAACACAACCGGATGGCCAATGCGATCCGATTTCTTTCTATGGATGCAGTTGAAAAGGCCAAGTCAGGCCACCCAGGCCTCCCCATGGGCGCCGCCGACATAGCAACTGTCCTATTTACCCGCTATCTGAAGTTTGACCCCAAGCATCCGAATTGGGCAGATAGAGACCGTTTCGTGCTCTCCGCAGGTCACGGTTCCATGCTTCTATATTCGCTGCTGTATCTGACGGGTTACGAAGATATCGCGATTGAAGACGTCGCGAATTTCCGCCAGCTCGGATCCAAAACAGCAGGCCATCCGGAATATGGTCATATCAGCGGCATTGAGACCACGACAGGTCCGCTTGGACAGGGCATCGCCAATGCGGTCGGCATGGCAATGGCGGAACGCAAGCTGCGTGACGAATTCGGCGAAGACCTCGTTGACCATCATACGTATGTCCTGGCTGGCGATGGCTGCCTCATGGAGGGCATCAGCCAGGAGGCAATTTCGCTTGCTGGCCACCTGAAGCTCAACAAGCTCATCGTTTTCTGGGACGATAACGGCATTTCCATCGACGGCGCCATATCCATTGCCGACAGCACTGATCAGCATGCTCGCTTCCGCGCCAGTGGGTGGAACACGCTGGCAATCGACGGCCACGACCCTGACGCGATTGCCGCTGCGATCGAAACGGCGCAAAAGTCTGACAAACCGACCATGATCGCCTGCAAGACAATCATCGGATTTGGCGCGCCCAATAAACAGGGAACACACGGCGTTCACGGCGCGGCGCTTGGTACGGACGAAATTGCGGCCGCACGCAAGGCGCTCAACTGGGAATCCGAACCCTTCGTTATTCCTTCGGATATTCTTGATGCGTGGCGACTTGCCGGTCTGCGCACCAACAAGTGCCGTAGCGAATGGGAAGGTCGACTGGCTGAAGCTGACGCAGACAAAAAGGCGGAATTCGCACGCCGCATGTCTGGTGTGCTTCCTGGCGGCTTTGATAGCGCCATCGCGAGCTACAAGCAGGAACTGGCTGAAGGCAAGCCCACAGTGGCAACGCGTAAGGCGTCCGAAAACGCGCTTGAAGTCATCAATGGCGTTATTCCGGAGACCATCGGCGGTTCGGCTGACCTGACAGGCTCCAACAACACCAAGACCAGCCAGACAGCATCCATTACGCCTGAAGACTTTTCCGGTCGCTACATCCATTACGGTGTACGCGAACACGGCATGGCGGCCATCATGAACGGTATCGCGCTTCATGGCGGGCTGATCCCCTATTCCGGCGGTTTCCTTATCTTTTCAGATTATTGCCGCGCATCCATCCGCCTGGCTGCCCTCATGGGTATTCGCGTCATTCACGTCCTGACCCATGATTCCATCGGACTTGGCGAAGACGGACCGACGCACCAGCCGGTGGAACACATGGCTTCGCTGCGTGCGATTCCCAACCTTCTAACATTCCGCCCCGCCGACGCGACCGAAACGGCGGAATGCTGGCAGCTGGCTCTTGAAAGCCAGAACCGTCCTTCGGCGATTGCGCTTACGCGTCAGAATCTTGTCGCAGCCCGGACGATCATGAGCGAGGAGAACCTTTGCGCCTCCGGCGCTTACGAGCTTCGCTCTGCCGCCGACGCTCAGGTGACTGTTTTCGCCTCCGGCTCAGAAGTGGAAATCGCCATTGATGCAGCGAGCCAGCTGGAAGCCAAGGGCATTGCGACCCGCGTCGTCTCTGTTCCTTCCTTTGAACTCTTTGCAGAACAAAGTGACGAGTACCAGTCGGCCATCATCGGCGAGACTCCGGTCAATATTGCCATTGAGGCCGGTATTCGTCAGGGCTGGGATCGTTTCATCGGAAACAAGGGCACCTTCATCGGCATGACCGGCTTTGGCGCATCCGGCCCCTATAAGGAACTTTACAAGCACTTTGGCATCACGGCGGAAGCAATTGTCGCCGCCGCCGAAGCTAAATTGGCCTGATTGTCCTGTCTCAAACAGAAGATCCATCAGGTTTGGTAATGCCAATTCACCCAAATCCGTTTGATGAAAGCGGGTTTGGGATGCAAGAGTAAATGAACTACTGGAAACCCAAGCGGGAGCAGAACACCATGACTGTAAAAGTTGCCATCAATGGTTTTGGCCGCATCGGCCGTAACGTACTGCGGGCGATCTACGAATCCGGTCGCACGGACATCGACGTCGTCGCCGTCAACGACCTCGGCCCGGTTGAAACCAATGCGCACCTGATGCGCTATGACTCCGTTCACGGCCGTTTCCCTCACGAGGTGAAAGTCGATGGCGACGTCATCTCCGTTGGCTCGGAGAGCTTCAAGGTATTGGCCGAACGTGATCCGACGAAGTTGCCCTGGGGCGAGCTTGGCATCGATATCGTTATGGAATGCACGGGCATTTTCACGTCGAAAGAAAAGGCTTCGATGCATCTGGCAGCGGGCGCCAAGCGCGTTCTGGTTTCCGCGCCTTCCGACGGCGCTGACAAGACAATCGTTTATGGCGTGAACCACAACACGCTGACGAAGGATGATCTGGTCGTTTCCAACGCGTCCTGCACGACCAACTGCCTCGCTCCGGTCGCCTATGTCCTCAGCCGGGAATTCGGCATCGAAAAAGGCTACATGACAACGATCCATGCCTATACCGGCGACCAGCCGACGCTGGATACGATGCACAGCGATCTCTACCGCGCTCGCGCCGCAGCTCTTTCTATGATCCCGACATCCACGGGCGCTGCCAAGGCTGTTGGCCTCGTATTGCCGGAACTCAAGGGCAAGCTCGACGGCTCCGCAATTCGCGTTCCGACCCCGAATGTTTCCGTGGTTGACCTGAAATTCATCCCTTCAAAGAACACCACGGCTGAAGAGGTCAATGCCGCCATCAAGGCTGCAGCCGAAGGCGAACTGAAGGGCATTCTGGGCTATTCGGAAGAGCCGCTGGTTTCGATCGACTTCAACCACAATGCGAATTCTTCGACTTTTGCGGCACAACAGACAAAGGTCATGGACGGCAACCTCGTGCGTATCCTTTCCTGGTACGACAACGAATGGGGCTTCTCCAACCGTATGTCTGACACAGCAGTTGCGATGGCGAAGCTCATCTAGTTGCATTTTGCATTCTGGTTTTGAAAACGCGCCTCCGGGCGCGTTTTTTTATCTTACTCCGGCGCTTGCCTTCTTTTCTCAAGGGCCTGTCCGGGTTGTGTACCAAGTAGCAACTTTCGCAGATTTGCCGCCATATCCTCGATTTCGGCGGACGACAGTCTTTCATTGATATGACGAACGAGCGCGTCATCTGCACCAGCAAGTCGATGCAATGCTTCCACGCCCTCACCGCTTAATTCCAGAACCAGTTCTCGCCCGTCTTCCTTGCTGACAGAACGTGTCACATAACCACGATCAACAAGCCCCTTCACCAGTCGACTGGGGCTTCCGTTTTCACAGATGAGCAAATCCCCGAGATCCCGCAATCTGACTGGCGCAAAGCGGGCAAGAACCTGAAGCACTTCCGCCTGCGCGGCTGTCAATCCGCAACGGCGCAACGAAGCCGCCAGCATGCGGCTCCCCTCGCGTTGTGCCGCCAGGATCAGATATCGAAGCTCCTGATCGGGTGACATCAAACTCTCCTCAATAATTTATGCCAATGGCCATTGGCGTAAGCCATGTAACAACAATAACAGATTATCACATTGACATAATACATGACACGTCACATATATTACATGACACATCATATTTTTAAAGATTGCTAGGAGCAAACCAATGGGAATTTCAATCACCGGGAGAGCTGGAGCCATTGGCGCGGCAACCAGCTGGATTGCTGGCCTGGCCACATTCGCGATTACGCGAGGCGTTGATTTTCAGCCTTCCCAAACCCTGGAACCGACATCGGATATCCAGCAGTTGATAAACAATCACGCTGATCAACTGCTCGCAGTCATGGCGCTTGATACATTATTTGTGGCTGGTTACCTGATTGTCTTCGCCGCACTCTTTTTGCTCATCCCGAAGGAAGGACGGCTAATTGGCGCAATCGGGCTCGCTTTTGGGATTTTCGCTGGTCTCGGTGACCTCACCGAAAATGTCATCTACGTGGTCGAAGGGCTCGCGGCAAAACACGGCACAGAATTATCGCTCGCTCTGCCGTTTCAGTACTATGTCTCATCGCTCAAGTGGATGGCCGCATTTACAAGCGTGGGCATAACTCTGACAGTCTTTCCTCTCCGCAACAATCTGGAGCGCATAACGGCTCTCGTCATGAGCACATTGCCCCTCGGTGGAGCATTGTCCATTGCCTACCCTGACCTCCTGCCATTGAGAGTTATATTTTTCGTTTTTGGCATGCCCCTGTTTGTACTTTTGTTTTTACGCACAAAGATCGAAACATGATCAATCACGTAAAAAACGTCAGTTCGGGATCAGCTTGAAAACGAAACTAGGCGGTTCAAAGCTTAAAAAAGTCCCGGCAGCATCGGTGCGCCACCATCAAGGTACACACCTTCCATCTCCAGAAGTCTTTCTTTGGTCTTCAACCCGCCGGGCGCGGAAAACCCGCCCGGCTTGTTTCCCGCTGCAAGCACGCGATGACAGGGCACAATGACCGGCCAGGGATTACGCGCCATGGCGCGGCCCACGCTTTGCGCCGCGCCCACCGGCCACCCCGCTCTTTGGGCAAGCTCACCATAAGTGACCGTCTCACCTCGCCGCACCTGTCTAAGCGCGTCGTAGATCGCATGCTCAAATTTCTCGACGCCGGAAAAATCCAGTTCTGTGGCTGAAAAGTCCACGGCCTCGCCTGCGGCATACGCCGTCAGTAGGTCTACAACCCCCTGAATATGCTCGGGAACATCTCCCATCCATGGTTCGGCACGAACCTTGAGCATCCGCGCCTCTGTCAACGCCTTCGTCTTGTCCGGCAATTGCACACCGGTCAGGCCAGCCACTGACCAGGCAATTCCGCAATAGCCCAGCTCGGTCTCGAAGAAGATAGAGTGCGATTGCGCCATGATCGATTCTCCCTTGCCATTGACTATGCGATCACTCCATACGCATCACAAGACCGAGAAAGACTTGGCTCCGCCACCCGATTTGCCTATTGTCCGCGCCAATATTAGTCAGGAGTCATGCGTGAAAGCCGCAAAAGCCGAAATCCGAAACGCCCGCCTTGCGGCGCGCGACGCCATTGCCGTTGAAGATCGAATAGAAAAAAGCCTCGCCATGGCCGAAACCGGTGGAGAGGAAATCGCCTTTCCGCCCGGAACGATTATCTCCGGCTTCATGCCAATCCGTTCCGAAGTCGATATCCGCCCGCTCATGGCTCGCCTTCGCGAACGCGGTGCAAGGCTCTGCCTGCCTGTCGTACTCGACAGGGAGAACATTGTATTTCGGGCATTCGAGCGCGAGGCTCCTCTTGTTCAAACCGGCTTTGGCACAACAGGTCCCGGACCGCAGGCCGAAGAACTAAACCCCGAAATATTGCTCGTACCATTGTCCGCCTTTGACGATACGGGAAACAGAATTGGCTATGGCGCAGGACATTACGACCGCGCCATTGACCGCTTGCGCGCCAATGGAATGGTCCCCAAACTGATCGGCATTGCATTTGACGTTCAGAAAGTGGAAAAGGTGCCCGCGGAACCGCACGACGTGCAGCTTGATGCGATCCTCACTGAAAGCGGGCTGAAGACATTTGAAGGTTAGGAATTCGCATGCGTTTGCTTTTTCTCGGTGACATGGTGGGCAAGACAGGGCGCAATGCGGTCTATCAAAAACTCCCCGGACTGATCTCCGATTTCAAGCTCGACTTCGTCATCGTCAATGGTGAAAACGCTGCCGGCGGGTTCGGCATTACCGAGCAGATCCATGTGGATACGATTGACGCTGGCGCCGATGTGGTCACCACCGGCAACCATGTGTGGGATCAAAAGGACGCCATTTCCTTCTGTTCCCGCTACGACAATTTTCTGCGCCCCGCCAACTATCCCGCAGGCACGCCAGGCAAGGGTTCCGGCATGTTCATCGCAAAAAATGGCGCGCGGGTGCTGGTGGCCAACATCATGGGCCGCGTCTTCATGCATCCCGAATTGGACGATCCTTTCAAAACCGCTGAAACCATCCTCGATGCCTCCCCCCTGGGCGAACAGGCCGACGCTATTGTGTTTGACTTTCATGCCGAAGCAACCAGCGAAAAACAATGTTTCGGCCATTTCTGCGACAGCCGGGTCTCGTTGGTTGTTGGCACCCACACTCACATCCCCACCGCCGACCATCAGATTCTGAACGGCGGCACGGCCTATATGTCAGACGCAGGTATGTGCGGCGACTATGACTCTTCGCTTGGCATGGACAAGGAAGAGCCGATCAACCGCTTCATCTCCAAAATGCCGAAAGGTCGCTTCGAGGTTGCCAACGGACCGGCGACCATCTGCGGCGTGGCCGTGGAAATCTCTGACAGAACCGGGCTCGCCGAGAAGATTGCGCCCTTGCGTATGGGGCCGCGATTGGCCGAAACG
>JBNLGT010000098.1:0-10852 GCA_050306195.1 Ensifer sp.
GACACCAACATCGGCATGGCGTCAGCCATGCGCGACCTTGGCGCACATTTACGCGAGACGGGAGAAAGCAAGGGATATAACGCCGCCTTTTCACAACGCGATCGGTCCGCCTTTTTACAGACATTTGACCAGCTCTGCCGCAAGGCGATCAAGATTACAAAATAGCAGGAAAAATATTCATGGAGATTGTTTCAAAAGCCACGGCCTTTGGCGGCGAGCAATGCGTCTATTCGCACAAATCACAGACCTTGAATTGCGACATGACATTTGCCGTATTCGTTCCGCCACAGGCGGCGTCCACCCCCTGCCCTGTCTTGTGGTACCTTTCCGGCCTCACCTGCACCCATGCCAACGTGATGGAAAAGGGCGAATACCGCCGCCTGGCCGCCGAGCTTGGCCTGATCATCGTCTGCCCGGACACCAGTCCACGCGGCGCGGATGTGGCGGACGAACCGGATAATTGGCAGATGGGCAAAGGCGCAGGCTTTTATCTCAATGCCACGCAAGCCCCCTGGGCTGCGCATTTTAGCATGTATAGTTACATCACCGAGGAACTGCCCTCCCTGATCAGCGCGCATTTTAATGTGGACATGAGCAGGCAGGGAATTTTCGGCCACTCAATGGGCGGGCACGGAGCCATGACAATCGCGCTCAAAAACCCCAACAGTTTTAGAAGCTGTTCGGCCTTCGCCCCCATTGTCAATCCAATGACGGCCGACTGGTCGGCTCCCGCATTTGAAAAATATCTCGGTCCGGAAAAAGCCGACTGGCGGCAATATGATGCCTGCGCGCTTGTTGAAGACGGCGCTCGCTTCCGCGAGTTCCTGATTGATCAAGGGGCCGCAGACGGATTTTTGGAAAACGGCCTGAAACCATGGGTCTTTGAAGACGCCATCAGGAACACTGACATTAAACTGACGCTCAACATGCGCGAAGGCTACGACCATTCCTACTACTTCATTTCCACCTTCATGGACGATCATCTGCGCTGGCATGCTGCGCGTCTGACTTGAAAACACAGCGATATCGCATGTGCACATAATTACAATCGTGCGGCGCTTTGGCCCCTACCCATTCGCTGTGAAGCGATATAATGTGCCGCACAAATCGAAAATACCTCGGAGGCAAACATGGCCGGTCACACCATCCCGCATTTTCAAAACGACGGCGGATATCCCGCTATAGAAGTCGGTGTGAAGGAATTCATGTGCATCGGCGCATTAGCGCCCTACGACCATCCCCACATCTTTATCGACATGGGCGCGGACAACGAAAAGGTCTGTTCTTATTGTTCGACCCTCTACCGCTTCAATCATTCTCTAAAAGAAGCCCAGACCAACCCGCCCGGCTGCATCGTTCACGGTATCGCCGCATAATGGCGACGCCATACGGCCAACCCGTGTGGCGCCGAATGCAAAATCATGACACTTCAGAAAGTTTCCATCGTCGGCGCGGGCGTAGCTGGCCTCGTTGCGGCGCTTGCATTTGCACGTCGTGGCATAGCAAGTAACATCATTGAACAGGCCGAGAGCCTGACAGAGGTTGGAGCGGGCCTCCAGCTTTCGCCCAATGCGACTCGAATTTTGGGTTATCTTGGCCTGAGCGAGCTGTTTGAAACACAGTGGACGCTGCCCAGATCCATTGATCTTGCCTCAGGCAGAAACCTGCGGCTGCTCACACGTATTGAAGCAGGTGAAAGCGCAATTCAAAAATGGGGCGCTCCTTACGCCGTTCTTCACCGCGCGACACTTCAGAAACTACTTCTTCAGGCGGTCGAATCAGAGCCCCTTTGCACGCTTCATCTGGGGCAACGCATGGAGATTGTGTCCGCACAGACAATCAAAAATATTACCGGCGAAGAGCCGCAATTGATTGTCGGCGCTGACGGGGTCTGGTCACGAACCCGCCACCTTGTAGCAGGACATGGCAACCCTTCATTTTCAGGCTTCGTTGCATGGCGATTTGTTATTCCTGCGGCAGACGCGCCCAATTTTCTATCCGCAGATCGCGTTACCGGTTTCCTCGGCGCCCACACGCATCTGGTGTCTTATCCGCTGCGCGAAGTTGGCGGCCAAAATCTGGTTGCCATTGCCCGTGGCGAAAACCCGGGCGAATCCTGGTCGATCAAACCCGATGCCGAAACCCAGAAACACTTTGCCAAACGGCAGTTTGCTGACTGGCACCCGAGCATTCGCAATCTCATCGCCGCAACGCCAGACGCCACCTGGTGGCCACTGTTTGGCGTGACCGACGGCAAATGGACCGATGGCAAATCTGTGGCGCTTACGGGCGATGCCGCGCATGCCATGCTGCCCTTTGCTGCTCAGGGCGCTGTCATGGCAATTGAAGATAGCTACCGGCTGGCAGCTCTCGCCAGCGCCTACCCGCTCGAGCAAGCGCTTTCACGCTATCAAACGGAGCGTCAGGCACGCGTCGCCAAGGTCCGCGCCCGTGGCGATTTCAACCGCTTCGCCTATCATGCATTCGGACCGATCCGGCTAGCGCGCGATATTGTGTTCGCGCTTGCCCCGCCTGCAAAGCTCGCTGCAGGGCTTGACTGGATTTACGGCTATGACGCGGGTTCCTGAATAAGTGACCGCTACACTTGGGCAGCAGCGGCAAATCCGCGCTCAAGATCGGCGATAATGTCGTCAACATCTTCCAGTCCGATCTGCAGTCGCAGCAAAGCGCCGCCTTCCGGCCCCTTGCAGATCGTCCGGTCGGCAAGGTTAACCTTGACCGCCAGGCTCTCATAGCCGCCCCAGGAATAGCCGAGACCGAAAATCCGTAGCGCATCCAGAAATGCACTGGCTTTGGCTACGCGTGATGCTTCATCGCCCTTGAGCACAAAGGAAAAAATGCCACTGGCGCCTTTGAAATCACGTTTCCAAAGATCGTGCCCTGGAAAGCTGGGCAATGCGGGGTGAAGAACAGTTTCAACATCATCCCTTTCTTCCAACCAGCGCGCCACTTTAAGCGCGCTCTCCTGATGGCGCTCCAAGCGAACGCCCATCGTGCGAAGTCCACGCAAAATCTGATAAGCATCATCCGGTGAGCCGCACATGCCCATGACCATATTGGTTTCGCTCAACTGCGGCCATGTGGCCTCATTGGCGGAGACCAGCCCCATAAGAATGTCGGAATGCCCGGACTGATATTTGGTCGCCGCATTGATCGAGATATCAACCCCGAATTCGAGCGGCTTGAATAACACCGGTGTTGCCCAGGTGTTGTCCATTGTCACGATTGCATCGTAACGGTGGGCAATATCCGCAATTGCGGGAATATCCTGCATTTCAAATGTATTGGAGCCCGGCGACTCGGTGTGAACAAGTTTGGTATTCGTTTTGATCAAGGTCTCTATATCGCGGCCAATTGCAGGATCATAATATTCGACCTCAACGCCTAGCCTGCTGAGCAGCTTGTTACAAAAACGCCGGGTGGGCGCATAAACAGAGTCAACAATCAGCGCATGATCGCCCGGCTTCAAGAAAGCCAGGAAGGGAATCGAAATCGCGGCAAGCCCGGAAGGAACAATAATCGTACCCGCCGCCCCCTCGAGCACGTTGACCATCTCGCAAAGAGCATCCGTCGTCGGTGTGCCATGCGTCCCATAGGTATATTTCTGGCCGCCAGACAACATCGTCTTGGCATCGGGAAACAGCACCGTTGAGGCATGAACAACCGGCGGATTTACAAACCCGTGAAATGAATGCGGATCATGCCCCCCGTGGGCAAGCCGTGTATGGATCCCCAATTTCTCATTCTTCACTTGTCTGTCTGCGCTCATCGGTCCTGCTCTTTCATCCTGCTAATGGGCAGCCATCCATAGTCGCGCACCGCTATGGCCGTCAATCGTAAGCAAAATCGCCATTTTCACGATAATAATTTCTATCATCCAAACCCCAATTGGCTCTAAATTTGGCAATCGGCGCTCATTTTTCATCTATTTGCCCTCGAATTCATCAAATAGGGGGGCACTGCGCATCATTTTTGCAAAAAAGTTGCGAATTTGGGTTGACCGGCCACGTCATTCTGCATGAGATAGCCGGGCTCGCTCCGGGAGGTTGACGAGCACCGCCTGCAGCCAGGACAGGGAAAGTCCGACTGGGCGGAAAAGCAAATAACAACAGAAAAAGGTTGTACATCATGAACAAAAAGCTTTTGTCTGCGGCACTGGGCGCTGCCATTGTTGGCATGGGCGCGCAAGCTGCTTCGGCAACCACGCTGGAAGACGTTAAAGCAAAGGGCTTCGTACAGTGCGGCGTGAGCCAGGGCATTCCTGGTTTCTCGAACCCGGACGACAAGGGTGAATGGTCTGGTCTAGACGTTGACTACTGCCGCGGCATTGCTGCAGCTATCTTCGGCGACGCGAGCAAGGCAAAGTTCACGCCCCTGTCTTCCAAGGACCGTTTCCCGGCGCTTCAGTCTGGCGAAGTTGACGTTCTTACGCGTAACACGACCTGGACGATCAGCCGTGACACATCACTTGGCTTCAACTTCCGTTCCGTCAACTACTACGACGGTCAGGGCTTCATGGTCAAAAAGAGCCTCGGCGTAAATTCAGCACTTGAGCTTTCCGGCGCAGCTGTCTGCGTACAGACCGGTACGACCACCGAGCTGAACGTTGCTGACTACTTCAAGGCCAACAACATGGAATACAAGCCTGTTGTTTTTGAAAAAGAAGCTGACGCTACCGGCGCTTATGATGCCGGCCGTTGCGACGTTTACACGACTGACCAGTCGGGTCTCTATGCTATCCGTCTCAACCTGAAGAACCCGGACGAAAACATGGTTCTGCCGGAAGTGATCTCCAAAGAGCCGCTTGGCCCGGCTGTTCGCCAGGGTGATGACCAGTGGCTCGACATTGTCAGCTGGGTTCATTACGCGATGATCAATGCTGAAGAAGCTGGAATCACGTCGGCTAACGTTGACGACATGAAGGCCAACGGCGGTCCTGGCATCAAGCGTATGCTTGGTTCTGAAGAAGGCACCAAGATCGGTGCAGATCTGGGCCTCGACAACGACTGGGCCTACAATGTCATCAAGAATGTTGGCAACTACGGCGAAGTTTTCGCTCGCAACATTGGTCCGGAAACGCCGATTAAGATCGAACGCGGCATCAACGCTCTGTGGACCAAGGGTGGTCTGCAGTACGGCCCGCCGATCCGCTAATCTTGACAACCAAAAAGCTGGAAGGCGCAAATTGCGCCTTCCGGTTCCCAAAGAGCCCCTCATAGGGCAATAATAGCTCGAAAAGAGCATATAATAATGGGGAAAGTAGTGATGGCAGATCACGCACTCAGCTCGACGGATGGCAGTTCGGAGGGCAAGGTTTCGCTCATATATGATCCGAATGCTCGCAGCATATTCTACCAGGTTCTGACGGTTGTTCTTCTGGCCTTGTTTGTCTGGATGGTCACTCAGAATACCATCCATAATCTTCAAAAGGCGAACATCGCGTCCGGGTTCGACTTCCTGAAAGGCCGAGCCGGTTTCGACATCGGGCAAAGCCTGATCGATTATTCAAGTGATTCCACCTACGGCCGTGCGCTCATCGTGGGCCTTCTCAATACAGTCCAGGTGGCGATTGCTGGTATCATAACGGCTTCGGTCATCGGATTTCTGATCGGTATTGGCCGCTTGTCCCACAACTGGCTTATCGCCAAGATTTGTCAGGTTTACGTAGAAATTTTCCGTAACATTCCGCCGCTTCTTGTTATCTTCTTCTGGTACAAGGGTGTGCTTTCGGTTCTCCCAAATGCAAGGGATTCACTGGAACTGCCCTTCGGCAGCTATTTGAACAACCGTGGATTGGCGACGCCAAAGTTCATTCCGGAAGACGGCTTCGGCTATGTTGGGATCGCCTTTCTCCTGGGAATTATAGCCTCGATAGTCATATCTCGCTGGGCGACCAAACGTCAGATGGATACCGGGCAGCAGTTCCCGACACTATTGACGTCGCTGGGTCTGATCATTGGACTGCCTATTGTGGTTTTCCTGATCATGGGGCTCCCGCTTTCATTTGAATATCCAGAGTTGGGTCGCTTTAACCTTCAGGGCGGATCGAATCTCGGTCCCGAATTCATATCCCTCTATCTGGCTCTGTCATTCTACACTGCAGCCTTCATTGCTGAAATTGTGCGCGGCGGCATCAAAGCTGTTCCGAAAGGGCAAACCGAAGCCGCCAATGCGCTGGGTCTTCGCTCTGGAGCAACCACACGTCTGGTTATTATCCCGCAGGCCCTGCGCATCATCATCCCGCCGCTAACCAGCCAATATCTGAACCTGACCAAGAACTCATCACTAGCGGTCGCAGTTGGCTTTGCAGACGTTGTGGCTGTTGGTGGCACCATGCTGAACCAAACGGGTCAGGCGGTCGAAATCGTAGCAATATGGCTTGTGATTTATCTGTCGTTGTCAATCAGTACAGCCTTCTTCATGAACTGGTTCAACGCAAAAATGGCCCTGGTGGAGAGGTAATATCGTGACAAATTCTAACGCATTTGTTCGGGGCGAAATGACGCCCGCCATGCCTGCTCCATCGTCCAGACTTGGCCCTGTGAACTGGATAAGGCAAAATCTGTTCGCAACACCCAAGGACATCATTCTGTCGGTCGCGGCACTTGCCTTGCTTGCCTATGTCCTGCCTGGAATGCTCAATTGGTTGATTTTCAACGCCACTTGGGTCGGCAGCGACAGAACATCCTGCGCAACAGTCAGCGCGGGCGGTGTTGTGCCTGACGGGCAGGCTGGGGCCTGCTGGGCCTTCGTTGAAGCCAAGTTCCAGCAGTTTATATATGGCCGATACCCCATCGAAGAACGTTGGCGGCCGACGCTGGTTGGCATCAGCTTCGTTGCTCTTCTTATACCCATGCTGATGCCAAAGGCTCCGTTCAAGGGTTGGAACGCCCTTGCGCTGTTTATCATTTTGCCTTTCGTGTCATTTTTCCTGCTGGCAGGTGGATTTGGGCTGGAGCCGGTAGAAACCCCACTCTGGGGTGGCCTCATGGTAACCCTGATCCTGTCCTTCTTCGGCATCACCGTATCGCTGCCGGTCGGCATCCTTCTGGCTCTCGGCCGAAGGTCCAACATGCCCGTCATCAAAATGCTCTGCGTTATCTTCATTGAAGTCATCCGCGGCATTCCGTTGATTACGGTTCTGTTCTTCGCCAGCATCATGTTACCGCTCTTCCTTCCGGACGGATGGACATTCGACAAGCTTCTTCGGGCACTCATCGGTGTATCGCTGTTTTCCTCTGCCTATATGGCTGAAGTTATCCGCGGCGGCCTGCAGGCCATTCCGAAGGGGCAGTTTGAAGGGGCCGATTCACTTGGACTGAGCTATTGGCAGAAAATGCGACTGATCGTGCTGCCGCAGGCCATCAAGCTGGTCATACCGGGGATCGTGAACACCTTTATCGGCTTGTTCAAAGACACGTCGCTGGTATCGATTATCGGTATGTTCGACCTTTTGGGCATCGTGACGCTCAACCTGTCCGATTCCAATTGGGCAACGGCCCAAACGCCCATCACAGGCTTCTTCTTTGCTGGCCTGATGTTCTGGATGTTCTGCTTCGGCATGTCCCGGTACTCCCAGTTCATGGAACGCCACCTGGACACCGGCCACAGAAGCTAAACGAATTAAGTAAGGGGAATTAAAATGGCAGAAGCCGCAACGACCCAATTGACGGTATCCGACACGGAAGTGGCCGTCGAAATCATCAACATGAACAAGTGGTATGGCGATTTTCACGTTCTTCGCGATATCAACCTGAAGGTTATGGGTGGTGAGCGCATTGTTATCGCCGGCCCATCGGGCTCCGGAAAATCAACAATGATCCGCTGCATCAACCGTCTGGAAGAACACCAGAAGGGCAAGATCATAGTCGATGGCATTGAGCTGACCAACGACCTGAAGAAGATCGACGAAATCCGCCGCGAAGTGGGCATGTGCTTCCAGCACTTCAATCTCTTCCCGCATTTGACTATTCTGGAAAACTGCACACTGGCGCCGATCTGGGTGCGCAAAATGCCCAAGAAGGAAGCCGAAGAGATCGCGATGCACTACCTGGAGCGCGTCAAGATTCCGGATCAGGCCAACAAATATCCCGGCCAGCTTTCCGGCGGCCAGCAGCAGCGTGTTGCCATTGCCCGCTCGCTTTGCATGAAACCAAAGATCATGCTCTTCGACGAGCCGACTTCCGCCCTCGACCCGGAAATGGTGAAAGAAGTGCTCGACACTATGGTAAGTCTGGCTGAAGAAGGCATGACCATGCTTTGCGTGACCCACGAAATGGGCTTTGCCCGTCAGGTCGCAAACCGGGTGATCTTCATGGATGCCGGTCAGATTGTTGAACAGAATAACCCGCAGGAATTCTTCGACAATCCGCAGCACGAGCGCACCAAGCTCTTCCTGAGCCAGATTCTGCATTAAACCGACTTCTGATCACAAAAACGTTGCTCCCTGTAAAGGGACGCAAAATCGACATACAATAAGGGGAGCCGCAAGCTCCCCTTTTTTAATTCGTAACGAGGTGAAGCCCGATCTGGAGGAGACAATGAACAGGATTTCCATGCTCTTCATACTGATTGCCGGACTGGCTGCGGCCTCTCCAACCTTTGCCGCCAGGGAATATGTCAACGAAGATGACCCCGCTTACCAATCTGCGCTGGGCGCCATTGCAATTGCCATTGGCTGCAGCCGCGCCTTTGGTGATGAAGACCTGATCAGCCTTGCGCGCGAAATGATGATCGGCGCACTCAGAAATCAGGAAATTGGAGATATCTATCAAACGGCAGATGAAATCATCGCCACACTCAGCAGCCAGCCGCTGGGCAAAAAGCACCGTACCCTGTTCACCGCCCAACAATGCGAAAACACAAAACAGGGCCTCATGGGCGCACTGAGATAGAATCCGCCGACTGTCCACAGCGGATAACCGCAAACAGATCCAGACAATCCGATGTCGCACCAGAACACCGTTGACGCGGCTCTTTGATGACGACTATCATGCCCGCATTCACCAGGGGGGTCCCGCAAGGGGCTGAGATTCTGCTGGGCAATTCTCGTGAAGGATTGCAGCGCAGTGACCCGTTGAACCTGATCCAGTTCATACTGGCGTAGGGACGGTGCAAGCGCTGCAAAGCAATTCCGGCAGATACCCGGAGTTCTATTGCGAGGATGCGTCCCCGGCGGGGATAAAACCTTGAGGCGTCTTTCCATCATTCCGGCTTCGAACTGGGTCTCCAAATTGAAAAACTTGGAGCCTCAAATGAATATTGTTGCCAAAAACATCACGCCCGAAATCACGCAAGGGCCACTGCCCGCATCGCGCAAAGTCTATGCCGAGGGAGATATCCACCCCGATATTCGGGTGCCGATGCGCGAAATCGCCGTTCATCCCACCTCTGGCGAACCTCCTGTCACGGTCTACGATTCCTCCGGCCCCTATACCGACCCTTCACAGACGATCGACATTGAAAGGGGGTTGCCGCGCCTGCGCGAGGCCTGGATTGCCGCGCGCGGCGATACCGAAACCTATGACGGACGCTTGGTAAAACCGGAAGATAACGGCTTTGCGGTAGGCGAGCGCCTGACGCCGGAATTCCCGCATCTGCATCAACCTCGCAGGGCAAATGGCAGCAAAGCCGTCACACAACTTGCCTATGCGCGTGCTGGTGTCATTACGCCGGAAATGGAATTCATTGCCATTCGCGAGAACCTTGGCCGCAAGGCCATGAAGGAGGAACTTGCCAGGGACGGCGAGGATTTCGGCGCGGCAATCCCGGAGTTTATTACGCCGGAATTTGTACGTTCGGAAGTGGCGCGCGGACGGGCGATCATTCCAGCAAATATCAACCACGCCGAGCTTGAACCGGTTATCATTGGCCGGAACTTCCTAACCAAAATTAACGCCAATATCGGCAATTCCGCCGTCACCTCCTCCATGGCCGAGGAAGTTGAAAAGATGGTCTGGGCGACCCGTTGGGGAGCCGACACCGTTATGGACCTTTCGACTGGCCGCAACATTCACAATATCCGCGAATGGATCATCCGCAATTCACCGGTCCCCATCGGCACGGTTCCGCTTTATCAGGCGCTGGAAAAGGTCAACGGCATTGCTGAAGACCTGACCTGGGAGGTATTCCGCGACACGCTGATTGAGCAGGCGGAACAGGGCGTCGATTATTTCACCATTCATGCCGGCGTGCGCCTTCACTATATCCCGCTCACCATCAACCGTGTCACCGGTATTGTTTCGCGCGGTGGATCCATCATGGCCAAGTGGTGCCTGCATCATCACAAGGAGAGCTTCCTCTACGAGCGCTTCGATGAGATCTGCGATATCATGCGCAGGTACGACGTCAGCTTCTCCCTTGGCGATGGGCTGCGCCCCGGGTCGATAGCCGACGCCAATGACGCCGCCCAGTTCGCCGAGCTGGAAACCCTGGGCGAACTGACAAAGATTGCCTGGGCGAAGGACTGCCAGGTCATGATCGAAGGCCCCGGCCATGTGCCCATGCACAAGATCAAGGCCAACATGGACAAGCAGCTTGCCCATTGTGACGAAGCCCCCTTCTACACGCTCGGACCGCTGACGACCGATATTGCGCCGGGCTACGACCATATCACCTCGGCAATCGGCGCTGCCATGATCGGCTGGTTCGGCACCGCCATGCTCTGCTACGTCACGCCAAAGGAACATCTGGGCCTGCCTGATCGCAATGATGTGAAGACCGGCGTTATCACCTACAAGATCGCCGCCCATGCGGCAGATCTTGCCAAGGGTCATCCAGGCGCGCAGCTGCATGACAACGCTCTCTCGAAGGCTCGTTTCGAATTCCGTTG
>JBNLGT010000099.1:0-10802 GCA_050306195.1 Ensifer sp.
TCTGATCGTGGACGTCTGGAAGACCACGCCGTTCATGGCGCTTTTGTGTCTTGCTGGTCTGCAGATGATCCCCAAGGACATCTATGAAGCCGCCAAGGTGGACGGCGTGCACCCGGTGAAAGTGTTCTTTCAGGTGACCCTGCCGCTCATTCGTCCGGCATTGATGGTGGCGGTGATATTCCGGGCGCTGGATGCGTTGCGTATCTTTGATCTGGTTTATGTCCTGACGCCGAATTCAAAGGCGACGAAGACAATGTCGGTGATCTCTCGCGAAAACCTCATCGACTTCGACAAATTTGCCTATGGCTCAGCGCAATCGACACTGCTTTTCGCCATCATCGCCATTTTCGTTTCGCTCTACATCTGGCTGGGCAAGCTCGATCTTTCCGGGGAGGGGAATCGATGAAAAACTCTCTTGTAAAGACATCGGCGTTTTACGCGATTGTTGTTGTCATCGTGGTCATATCGGTCTTTCCGTTTTATTACGCCATACTGACAAGCTTCAAGACGGGAACAGCGCTCTTCCAGATCAACTATCTGCCGCGAAACTTTGATATGGGGAACTACCTGGCCGTTTTGGGCGGGCGTAATTTCATTCGCAGCGTTTTCAACTCTGTCCTTGTTGCAACCATCACGGTCGCCATCTCGCTCTTTCTGGCGGTCACGGCGTCCTTTGCGCTCGCACGGGTCCGTTTTCGCGGTCGCGGCCTTCTGTTGATGACCATTCTTGCGGTTTCCATGTTTCCGCAAATTGCCGTGCTGGCAGGCTTGTTCGAGCTGATCCGCTTTCTGGGCATATATAACTCTCCGCCCGCGTTGGTGGTCAGTTACATGATCCTCATTCTGCCATTTACCGTGTGGGTTTTAACGACCTTTATGCGGGATTTGCCCATTGAGATTGAGGAGGCGGCCATCGTTGATGGCGCAACACCCTTTGTCATCATAACGCAGGTGTTTCTTCCGCTTTTGTGGCCTGCAATGGTAACGACCGGGCTGCTCGCTTTTATCGGTGCGTGGAACGAGTTTCTGTTCGCCCTGACATTCACGTCATCGGAAACCCAGCGAACTGTGCCTGTCGCCATCGCTCTCTTGTCCGGTGCTTCCGAGCAGGAAATTCCATGGGGTACGATCATGGCCGCCTCTGTTCTGGTCACGGTGCCGCTCATTATTCTCGTGCTCATTTTCCAGCGTAAAATCGTAGCGGGCCTGACGGCCGGCGGCGTTAAAGGCTGATCGAGGGGACAAGCAAATGTCAGAAATTATCTTGAAAAACGTCCACAAAGCCTATGGCGCAATTGAAGTCATTAAGGGTGTGGATCTCGAAATCAAGGCTGGTGAGTTCATGGTCTTTGTCGGGCCATCGGGCTGCGGCAAGTCAACCTTGCTGCGGCTTATATCCGGACTTGAAAACATCACTTCCGGCGAACTCCGTTTCGATGGCCAACTGATGAACGACATTATCCCCTCACAACGGGGAATTGCCATGGTGTTCCAGTCCTATGCGCTTTATCCGCATATGACGGTTTATAAAAACATGGCCTTCGGAATGAAGTTGGCAGGATCTACACCGGAAGAAATGGACCAACGCGTGCGCAAGGCTGCCGACATGCTGCAGATCGGTCACCTGCTGGATCGACTGCCCAAACAATTGTCGGGCGGGCAGCGGCAACGCGTCGCCATTGGCCGCGCGATTGTGCGTGATCCGCGCGTTTTCCTTTTCGACGAACCTCTGTCGAACCTGGACGCAGCACTTCGTGTGGCAACACGCTTGGAAATCGCCAAGCTGCACCACGGCATGGAAGCCACCATGATCTACGTGACACATGATCAGGTGGAGGCCATGACATTGGCGGACCGTATCTGTGTGCTGCGTGACGGAAGGGTTGAACAGGTGGGAACACCGGCGGAGCTTTATGACCATCCGGCATCGCTCTTTGTCGCTGGTTTTATCGGTTCACCGAAGATGAATTTCCTGACTGGAAAATTTGCCGAGGCTTTCAATTGCCACACACTGGGTATCCGCTCTGAACACATTGATCTCGTTGAGAATGATGCGCTTTGGACCGGCGAGGTGGTTCATGCGGAAGATCTCGGGTCTGACAACTACCTTTTTGTTGAAGTCGGCTCCGACGAGCCCGTGCTGGTGCGCCAGAGCGGCAAGCGGAAGATTGCCAGCGGAGCAACTGTCGGACTCAAACCCCGACAGGAAAACATTCACCGTTTTGACGAGAACGACAAACCTCTCGCCTGACGGTGCCCAGGTCGCTCCAGCCGGAGCGGCCTGTCAATGAACAACATGATCTGGAGAAATACTATGACGATCCGAACAGTCGTTTGGGGCGAGAACGTGCACGAACACAAGAATCAAATTGTTGCTGATCTCTATCCAAAAGGAATGCATGCCTGCATCGCCGATGCGTTGAATGCCAACAAGGATATTGAAGCCACAACTGCGACGCTTCAAGAACCCGAACATGGCCTGACGGTTGAGCGGCTTGCTAACACAGACGTTCTGTTATGGTGGGGGCATGCCGCCCATGGTGAGGTGTCTGACGCCGTGGTTGAACGCGTTTGCGAAGCGGTGTGGTCTGGCATGGGCATGATTTTCCTGCACTCTGCCCATTTCGCCAAACCGTTCAAGCGTCTCTTGGGAACGCCCTGCAATCTCACCTGGCGCGAGGCGGGAGAACGCGAACGGTTGTGGGTGACAAGTCGCAACCATCCGATTACCGCTGGTCTGCCGGATCATTTCGAACTTGAAAACGAGGAAATGTATGGCGAGCCATTTGGCGTTCCGGAGCCTTTGGAAACCGTATTCGTGAGTTGGTTCCAGGGCGGTGAAGTGTTCCGTTCAGGACTGACCTACAAGCGCGGCGCGGGCAATGTGTTTTACTTCCGTCCCGGGCATGAAACCTATCCGACTTACCACGACATGAATGTGCAAACCGTGATCCGCAACGCAGTTCGCTGGGCCTATAATCCGATTGCGCGCGTGCAGGATGTCAACGACGCACCGAATGTGCCGGTGGAGTCTGCGCTTGAAAAGATCGAAGAACGTGGCCCCAAGCTGCATCAGGACGGCGAAGCAGGCTACCGCTGACGCGGCTCTACTGCCTAGGAGTATTATGAAATGAGCGACGTTGGAAAAAATATTCGCGTTCTTATTCTCGGCACGGGCAGCATGGCGAGTGTGCATGCCGAAGCCTTTCTGGATATGGATGGCGTCGAGGTGGTTGCTGGCGTTGACATGCGCAGCGACGCGCTGAAAGCGTTTTGCGACAAGTATGATATCGAACACCGGTTTACCTCTCTGGAGGAGGCAATCGCATGGGGCGAGTTTGATGCGGCTTCCAATGCCACGCCCGACTCCGCGCATTATGCCACGACACTTTCCCTCATTGCAGCGGGAAAGCACGTGCTTTGCGAGAAACCTCTCGCAACCGATTATATGCATGCCCGGGAAATGGTAGAAGCAGCAGAAGCCGCCGGAGTGGTCAATATGATCAACTTGAGCTATCGCCGGGTGCCCGCGCTGCAAAAGGCGGCGGAAATGGTGGTGGCGGGAGAAATAGGCCAGGTGCGCCATTTCGAGGCCAGCTATCTGCAAAGCTGGCTTACAAATGCGGTCTGGGGTGACTGGCGCACGGATCCACGCTGGCTTTGGCGGCTTTCAACAGCCCACGGCTCCAAGGGCGCATTGGGAGATGTCGGCATTCACATCATTGATTTTGCAACCTATATCGCTGGCAGCGATCCGGCGGAAATTTCCTGCAGGCTGAAGACCTTTCACAAGGCGGAGGGGGACCGTATCGGCGATTATGTTCTTGACGCCAATGACAGCTTCCTGATGCATCTCGAACTTGCCAATGGCGCGACAGGAACCATTACAGCGTCTCGCTTTGCTTCCGGACATCATAACGACTTGAAACTGGTTATCCACGGAGACAAGGGTGCGCTGGAGGTGACGTTCTTCAAATTTGAAAGCCGGTTGCGTGCCTGTCTCGGTGCCGACATGGAGACGGAAACCTGGAAGGAGGTGGAAACACCGCCGGTCCTCGATATCTATGACCGGTTCATTGACTGCATACGAGGCCACGGCGCGATGGACCCGGACTTTGAACGCGGCGCGCGGTTGCAATATGTGATGGATTGCGCGTTTCGCTCAAACGACGAGGCCTGCCGCAGCATTGATGTGCGCGACGAGCTGGCCTGCGAGAAGTATTCTAACCAGACAATGGCGGTCGGCTAGGTCGGTGGACGGTCGACTTACCAGTGAAAGCGCACCGACTTTCGAATCGCTGCGCTTTCACTTTTTATGGCTTCGTCAGGCTGCCTGATCTTCCTTCTTGGGAACGTAATTCAGGATCGGTCCTAGCCAGCGCTCGACCTCCTCGATTGTCATCTCCTTTCGGGCTGCGTAATCCTCGACCTGATCACGCTCCACTTTAGCGACGCCAAAATAGTAGCTGTCGGGGTGGCTGAAATAGAGGCCTGAGACAGACGATCCCGGCCACATGGCCATGCTTTCTGTCAATTTTACGCCGGTTTCTTTTTCGGCGTCGAGCAGGCGGAAAAGGGTGGTTTTCTCGGTATGGTCCGGCTGCGCTGGGTATCCAGGGGCAGGGCGGATGCCTCGATATGGCTCGCCGATAAGGTCTTCAGGAGCAAATGTTTCGCCCTCGCCATAGGCCCAGAGCTCCTTGCGCACCACCTCATGCATGCGTTCGGCAAACGCTTCGGCAAAGCGATCGGCCAGCGCCTTGACCATAATGGACGAGTAGTCGTCATTGGCGCGTTCGAACCGCTCGGCAATGGCGACCTCTTCAATGCCTGCTGTCACCACAAAGCCTCCGACATAATCGGCCTTGCCGCTCTCTTGAGGTGCCACAAAATCGGCCAACGCCACATTGGCGCGCCCGTCACGTTTGGAAAGCTGTTGGCGCAGCGTGAAGAGCATGTCGAGCTGCTCCTTGCGGGTCTCATCCCGATAAAGCTGAATATCATCGCCAACTGCATTGGCGGGCCAGAAACCGACAACGGCGCGCGGAGCAAACCATTTCTCATCAATGATCTTTTTCAGCATGGCCTGCGCGTCATCAAAAAGCTGACGTGCTGCTGCGCCCTGCTTCTCATCGTCGAGAATGGCCGGATAACGTCCTTTCAGCTCCCAGGTCTGAAAGAAAGGCGTCCAATCGATATACCGGGCAAGCTCCGCCAGGTCCCAGGTCTCAAACGTTTTCGTGCCGAGGAAGGACGGTTTGGGTGGTGTGTAGCCTGACCAATCTATCTTGTGCGCATTGGCGCGTGCAGCAGCCAGGCCCAGGCGTTTCTTAGCGGCCTCGGCCTTTTCGTGCGCATCCGCGACCTTGCGATATTCGTCCTGAATGGAGGCGACAAAGTCTGGCTTCTTTTCCTCGCTCAAGAGATTTGAGACAATACCGACTGCACGCGATGCGTCGGTGACATAAACAGCCTGACCCGCCTCGTAGCGAGGATTGATTTTAACGGCGGTGTGAACACGGCTTGTGGTCGCACCACCGATCAGAAGCGGGATGTCAAAGCCCTGACGTTCCATTTCAGAGGCCATATGCACCATCTCATCCAGCGACGGTGTGATGAGACCAGACAGGCCGATGATGTCGGCTTTTTCGTCGCGTGCGGTTTGCAGGATTTTTTCCGCCGGAACCATCACGCCGAGATCGATAATCTCGTAGTTGTTGCAGGCAAGCACGACACCGACGATGTTTTTGCCAATGTCGTGAACATCGCCCTTCACAGTCGCCATGACGATTTTGCCGGCGGCTTTCTGTCCTCCTGAGCTGTCTTTTTCAGCTTCCATATAGGGCAGAAGAACGGCCACAGCCTGTTTCATTACCCGAGCGGACTTCACCACCTGCGGCAAGAACATCTTGCCCGCTCCAAAGAGATCGCCGACGACATTCATTCCGGCCATCAAAGGGCCTTCGATAACGTGCAGCGGGCGCTCGGCGTTCTGGCGCGCCTCTTCTGTGTCGGCTTCAATGAATTCGGTAATACCATTGACGAGGGCATGTTCTAGGCGTTTTTCAACGGGCCAGCCGCGCCACGCGGTGTCCTTTTCCTTTGCCTCTTTGCCACCAGTACCCTTGTAGCGTTCGGCCAGATCAAGCAGGCGTTCGGTTGCATCATCGCGGCGGTTCAACACAACATCTTCGCAGGCCTCGCGCAATTCGGGGTCTATGGTTTCATAAACAGCGAGCTGACCGGCATTGACGATGCCCATGTCCATGCCTGCCTGAATGGCGTGATAGAGGAACACGGCGTGCATGGCTTCGCGCACCGGCTCGTTGCCACGGAATGAGAAGGAGAGGTTGGAAACGCCTCCGGAAACATGCACGTGCGGGAGAGTTTCGACGATGTCCTGTGCGGCAGAAATAAAGTCAGCGCCGTAATTATTATGTTCTTCAATGCCGGTTGCCACGGCAAAGATATTCGGGTCGAAAACGATGTCCTCCGGCGGGAAACCGACGGTTTTCGTCAAGAGATCATAAGCGCGAGTGGAGATCTCCACCTTGCGCTTGTGGGTGTCTGCCTGACCGTTTTCATCAAACGCCATAACAACGATTGCAGCGCCATAGGCTTTGGCGAGACGGGCCTGTTTCAAAAAGTTTTCTTCGCCCTCCTTCAGCGAGATGGAGTTGACCAGCGGCTTGCCCTGGACGCATTTCAGGCCAGCCTCGATAATGTCCCATTTGGAGGAATCGATCATGATTGGAACACGGGCGATGTCGGGTTCGGCGGCGATCAGATTAAGATAGTCGACCATCACCTGTTTGGAATCGATCAGCCCTTCATCCATGTTGATGTCGATAATCTGCGCACCGTTTTCCACCTGACTGCGCGCAATGTCGAGGGCGGTCGCGTAGTCACCGGCGCTAATCAGCTTACGGAACTTGGCAGAACCCGTCACATTGGTGCGCTCACCGACATTGACGAAAGGAATGTCGTCGGTCAGTGTGAAGGGCTCCAGACCTGAAAGGCGCATATGAACGGGCGTTTCAGGAATTTCGCGCGGTGGATATTTGGAAACGGCGTCAGCTATGGCCCGAATATGTTCCGGGGTTGAACCGCAGCAACCGCCGACAATGTTGACAAGTCCGTCGCGGGCAAACTCTTCCAGTTGCGCGGCCATGAATTCGGGGCTTTCGTCATACTCGCCGAAACTGTTAGGCAGGCCTGCATTGGGATAGGCGCAGGTAAAGGTGTCGGCGACCCCGGAAATTTCATCCAGATGCGCGCGCATTGCATTGGCCCCAAGGGCGCAGTTGAGCCCGATGGTAAAAGGTTTCGCGTGGCGCACCGAATGCCAGAAAGCTGTGGGCGTCTGGCCGGAAAGGGTCCGGCCCGAAAGGTCGGTGATCGTGCCGGAGATCATGACCGGCAGATCAACGCCCTTTTCCTCGAAGACTTCAAAACAGGCGAAGATTGCGGCCTTGGCGTTCAACGTATCAAAAATCGTTTCGATGAGAATGATATCCGCTCCGCCATCTATCAGGCCGCGCAGCTGTTCTGCATAGGCGATACGCAGGTCATCAAAGGTGACGGCACGGTAGCCGGGATTGTTGACATCGGGCGAAATAGAGGCGGTTCGGTTGGTTGGTCCGAGTGCGCCTGCAACAAATCGGCGCTTGCCATCTTCCAGCTCAGCGCGTTTGGCGGCGCGTTTAGCCAGACGAGCGCCGTCCCTGTTCAGCTCGTAGACCTGTTCCTGCATGCCGTAATCGGCCTGGGCAATGGAGGTGGAAGAGAACGTATTGGTTTCAATGATGTCAGCGCCCGCGATTGCATAGCGATAATGGATTTCTTCAATTGCAGCGGGTTGGGTCAGGATCAGAAGGTCGTTATTGCCTTGCTGATGGCAATCACAGGAGCCGAAACGCTGCCCCCTGAAATGGTCTTCGCCAAAGCCAAGGGTCTGGATTTGTGTTCCCATCGCGCCGTCAAGAACGAGAATGCGTTCTCGTGCAGCGGCTTCAAGCGCAGCCCGAGCGTCCGTCTTTTTCTGTTCCACATTATCGAAAAGCTGGTCTAGCGCGTCCGGCATCAATCTCTCTCCACATAAAGATATCTTTATGTCATTATATCTATGTGGCGTTATAATGCAAGCTGGTGTCGGTTTTGGAGCCGGTGACCGCCGTGAGAGGATTGCCATCTCGACTTTGTCACCAATTATCAGTGCTGTCTTGGTATCCGCGCTTGCGTTTCCACCTGAGAATTCGATCGCGTGCCGGCAGGGCGTCGTTTATGTTTTCGGGGAGATCAAGCTGTTGCCGTCCTAACGTTCCAATTCGGCCCCAGTGACGTGAAACGGCGAAGTCCCTAAACAGCGTGGGCTCCGGGCCAAGTGTATAGAAACGCGACGGAATCGTACGATAATTATCTAATTTTCTACAGGTGTCCTTAGCTCAAAATGAGCCCAAAAACGCTAACTCAACAAGCGGCGAAGACTATCTTGCAGTCGCAAAAGGGCCGGTAGGAAGTCACGAATGATTTCTTGCGTATCAGCGTGTACTGCTGCCATGCCGGTGTTGAGAGCGGCTATAACCTGCCCACGCATGTTGTAAACCGGGACAGCCAGCGATCGCAAACCAAGTTCGACCTCTTGATCGACCAGGGCGTAGCCGTTTGAACGTGCATCAGCGATGGCGCGCATGATGTCATCTGGCTCCGTCAAAGAGCGGGGTGTGCGTGGGGTCAGTGCGCAATTGTCAATGATGGCGCGGGTTTCGGCTTCCGGGAGTGCTGCAAGAAGAACACGGCCCATCGACGTGCAATGGGCCGGTAGACGCGAGCCTGGCATGAGGCCAATCGACATGACCCGTCTTTGCGCCGCACGTGCGATGTAGACGATCTCTGTTTCGTCAAGAATGGATACTGAGCACGACTGGCCGATCTGCTCGGAAAGTTGGTCGAGCCAGGGCTGCACAATCTGTGACAGGGGTAACGCGGCGAGCGCTCCAATGCCCAGTCTGAGAACGCGCGGAGCCAGACTGAAATATTTGCCGTCGTAAGTCGCGTAGCCAAGTTCGTGTAGCGTCAGAAGGCAGCGCCGCGCCGTCGCCCTGTCCAGCCCTGTTGTCTCTGCAACATCCGCAACCGCGAGGCGGGAATGCTCCGCTCCGAAACACTCAAGTACGCGCAGTCCCTTGGCGAAGGACGCAACAAAGTCTGTTTTGTTCAACATGCGCACATAATTTTCCGCTATGTGAACAAATGTCAATATGTGACCAAATTGACTTGCCGTCTATGGCATTTCCGCCGATGAACCGCTCGGAAACATCTCCCGATAAGAGAGTTGCTGATGAACAAGATAATCAAATCCCCGCAAGAGGCGGTGGCGGCGATCAAGGACGGCTCGACAGTCATGATCGGCGGTTTCGGCGGTTCAGGCGCGCCCATCGAGATGATCCATGCTCTTGTTGATGCGGGACCGCGCCACTTGACGGTCATTAACAACAATGCGGGTAACGGTCACGTTGGTCTCGCCGCGCTGATCGAGCAGGGGCAGGTGGACAAACTTATATGTTCGTTCCCGCGGTCTGCTGACCCAAAGGTATTTACTGAGCTTTACCTTGCAGGCGCCATTGAACTGGAACTCGTTCCTCAAGGCACTTTGGCCGAAAGAATTCGGGCCGGAGGTGCTGGAATTCCTGCATTTTACACGCCAACCAGCTATGGAACCGAGCTTGCCAAAGGTAAGCCGGTCGCCGAATTCGATGGGCGTCCTTACGTACAGGAGCGCTGGCTGAAGGCGGATTTCTGTCTGATCAAGGCAGAGCTCGGCGATACAATGGGGAACCTGACCTATCGAATGGCAGGGCGCAATTTCAATCCTCTGATGGCGATGGCCGCCACCACAACGATTGCTCAGGTCTCACGTATTGTTGCGGCTGGCGAGATTGATCCTGAACACGTCGTAACGCCCGGCATTTTTGTCAATAAGGTGGTTGAAGTGTTGCGTCCGAAACAGGAAGAGATCCTCAATCGCGAGGGAGCGGTGTATCCATGACCAGCCAACTCGACACCATCAAACTCTCTAATGCGCAAATTGCCTGGCGTGCCGCGCAGGACATCGAGGACGGCTCGTATGTCAACTTGGGTATTGGCTTTCCCGAGATGCTGGCGAAATTCAAACCTGAGGGCCGCGAGGTTGTCTATCAGACAGAAAACGGTGTGCTCGGATTTGGTGAGGCGCCCGCCAGCGGCGAAGAAGACTGGGATCTGATTAACGCCGGCAAAAAGGCGATCACACTGAAACCTGGCGCGGCCTTTTTCCACCACGCGGACAGTTTCGCGATGGTGAGGGGTGGTCATCTCGATCTTGCGGTGTTGGGGGCTTATCAGGTTGCGGAAAACGGCGACCTTGCCAATTGGTCTACGGGCAAGGGCGGCGTTCCCGCTGTTGGCGGCGCTATGGATCTGGTTCACGGTGCGAAGCGTGTGGCTGTGATAACCGACCATGTAACCAAAAATGGCGCGCCGAAGTTGGTGAAGCGCTGCACAATGCCTCTTACCGGTCTGCAATCGGTTACCAAGGTTTATACGTCTCTTGCCGTGTTCGATATCATCGACAATCGTTTTGTCTTGAGGGAAAAGCTGACGAGCATCTCTCTTGATGAATTGCAGGCCGTCACCGGAGCTGAAATCCTCGTCGCCGAGCGTATCGGTGACCTCGTCGTTCCCACTTTATAAGGAGCCAATTGAGTGGCTGAAGCTTACATCTGCGACTACATTCGCACTCCTATTGGGGTTTCGTCGCAAAC
>JBNLGT010000100.1:0-10474 GCA_050306195.1 Ensifer sp.
GGCAGCGTCGAATCCGGCGGAGACGATGATATTCTGAACCATGGGATCGCGGGATGGGCGGAGGCCCGAATTGGCAACCAGTATCGTTTTCAATCCGTGGCGTTCGGCAACCTTGAGGATTTCCGTTTTAACCGGGCAGGCGTCGGCATCTACGTAGATTGTCGGCATTGGGTGCTACTCTTCGATCTGCTTGTTCAGGCGGGGAGCTTCATTTTCGAACCATATCGATATGCGCAATTCCATCTTCAACATATTCTTCAGACTCTATGGAAAAGCCGAGGCTGCCATAGAAGTCGCGTAAATGGCTTTGCGCCGAGAGCGCGATTGGACGTTTTGGAAATCGGCTTTCACAGGCAACAATCGATTCGCGCATGACCGCCTCGCCAAGCCGTTTTCCACGATGCGCAGGTGAAACGACCACGCGACCTATTTTGACTGGATCGGCGGGAGAAACCGGCGTGAGGATGCGGCTGGCTGCGAGCAATTCATTACCATCAAGCAAGCGGAGATGCAGGGCATCAACATCCTTGCAATCAAGTTCCGGATAGGGGCAGCGCTGTTCAACAACAAAAACGTCGACCCGCAATTTCAGAAGCTCATAAAGCGCATGGGCGGAAAATCCGCCCATGTCTGAAATATCAACCTGATAGCCGGCTTGGCTCATCAATAAACGACCACGGATCGGATGCTTTCGCCCTTGTGCATGAGATCGAATGCGGTGTTGATTTCCTCAAGCGGCATTGTGTGCGTGATCATCGGGTCGATCTGGATCTTACCTTCCATATACCAGTCGACGATCTTGGGCACGTCCGTGCGGCCGCGTGCGCCGCCAAAAGCCGTTCCCATCCAAGTACGTCCGGTTACCAGCTGGAAGGGCCGGGTGGCGATCTCCTGGCCAGCGCCGGCCACGCCGATGATGACGGACTTGCCCCAGCCGCGATGCGAGCATTCAAGCGCATCGCGCATGACCTTCGTATTGCCGGTGCAGTCAAATGTGTAATCCGCCCCGCCGATCAGGTCGCCATTGCGTTTGGTCATATTGACAATATGCGAGACGATGTCGCCGTCAATTTCCTTCGGGTTGACGAAATGGGTCATGCCGAATTTTTCGCCCCATTCCTTTTTGCTGTTATTGACATCGACGCCGATGATCATATCGGCCCCGGCCAGTTTCAGCCCTTGAATAACATTGAGGCCGATGCCGCCGAGACCAAAAACGGCGGCTGTTGCGCCGATCTCCACCTTGGCTGTGTTGATGACAGCGCCAATGCCGGTGGTGACGCCGCAGCCGATGTAGCAAATCTTGTCAAAGGGAGCGTCCGGGTTGACCTTGGCGAGCGCGATCTCTGGAAGCACGGTGAACTGGGCAAAGGTCGAGCAGCCCATATAGTGGAAGATCTTATCCTTGCCGATAGAAAATCGCGATGTTCCATCTGGCATGAGACCCTGGCCTTGGGTGGCGCGGATGGAGGTACAGAGGTTGGTCTTGCGAGATAGGCAAGAAGGGCATGACCGGCATTCCGGCGTGTAGAGCGGAATGACATGATCGCCTTTTTTCAGCGATGTCACGCCGGGCCCCACATCAACAACAACGCCAGCGCCCTCGTGACCCAGAATGGCCGGGAATATACCTTCCGGATCTGCGCCCGATAGCGTGAATTCATCGGTGTGGCAAACGCCTGTTGCCTTCACCTCGATGAGAACTTCACCTTCTTTTGGGCCGTCCAGCTGGACCGTCATGATTTCAAGCGGTTTACCCGCCTCAACCGCCACTGCTGCTCTTACGTCCATTCTTTGAGAGTCCTCCGTCCCGGGTCATTTTGAGGGTATAAGGCACATATCAATCGGCTCTCTCAAGGCTGAGATAGATTTATAATGTGCCTACTGCGCAGAATTTTGGAGATGTTGTTCCAAAGTTCTGATTGCATTGCCGAGTTCAGACTGAAGGCGTTTGATCTCGGATATAATTGGAGCCGCAGAACTGGCCTGATTATCATTGGATTCGGCGGGGCCTTCGCCGGCGCCTGTCATAAGCCAGGTTGGGGAAACACCGAGAATGCCAGCCAACATAACGAGTTTGTTAGCGCGTGGCTCGGAACGATCACGTTCCCATTGGGCGACCGTTTCTCTGCGTACGCCTGCCTGGTTGGCAATGTGGGCTATTGTTAGACCGGCGCTGTCACGGGCGCGCCATATTCGGCCGCCAATCGTGTCGCCGTCATTTCCTTGCTGGTCGAGTACTGGTGGTGTTTTCATTAGCGTCTTCCTTTTTTGTTACCCATGGCAACGCGACCCGAGGAGGGTTGCTACGCGACAGTTGGCAATCGGGAGAGACGTTCACACAAGAACGTCGTCAACGGGCCGGTTATAGGCAAGCGAGCGAGCGCTTGTCACCCCCGGATACGACAAAAACGAATATATTGGCGAAATCCAGCCGTTCCTGACGTGGACATTGAGGCGGCAATTGAATAGGTCAGCCAACGGATTTCACCGAATTATAGAGGGCAAAATCTCATGGTCGCTGGCTTGCCGGAATTTTCTTATTTCCATCATGACGGACTGAAACTGGCGTTTTTTGACGAAGGCGAGCCTTCCGGCGATCCGATTCTGCTCGTTCACGGTTTTGCATCAAGCGCATTGGTGAACTGGGTGCATCCTGGCTGGCTCAAGACGCTTGGTGATGCAGGATACCGTGTCATTGCTATCGATAACCGGGGGCATGGATCAAGCGACAAGCCGCATGACCCGGAATCCTATCGTGTTCCACTCATGGCTGCCGACGCAATCGGCCTGCTCGACCATCTGGGTATCGCCGAGGCACACGTCATGGGCTATTCAATGGGCGCGCGTATTTCCACATTTGCTGCTATGGCAGATCCTCATCGGGTTCGTTCCCTTATTTTGGGCGGGCTTGGGATCGGCATGGTGTCTGGCGTTGGTGATTGGGACCCCATTGCTGATGCGTTGCTCGCGCCATCATTGGCCGATGTTGACGATGAGCGAGGCCGCATGTTCCGCGCTTTTGCCGACCAGACCAAAAGCGACCGGCTGGCGCTGGCGGCATGTATTCGCACATCCAGAGATCTGGTGAGTGTGGAACAGGCGGCCAGAATAGAAATTCCCACGCTGATTGGTGTGGGAACGAAGGATGAGATTGCGGGTTCACCGCATGAGCTGGCCGTCCTCATGCCGCACGCAACAGCGCTCGATATTCCGGGACGTGATCACATGCTGGCGGTCGGCGACCGTGTCTTCAAAAAGGCAGCGCTGGCGTTTCTGGAAACGGTCACTCACCGGTGAAATGCGGTTTGCGTCTGTCTTTGAACGCGGCCCTGCCTTCGGCATAATCGCGGCTCGTAAATGTAGTGTCGCCCTGTCTTTTGGCGTCGCTTTCAAGATCACGGTCGCCCGATGAAATCGCATTAATCGCCGTCTTTGACGCCTTTACTGAAAGCGGTGCGTTGGCTGCGATGCGCTCGGCAAGTTGTTGGGCGGCGGCGTCCAGGTTCTCTGGTTCTTCGAGCGGCAACAGGCCACCCGCAGCGACCAAAGCGGCGGCTGGCAGTTCACTTGCAGAATAGAGCGCCATTTTTGCATATTGGGGGCCGAGCGTGTTCAGGATGTCGCCCATCGCGTCGACGGGATAAGCCAGCCCGAGGCGCGCGGCGGGGATGGCAAAGCGGGCGGTGGAATCTGCCAAGCGTAAGTCAGCTGCCGCGGCAAGTCCGAAACCTCCGCCAAAACAGATGCCGCGGATCAGGGCAATGATGGGAACAGGGCAAAGACGCACCGCTTTGAACGCTTCCGAATTCAGCTTTTCGTAAGCCGCCGACGTTTCGGCGTCTTTGCGGTGTGTATCAAATTCGGCGATGTCTGCGCCAGCGCTGAAGTCTCTCGCACCAGCGCCGGTCAGAAGAATGACGCGGGCAGATTGCGCGACCAGCCAGTCGAGCGCGATGGGCAGCGCGGTCCACATGGCTGAATTGATAGCGTTTTTGCGATCGGGCCGATTGATTGTAATTCGACCGATATGCGCCTCATATGTGGCCTGCAGCTTATCGTCGGCGAAACCTCGTTTTGACGACATTGTTATCCCCGCCCATTTGAAACTGTGTGCCGATGGCTTATATTGCGTATTCGAATTCAGCAATAAGGAGCTGCAATGCACACTTCAAGCGACAAGAAAGCAGAAGGGCTGCTTGAAAGCGTTGACCCGATCTGGCGCAAGCTGCGAATTGAGGCTGCGGCTTCAGCGAGTGCCGACCCGGTCCTTGCTGCATTTATGTATTCTACCATTTTGAATGCGGATACGCTTGAAGAATGTGTCATCTACCGCATCTGCGAGCGGCTTGATCATCCCGATATTCAGGCCGTTCTTCTGCGTCAGACGTTTGACGAGATGCTTCAGGACTGGCCGGAGTGGTCGGAGATATTGCGTGTTGACATTCAAGCGGTCTTTGACCGCGATCCTGCCGTTACGCGCTACATTGAGCCGGTGCTTCATTTTAAGGGGTTCCACGCCATTCAGACCCACCGTCTTGCACACTGGTTGTGGAACAAGGGCCGCAAGGATTTTGCGCTTTATCTGCAGAGCCGTTCGTCAAGCGTGTTTCAGACGGATATAGCACCCGCGGCGCCGATTGGGCGGGGATTTTTCCTCGATCATGCAACAGGTCTCGTTGTTGGGGCCACGGCGACAATTGGAAATAACGTATCCATATTGCAGGGTGTTACGCTGGGCGGAACGGGCAAGGAAGGCGGAGACCGTCATCCCAAAATCGCCGATGGTGTGTTGATTGGGGCAGGCGCCAAGGTGCTTGGCAATATCAAGGTTGGTTGCTGCTCGCGCGTTGCCGCCGGCTCTGTGGTTCTCAAAGAGGTTCCGGAGCATACGACGGTAGCGGGCGTTCCCGCGCGCGTTGTTGGCGCGGCGGGTTGTGACGAGCCTTCGCGCTCCATGAACCACCTTCTTGGCGACGATTGAGCTTCGTCATTTTGTGCGTCTTGAAACAAAGCCTCGGTTGAAAGGCAGAGTAGGGGGTTTACAGCCCCCGAAGGGCCATGCGACAAGCGCGCCATCTTTGGTGATTTGAATGGAGATTTGCCCGTGACCCCGGAAGAGGTTCGTAAGCTCGAAGCCTATCTGAAGCGCATTTTCAACCCGCAGATGATTGTAAAGGCGCGTCCGCGGAAGGACGATTCTGCTGAGGTTTATCTCGGAGATGAATTCCTTGGGGTCATCTTTCGCGACGACGAAGAAGGAGAAGTCTCCTACAACTTTTCCATGGCAATTTTGGACATTGATCTCTGAGTTTCCAATAGCTTGGCGGAATGTACTGCCTTTCTGCGGCGCAAGCTGTATCGATTTTGCAATATAATATTACTTTTCAAGATGTTGCTCGGCTTTCTGGTGTTGGGTGCATTGCACAAATTGCTTGACAATATTGTGCAATGCACATAAGATTTAGCACTGACGTCACCAACCACCGGGAGTGTGTTATGTTCAATTTTGATGAAGCGAACCAGAAGGGCAAAGAAGCCATGGATGCGATGTTGAAAAACTACGCTGGTCTGACGAAGTCGCTTCAGGCAATTGCAACTGAAACAAGCGAATACACCAAGAAGTCTTTTGAAGAGGGCGTTGCCCATGTTGAAAAGCTTGCCGGTGTGAAAAGTGTGGAAGAAGCAGTTGAACTGCAGAGCGAATTCGTCAAATCCGCTTTTGAAAAGTTTGTTTCGCAGTCCACCAAGATGAGCGAAATGTATGCTGATCTCGCCAAGGATGCCTATAAGCCTTACGAAACTGCCGTTGCCAAGGTTAAGGAAGCGGTTGAAGACGCAGCCGAAGCAGCCTGATCAAGAGCATATAAGTTCAGCACTGAGTGAAGCCGGTTCTCTTGAGCCGGCTTTTTTTTATTAGCTCTTGTTAAAATGAGAAAAATTGACGGCGATTGGAAAGATTTCTCATTGCGGCCTTCATTGAAGGGCTTAAAATGACAGGACGAATACCTAAATAGTTATAAGTTCCGGTCCAAACATAAAGTGGCCGGATTGAATGGAGAGAATTCAAACATGGCGGCACTGCCGTATCGAATGCAGGACGACGATGGAACGGGTGACGATACGCCAGGTCGCGGTACGTCTGTCATCACACGAACCAGAACGAGGGCGAAACGCCCCAGTCTTTATCGTGTTCTGCTGTTGAACGACGATTATACGCCAATGGAATTCGTCATCCATATTCTCGAGCGCTTCTTTCAGAAAGATCGGGAAGCAGCCACGCGCATCATGTTACATGTGCATAATCATGGCGTGGGAGAGTGTGGCGTCTTTACGTATGAGGTTGCGGAGACGAAGGTTTCACAGGTGATGGAATTTTCGCGTCAGCATCAGCATCCCCTGCAATGTGTCATGGAAAAGAAGTGAGGTTTCATCGTGCCGACATTTTCGCCGAGTCTGGAAAAAGCGCTTCATCAGGCCCTGACATTTGCCAATGAACGCCATCATGAATATGCGACACTCGAGCATTTGCTGCTGGCGTTGATTGACGATGTTGACGCTTCGGCGGTGATGGGGGCCTGCAGCGTCGATCTTGATGTTTTACGCAAGACTGTGACGGAATATGTGGACACCGAGCTTGCCAGTCTGATTACCGGCTATGACGAGGATTCCAAACCAACTGCGGGATTCCAGCGTGTTATTCAGCGCGCGGTTATTCACGTTCAGTCGTCGGGCCGTGAGGAAGTCACCGGCGCGAATGTTTTGGTCGCAATCTTTGCCGAGCGTGAAAGCCACGCGGCCTTTTTCCTGCAGGAGCAGGAAATGACCCGTTATGACGCGGTCAACTACATTTCCCATGGAATAGGAAAGCGCCCGGGCGGCAGCGAGGTGCGTTCGCCGCGCGGGGCGGAAGAAAGTGACGAGGCCTCAAATTCTACGGGCAGCGAACAGGAAGAGAATGAAACGAAGAAGAAGCAGGAAGCACTGAAAGCTTACTGCGTCAATCTCAATGAGAAGGCCAAGACGGGCAAGATTGATCCGCTGATTGGCCGTCACAGCGAGGTGAACCGCACAATTCAGATCCTTTGCCGCCGTTCGAAGAATAACCCGCTTTATGTGGGCGATCCGGGCGTGGGCAAGACGGCCATTGCCGAAGGGCTTGCCAAGCGTATTGTCGAAGGCAAGGTGCCCGACGCGCTGGCTGACGCCACCATTTTCTCGCTTGATATGGGCACGCTGTTGGCGGGTACCCGCTATCGCGGCGATTTCGAAGAGCGGCTCAAGCAGGTTGTGAAGGAACTGGAAGAGTTTCCCGGCGCAGTTCTCTTCATTGATGAAATTCACACGGTTATTGGCGCTGGCGCGACGTCCGGTGGTGCGATGGATGCCTCCAACCTTTTGAAGCCGGCGCTTTCGTCAGGCTCCATTCGTTGCATTGGTTCGACCACTTACAAGGAATACAGGCAATTCTTCGAAAAAGATCGCGCGCTGGTGCGCCGCTTCCAGAAGATTGATGTCAATGAGCCCAGTATTGATGACGCCATTGCCATCATGAAAGGGTTGAAACCCTATTTCGAGGATTATCACCATCTCAAATATACCAATGATGCGATCAAGGCGGCGGTGGAGCTTTCGGCCCGCTACATTTCCGATCGGAAATTGCCGGACAAGGCCATCGATGTGATTGATGAAGCGGGCGCGGCCCAGATGCTGGTGCCTGCCTCGCGGCGGCGCAAGACAATTGGTGAGAAGGAAATCGAAGCCACCGTTGCGACAATGGCCCGCATTCCGCCGAAATCTGTTTCGAAAAGCGATGAGATGGTTCTCGCAAATCTCGACAAGGAACTGCGTTCGGTTGTTTATGGACAGGATGACGCCATTGTTGCGCTTTCCTCTGCTATCAAGCTGGCCCGCGCCGGCCTGCGTGAGCCAAACAAGCCGATCGGATGTTATGTCTTTGCCGGTCCGACCGGCGTGGGCAAGACGGAAGTCGCTAAACAGCTTGCTTCTTCGCTCGGTGTGGAGCTGCTGCGCTTTGACATGTCGGAATATATGGAACGTCATACAGTCTCGCGGTTGCTTGGCGCACCTCCCGGTTATGTTGGCTTCGATCAGGGTGGCCTGTTGACCGATGGTGTGGATCAGCATCCGCATTGTGTTCTCCTGCTCGATGAGATCGAGAAGGCGCATCCGGATATCTTCAACATCCTGCTGCAGGTGATGGATCACGGCTCGCTGACTGACCACAATGGCAAGAAGATCGATTTCCGCAATGTGATCCTGATCATGACGACAAATGCGGGCGCGGCGGATATGGCTAAACACGCCATCGGCTTCGGGTCGTCCAAGCGGACGGGCGAAGACGAGGAGGCGTTGAACCGCCTGTTTACGCCGGAATTCCGTAACCGTCTCGACGCGACAATCCAGTTCTCGTCATTGCCGCCGAAGGTCATTCATCAGGTCGTGCAGAAATTTGTCATGCAGCTTGAGGCGCAGCTTTCCGAACGTAACGTAACGTTTGAACTGCAGCCGGATGCCGTGGATTGGCTGGCGCGCAAGGGCTATGACGAAAAGATGGGCGCGCGTCCGCTCAGTCGCGTTGTGCAGGAGCATATCAAGAAGAAGATCGCTGATGAGATCCTCTTCGGCAAGTTGCGCAATGGCGGCGTTGTGCGTGTTTCGGCCAGTGACACGGCTGACGAGCTGCTTTTGGAATATTTTCCCGAAGGCACCCCCGTTGCGCCGCAGCTGGAAGCAGAAGCCGAGCCGAGCCCGAGGCGCAAGAAAACCGCCAAGGTGAAAGAGGCTGTCGCGGTTGAGGAAAAGCCTGCTGCCAAGAAGCGGCGGTCAGTGCCCAAAGTTGATCCAAAAAAGAAGTAACATCTGATGGATGTTGCAGATGAGGCGCCGGGTACCCGGCGCCAATGGTTTCTGCGCGGCGCGAGCGGGATATTTTCGCTGCCCGCTTTTATCCTGTTGATGGCCTTTGTCGGCTTTACGGCGCTGGCGCACGAAAGCGGTCTGGACCGTGATCAGGCAACGTTCATGACCGCTGCGGTTTGGGCTCTGCCATCTCAATTGATTCTGGTCAGCGCCATGCATTCAGGTGCGGGGTTCTTGACAACCTTCGTGGTTGTTTGCCTAGCCTCTGTCAGGCTGACACCGATGGTGGCGGCTTTGGTGCCGGAAATACGCGAGCAAAGAACCCGTGTCATAACGCTCCTGCTGCTGTCGCATTTCGTGGCGATTACCGCCTGGGTGTTCACGCTTCAGCGCATCAGGTCTATCCCGCGCGATTGCCGGGTGGCTTTTTTCGCCGGTTTCGGCATCACACTGACGTCGCTGAACACGCTGCTCGTGTTTTTTCTATTCGGCCTTGTATCCACCCTGCCGCCAATATTGGCGGGAACGCTCTATTTTTTGACGCCGATTTATTTTCTGACATCGCTCTGGGGCTCAAGTTCCAGCCGGATCAACCATATGGCGCTTGGGTTGGGCATTGCGGCGACACCTGTTTTCCATTTTTTGTTGCCGGATTTCGATATATTGCTGGTCGGTCTTGTCGCGGGGTCAGCAACTTATCTGGCAGATCGCACGTTGCGCAGGCGGAGTGCGGCGCATGATTAATGCCGATCTCTGGCCGTATATCTTTATCTTTGTCGCTGGCGCGGTCGCCACGGATATGTGGCGTTGGCTCGGTGTTTTGGCCGGACGCAGGCTCAATGAAGATTCAGAAGCCTTTATCTGGGTAAAGGCAACAGCCACGGCGCTGGTTGCTGGCGTAATCGCCAAGCAGATTATTTACCCAGGCGGCGTGCTCGCCGATTCTCCGGTCATGCTGCGCGTGGTGGCGGCAGTTATCGGCTTTGCCGTCTTTCTGCTTGCAGGCAAGCGGATGCTTGCCGGAATTGCTGCGGCGCTCGCGTGCCTTTCTGCTGGGCTCTATCTGCTTGGTTTTTAAAGCGCGGCTTTGATTTTTTCAGCGTTTGCTTTCAAAACCTCGATATCTTCCATTTGCTCGGCATGTCGCCGCCTCTCTTGTCCCTCATGTACGGGGATAATGTGGAAATGGAGGTGAAAGACAGTCTGCCCGGCAGGCGCTTCATTGAATTGGCGGAACAACAGCCCGTCAGCGTTGAAGGCCTTCATGGTTGCCTGGCCGATCTTCTGAATGACAGGCATGATTTTGGACAGGACGGCCGGGTCTGCATCAAGAAGGTTGCGCGAAGCCGCGCGCGGCACAATCAGCGTGTGGCCGGGTGACTGCGGCATCACATCCATAAAGACGACACAATCGTCATCCTCGTAAACGCGAACGGCTGGAATTTCACCACGCAAGATCTTGGCGAAGATATTGTCGTTGTCATAGGTGGCGGTCATTGTCTTCTCCATTTAGCAGTCTACTCCAATTGCGGCTTTCTGCCTGGGGATCAAGGGTCCATTTTTTTGAATGGGCTGTGTTCACGCAAATATT
>JBNLGT010000101.1:0-10433 GCA_050306195.1 Ensifer sp.
CGCGCATGAAATTTATCAAACAGCTTCTACTAAGCAACACGGCAACCGACATCCTAGATCTTTTGAAATTTGCTCCAGGCGGGTTCCTCGGCGTTTCCGTTTCTCAAGTCTTTTTCAAGAACGGGACGTGGGGATGGCAGGTCGCGCTGTGGACATCACTCGCTATGTTGCCCACGTTGTTCGCTCTGTCTAGCTGGCAGCATAAACAGCGCCAAAGCAGATCATAAAAACCGCCAAACGGTCGTCTTCTTGATCTCGCTGTCTTCCAGCGCACGGGTTACCGGAACCTGATAGGAGGCGAGAACCTCCATGCGATCTTTCGGACAATAGGCCCTTCCCGGATCACCGACCAGCACTGTTTTTCCCTCACCTGCCAGCCATTCGAACCAGGGTATCAGCGCCTTGGCAAAAGACTGATCATAAAATACATCGCCAGCCAGAATAACGGCTTCGCTGCGCTCCAGCCCCACCACATCTTCACGCGAGAAAACGATCCCCACATTGTTGAGCAAGGCATTCAACGTTATCGCGGACCCGGCCCAGGGATCGATATCAACGGCCAACACGCTTGCCGCACCAGCCTTCATCGCCGCAATTGCAACGATGCCAGAACCTGAAGCAAAATCCAGAACATGCTTGCCAGCAACCATTTCGCGATGATCGAGAATATAGCGCGCAAGCCCTTGCCCGCCCGCCCAGGCGAAAGCCCAAAAGGGCGGCGGCAAGCCGATTTCCTCAAGTTCTTCCTCGGTTTTCTGCCAAAGCTCATGGGCTTCATCCGCCATATGAAGCCTGATTTCAGGCACATGCGGCGGCGACATGACTGCCGTATTGTCGAGAATGAACTGACGCGGCTCGGTTTTCATTTCGCTTGAGCGCTACTTGGGCGGATTTTCCAGCCCGCCCATGCGGCAGACTTCCAGATATTCCGCTTCCGTGACCGGCTGCACGGAAAGACGCATGGACGTGACCAGCGCCATCTGGGAAAGTTTCGGATTGGCCTTCACATCCTTTAATGTGACGGGTTTCGGCACCTCACATACCGCCCGGATATCTACACATTCCCAGGTCGGATTATCTGCGGTTGAATCAGGATGCGCCAACGCGCAGACCTCGGCAATCCCAACAACTTCAAGCCCCTCATTGGAGTGATAGAAAAAGCCTTTATCGCCGATTTTCATTGCCCGCATATTGTTGCGCGCCTGATAGTTGCGCACGCCGTCCCACTCTTCGCCCTTTTCACCTTTGGCCTTGAGCATTTCCCAGGAAAATTTGAACGGTTCGGATTTGAAAAGCCAGTAAGCCATAAAGCCTCCCTTTACGCGTCAGGATTGTTGATGACCCAGTTGAACGGCCGGATATCAACACTCTCAAACAGGCCAGCCTTGGCATAGGGGTCAGCATCGGCGAGGGTTCTTGCCTCTTCAGCATTTTCAGCGACAACAACAACCAGGCTCCCCATCGGCTTGCCGTCGGCATCAAGAGAAGGCCCAGCCAACTTAAGCTTGCCATCCGCATTAAGCCCGTTCAACCACTCCAAATGCGCCGGACGGGTATCCATGCGAACCTGAAGATGATCTTTTTTGTCCGTACACCAAAGCGCAAAAAGCATGTCTTTCTCCTATTCCTGCTTGATAGGCCGTGACATCAGCGCTGCAATAGCTTCGCCGATTTCCACCCGTCCCTCTATAATCGCCGCAACCGCCTCCGTAATGGGCATTTCAATTCCCATATCACGGGCAATTTTTGCTGAGACGGATGCCGTATACGCGCCCTCGACCAGATAGCCAGAGCCCGCCATGTCGCCCTCACCATTTCCAAGCGAAATACCGTAACGCAAATTGCGCGACTGGTGGCTGGTTGCTGTCAGAACGAGGTCACCCAGCCCCGAAAGCCCGGCAACTGTTTCGCCCTGACCACCTTGCGCGGCGACAAATCGCGACATTTCCGCGAGTCCACGCGCGATCAGCGCCGCACGGGCTGAATCACCAAGACCTGCGCCCTCGACAATTCCGCAGGCAATGGCCAGTACGTTTTTCAATGCACCGCCAAGCTGCACGCCGATGCGGTCTGTGGAGGGATAAAGTCTGAAGGTTGAGCCAGAGAGGCTTTCCGCCAGCCATTTTGCCTCATCGGCGTCTTCCGCCGCCACCACCATCGCGGTGGGCAGCCCGGCGGCAATATCCGCCGCAAAGCCCGGCCCTGAAAGAACTGCAATGTTCTGCTCCGACAATTCCTCTTCCAGAACGGCAGTCAGCATCTTGCCGCTGGCCTGCTCAATACCCTTGGCGCAGATCACCACCGATGCGCCCGGCCTCAGATTTGGCTTGCAACGCCGCGCCGCCTCACGCTGCGACTGCGATGGCATCACAAAGAGAACAATATCGGCATCCCTGAGACAGGTGGCATCAACCGAATATGCTAGTGTTTCGGGGAGTTTTATGCCCGGCAGTGCTGTCTCGTGTCGCCCGATCTCAGCAAGCGTCTGCGCCAAGAATTCATTGCGCGCCAAAAGGGTCACGCTGGATTTGCCCGTTTGCGCCGCCACAGCGGCCAGCGCCGTACCGAATGCCCCTGAACCAACAACAACGATATTGGGTTTGTCCTTCATGCCTTGGCTCCACGCTTGCCAGACCCGATCAAGGCCGTTGCCTGCTCATCCAACGGCCAGCGCGAACGCGGGCTCGCCTCCAGACCATCCGGCGCAAAACCCGCCGCCATCCGTTCAAGCCCGGCCCAGGCAATCATGACTGCATTGTCTGTGCAAAGATGATGCGGGGGCGCAATGAAGGAAAAGCCGTGTTTATCACAAAGCGCAGTCAGCATTTCGCGCAATGCTGCATTGGCCGCAACGCCGCCCGCAACCACAAGAGCCGGTTTATTCACCGCACCAAACCGCTCAGAAAAACGCGTCAGTCCGCGCCCGATCCGCTCATAAAGCGTCCGCGCCACGGCCTTTTGAAACGAGGCGCATATATCGGCGATATCCTGATCGCTCACCGGCTCAATCGCTTGCGCAGTCTGACGTACGGCCGTTTTCAGTCCGGAAAACGAAAAATCCAACCGCGCTTCACCGACAAGCGGCCGTGGAAAGGGGAAGCGGTCAGCATCCCCTGTGGCCGCCGCCCTCTCAACGGCAGGCCCGCCGGGATAGGCAAGCCCGAGCAACTTCGCCGTCTTGTCAAAGGCTTCACCCAGGGCGTCGTCAATCGTTGTGCCCCAGCGCTCATAGTCTCCCACGCCCTTGATCAGAACAAGCTGCGTATGCCCGCCAGAAACAAGCAGCATGAGATAGGGGAATTCAACGCCATCCGTCAGCCGCGCCGTCAACGCGTGACCTTCCAGATGATTGATGGCGTATAATGGCTTTCCGGACGCCCGCGCGATGGCCTTGCCCGTCATCAGACCAACAATCAGCCCGCCAATCAGGCCTGGCCCGCTGGTCGCGGCAATCGCATCAATGTCGCCAAGCGTCTTGCCAGAGCGCAGCAATGCTTCCTCAATCAGCGAATCAAGCGCGTCAACATGCGCCCGCGCAGCAATTTCCGGTACAACGCCGCCATAGGCCGAATGCTCGTCAAGCTGGCTCAGCACAACGTCCGCGGCAATATGACCCGTACCGTCTGCACTGCGCGTGACAACCGCCGCTGCAGTCTCATCACAACTTGTTTCTATGCCAAGAATGGTCAGGTTCAAGGACATGCGCCTGTTTGACTGATTGCGATCCGGGACAAACCCGTTTACGAAATCTCCGGTAACAACGGATGAGTACGGATGCAAATAAAACCTTTCAAAATCGGCACGCGTGGCAGCCCGCTTGCGCTCGCTCAGGCGCATGAAACCCGCAACCGCCTGATGGCGGCCCACAGCCTGCCGGAGGAAATGTTCGAGATCGTCGTCCTCTCCACACAAGGCGACCGGGTTCAGGATCGCGCTTTGTCCGAAATCGGCGGCAAGGGCCTGTTTACCTACGAACTGGAAGAACAGCTCTCCGACGGCAGGCTCGATTTCGCCGTCCACTCATCCAAGGACATGCCCACAATTCTGCCCGAAGGGCTTTATATTTCAGCCTTTCTGCCACGTGAGGACGTCCGCGACGCCTTTATCGGTAAAGCCGCACCCAAGCTTATGGACATGCCAACCGGCGCTGTGATTGGCTCTGCCTCGCTGCGACGCCAAGCGCTAATTCGCAAGGTGCGTCCCGATTTGAATGTGAAAATATTCCGCGGTGCTGTCGCCACGCGCCTGCGCAAACTGGAAGACGGTGAAGCAGACGCCACATTACTGGCTTATGCCGGACTGAAACGTCTGGGCATGAGCGACGTTCCGACAGAGCTGCTTGACCCCGAAATATTCCCTCCCGCCCCTGCTCAGGGGGCGATCTGCATTGAAAGTCGAATCAGCGACAAACGCACTGACGAACTTTTGGCCGCGATCAACGACCAACCAACATTTGAGGCTGTCACCTGCGAACGCGGTTTCCTTGCAACACTGGACGGTTCCTGCCGCACACCGATCGCCGGCTACGCCACGTCTGACAGCGGGCATATTCACTTTTCCGGGATGATTCTAACGCCGGATGGCGCGACGTTCCATGAGGTCGAGATCAAGGGCAAAGCGGAAGACGCCGATGCGCTTGGCCGCGCAGCGGGTGAAAAGGTACGCGATCAGGCAGGTTCACAATTCTTCGAAGGCTGGAACTGAGCAGGCTCATGCGTGTGCTCGTGACCAGACCTGAAAGAGCGGCGGCATCAACCCTCAAACGGCTGGGAGAAATGGGGCACGAACCAATCGCAATGCCTCTTTTCGGGCCGGAATATCTGCCGATAGAAGGCCAACGGCAGCAAAATGTAAAAGCGATAGCGCTCACGTCTTCCAACGCTGCAATAGCCTTGGAAAGAAATGACCAGGTCGAACGGTGGCGTAATATTCCGGTCTACGCCGTTGGAACGCGCACAGCGGAGGCCGCCCGAAAGGCAGGCTTTACGAATATACGTTCCGCCGAAGGCAGCGGGAGGGAGCTTGCCGATTTGTTGCACCGTTCCATACCATCCGGCGAAAACCTTCTCTATTTTGCAGGCGAGCCTCGCAGTCCGGGTTTCGAACAGTCCTTAAGCGATTATGGCCTCAATTTCGAAACCTGCATTTGTTATCGCATGAAACCCCTGAACTACCAGCGGGAAGCACTCCAAGTCCTTCTCTCCCATCAGCCGGAGGCCGTGCTTTTATATTCTCGCGAAACAGCAATACGGTTTTTCCACCTGCTTGCTGAGAACAGTCTTACAATGCCATCCGCCACCCGTTTTTTGTGTCTCAGCCACAATATTGCCTTGGCGGTGCCATCAGATTTCAAAAATAGGACTTTTTCAGCAGAAAATCCGGTTGAAGAGAGCCTTTTTCTGCTTTTGTGAACCCTGCGTTACCAATTATCGCGCAAAGGGCTTTTCCTGAAGCCAAAGCGTGATTACCTTTGCAATGCAATATTTGAAGAAGAGGTTGTAATGCCGTCCGAAAAAACACCCCGCCATACCAAGTCCAAGGATGAGCCGGTAACGATCGAACTGACGGCAAGCGAGCTTGACGAGAAGGAAGTCGCTGAGGTCGAGCCTTCATCGGAAACCGCCAATGAACATGACGTTGAAAATGCCGAGACCGTTGAGCAGTCAGAAACTGACGTTGAGGCTGACAAGGAAGCGGTAGAAGCCGCGACCCCGCCTCCGTCTTATTCACAAGCGGCTGCTCCGCAAAAGAGTGGTTCGAGCACGGGTGCGATTGCGGCCGGTATCTTTGGTGGCATTGTCGCTCTCGCCGGCGCAGGCGCGGCGCAATATGCAGGCTACATTCCCAATTTCGGCCCCCAGCAGACCATAACGGATTATGGCCCGGATATTGCTACGCTGACCTCGCGGATCGAAACGCTGGAAAACAAGAAAATTCCTGAACCTGACCTCTCGCCGCTGGAAAGCCGTATCCAGACACTTGAGCAGCAAATGACCGAACTCCCCCTTGCTGACCTTACCGATGTTAAAGCCATGCAGGGGGCTTTGACTGAGGCGACTGACAAAGTTGCCAAAGCCGATGCCGAGATTGCTTCGCTGGCCAATCGCCTGAAACAGGCGGAAGCCAAGATAGGCGAGCCGCGCGACGATGTGGATGTTGCCCGCGCCATCGCCTCGGCGGGCCTCAAGGCCGCCATTGACCGCGGCGGTCCTTTTGCGACCGAGTTGGCGACACTTGAAGCCATTGTCCCCGATGACCCTGCTGTGGCTGAGTTGAAAGCTTATGCCGACACAGGCGCGCCCTCTCGCTCAAGCCTCATCAGCGATTTCCCCGCCGTGGCCGACACGTTGATTGCAGCAACCCGACAGACCGATGATAGCGCCAGCCTTTCCGAGCGTCTCATGAGCAGCGCGCTTTCGGTTATCAAGGTACGCCCCGTAGGCGATATCGAAGGCGACAGCACCGGCGCCATCACGGCCCGCATTGAGCAGAAACTGCAAAATGGTGATCTGGCGGGCGCGGCGGGTGAATGGGACAAGCTGCCTGACGCCGCAAAGGCCGCCGGCGAAAACTTCAAAAAAGCGCTCGATGCACGCATTGAGGTCGAAAAGCTGGTTTCCACCACGCTCACAAACGCCGTCACAAGAACCAGCAATTAAGGCCAGCCAAACCGATGATCCGCATTTTATTCTACATCATTCTCGTTCTGGCGCTGGCATGGGGCTTTTCATGGTTGGCGGACCGGCCCGGTGAGCTTTCTGTTGTCTGGCAGGGGCAACTGATCGAAATGAGCCTGATGGTAGCCGCCACAGTACTGGTTTCACTCGTCGCGTTGATCATGATTACATGGTGGCTGCTGCGCACACTTTGGACATCGCCTCAATCCCTGCGTCGCCATTTCCGAGCCCGCCGCCGTGATCGTGGTTATCAGGCCTTGTCCACCGGTCTTATTGCCGCCGGAGCAGGCGATGCAGCAACGGCGCGCAAAATGAATGCACGCGCCAAAGGTCTGATCAGCGCGGATCAGGAACCCCTAATCCACCTTCTCGAGGCGCAGGCCAGCCTGATCGAGGGCCGAAACGATGAGGCTCGGCGCAAGTTCGAACAAATGGCTGAGGACCCTGAAACAAGAGAACTGGGCCTGCGTGGTCTGTATCTGGAAGCAAAGCGTCTGGGTGCGGATGAAGCCGCCGTTCAATATGCCGAACAGGCCGCTGAAAAGTCACCGCATCTGGCATGGGCAGCGGACGCAACACTGGAATACAAAACCCGCACCGGGCAGTTTGACGACGCATTGACACTCCTTCAGCAACAACGCTCCTCTGGCAGTGCCGACAGGAAATCCGCCGACCGCAAGAAGCTGATATTGTTGACGGCCCGCGCAGCATCAAAGCTTGAATCGGATCCGAAGACAGCCCGTGTGGACGCCATGGCCGCGCTCCGTATTGATCCGGTTTTTGTCCCCGCCGGTCTTGTCGCAGCTAAAGCGCTTTTCCGCGAAGACAATTTCCGTAAGGGATCTGCCGTGCTTGAGCAGATCTGGAAAAATGCGCCCCACCCTGATGTTGCTGCCGCCTACGTTCGCTCCAAAGCGGGTGCCAGCGCCGCAGAACGGCTGAAACGCGCCGAGCGGCTGGAACATCTACAACCGGACACCTATGAGGCGTTGGCGACGGTTGCCGCCGCCGCTTTTGATGCGCGGAACTTCGACATGGCCCGAGCAAAAGCAGAAGCTGCAGCTCTCATCGAAACACGTGAGAGCATCTTCCTGTTGATGGCCGACATCGAAGAAGAGGAAACCGGTGACCAGACGCGTGTACGCCACTGGCTCTCCCAGGCGCGTCGCGCGCCGAAGGACCCCGCCTGGGTAGCCGACGGCCATGTCTCCCATGTCTGGCTTCCACTATCGCCCGTCACCGGCAAACTAGACGCGTTCGAGTGGAAAAAGCTTGAGCCTGCCATCGGCGGCCTCATCGCTCACGACCCTGTCAACGCGGAAGAAGCATTTGCTTCTCTTCCTCCCGTAGCTCACACTGTAACAGAAGCCCGTGAAACAGAGGTTGACGCCGGGGCTGGAGAGGAAAGCGACACGGTTATCGACGAGAGCCCGGTGATCGAAATGCGCCCCGCGACCGAAAAGATATTTGAGGCCAATGTGGAGCCGGAGTCAGAACCTGACGACAACCGGATCGCTGTGCCCAAAAACAAAAATGGCGCAGATACTACGCCTTTCCATGGCAGCCAGCCGGACGATCCGGGCGTGAAGCCTACAGCCGCCAGTGAGACCGGATCCAAAACACGTCTCAAGCTTTTTTGAGAGACAGCGCGCATGTTCGAAAAGATCGTGACATTTCTGCAAGGGCTGGCGTCGGAAAATGGCAACAGCGCCAAATTGGATCCCGATGACATTCGCGTGGCCACGATCGGCCTGTGTTTTCAAATCATGGCCGCAGATGGCGAGATTTCTGACAGCGAACGCGATGCGCTTATGGAAATCATGCGTCACCACTACGGCTTGGATGGCGAGGAACTGCATAAGTTTCTGACGGCAGGCGAAGACGCAGAGCGCGATGCAGTCGACTATTACCGCTTCACCTCCGTGCTCAATCGCAAGCTTGATGCGGAACAAAAGCGAGTGCTCATAGGCATATTGTGGGAGATTGCCTATGCTGACGGCGTCCGACACGAAGTTGAAGAACACGTGATCTGGCGCGTATCAGAGCTGCTTGGGATCGAAACACGCGAACGTATCCTCGCCCGCCAGGATGCAGAAAAACGTGTGACAGATCAGGAATAGCCGGTTTCTAAAGCTATGCAATCAGATGACCTTCAACCCCGTCGCTCAGTTTTGTGTGTACCCGCATCAAACACAAAAGCCCTCGCAAAAATCCCGGTCCTCGATTGCGACTGTGTCATCTTCGACCTTGAGGACGCTGTAGCGACAGATATGAAAGGGCAAGCCCGGAAAAACCTGGCTGATCATTTTTCAGATGCGCCCTCCGATCACCGAGAACGTATGATCCGCATCAATGCGCTGGATACAGAGTTCGGCGCGGAGGACATGAAGACGGTTGGGGCGCTTGCTCCTGACGTGGTCCTCCTGCCCAAGGTCGAGGAGCCCGAAGACGTTCTGAAAATCGCTGACATACTGGATGAGGCCGCCAACACGAACACAACCATTTGGGCGATGATTGAAACACCCAAGGGCATTCTCAACGCTGCAGCTATTGCCCGCGCCGGACACACAGAAAATGCAAGGTTGCGCGGTTTCATCGTCGGCCTCAACGACTTGCGCAAGGCAACGGGCGTACCTTACTCCGAAAATCGTCAGGCTCTGTATCCTTGGCTCATGCAAATTGTGCTCGCAGCACGTGCCTATGGCCTCGGCGTCATCGATGCTGTCAGTAACGATTTCCGCGACATGTCCCGTTTTTCAGGCGAGTGTGCCGAGGGGAAATCCATGGGCTTCGACGGCAAGATGTTAATACATCCCGCCCAGATCGAACCTGCAAACGCTGCCTTCGGACCGAGCAAAGCCGAAATTGCCGAAGCAGAAGCCATCGTCGAAGCTTTCGCCCAACCGACTGCAATCGGTCAGGGCACAATCAATATCAACGGCAAAATGGTCGAGCGCCTGCATCTTGAGCAGGCCGAGAGATTGCTCGCCATTGCCCGATCCATTCATCAGAGGAATAAGTCATGAAACTCTATCGCTTTCTCACCGGGCCAGACGATGCAAGCTTCTGCCACAAGGTAACCGCAGCGCTCAATCAGGGCTGGAGCCTCGAAGGCTCTCCGACTTACGCATTCAACGCAGCCACCGGCCAGATGCAATGCGGCCAGGCAGTGACAAAAAAGGTGAAAGGCAAAGACTACCACCCGGACATGAAACTGTCGGAACAATAATAATCGGAAGACCGAAGGAGAGCGGAATGGAACAGCGTCAACTTGGCAGCCAGGGTCCACAGGTGGGCGCACTCGCGCTTGGCTGCATGAGCTTTGCCGGCTTCTATGGCAAGACCGACAAAACGGAAAGCTTTGCGACGCTGAAAAAAGCCCTCGACCTTGGCGTCACACACCTCGACACCGCTATCATCTACGGCGGCGGGCTTTCAGAATCCATTATTGGCGAATTTATCCGCGATAATCCAAACGAATTTGTCATCGCTTCCAAATGCGGCATCGTGGTCAAGCCGAGCCGTCACTTCAACAACAAGCCTGATTATGTCCGTGAAGCCGTTGAAACCTCGCTGCAGCGGCTGGGCGTTGACCACATCCCGCTTTACTACCTTCATCGCCGCGACCCGGACGTGCCGATTGAAGACGCCATCGGCACCATGGCGGAACTGGTGGAAGAAGGGAAAATCGGCGGTATCGGCCTTTCCGAAATTGCTCCCTCAACTCTTGAAAGGGCGAGCACCGTTCATCCCATC
>JBNLGT010000102.1:0-10195 GCA_050306195.1 Ensifer sp.
GGGCTATCCACGACGGTCGCAGACGCTCGCTTTGCCAAACCGCTGGATGAAGATCTCGTCCGTCGGCTTGCCCGCGAGCACGAAGTTCTTATTACGATTGAGGAAGGCGCTATCGGCGGCTTTTCCTCTCATGTCCTTAATTTTCTGGCAAAGGAAGGCCTGCTTGAATCGGGTCTCAAAGTGCGCCCCATGGGCCTTCCGGATATTTGGATGGATCACGCCAAACCGGAAGCAATGTATGCCAAGGCTGGGCTTGACCGAGACGGAATCGTGAAAACCGTATTTGCCGCGCTGGGGCAAGGCAGTGCGGGCATGGGAACCGCCGGCTAGGACTTCTCACTGATTGGATGACACAACAACACGACACTTCCGCTTTTCAATAGTTAAGCGGGAGCACCTCGGCTGTTTTCAGCAGGGGGCCTCTACGCCCCCCTCTAAAAAACTCAAGCAGCTTTGTTATTCGTGGATGCTCCGCCGGATTGCGCCAATTTAAAGCGGCTGACCATTTCCATCAGCCCCGAAGCTTCGGCGGCAAGGCTGGCCGAAGAGGCCGAAGCTTTTTCCACCATTGTGACATTCTGTTGTGTCACCTGATCCAGTGTCGACGCGGCCCTGTTGACCTCGCCAATGCCAGTCGACTGTTCCGTTGATGACGCGGTGATGGCATCCATATGTTCATGAATGGAGGCGATCAGCTCGCCAATCTTGGTCAACGCGTCTCCCGCCTCACGCACATGGCGAACACCGCCTTCAATTTCATTGGAGGAATTGTCTATCAGTTCACGGATTTCCTTGGCCGCTTCGGCAGAGCGACCAGCCAGGGCGCGAACCTCCTGGGCAACAACGGCAAACCCCTTGCCAGCATCACCCGCCCTCGCGGCCTCAACACCAGCATTCAACGCCATAAGATTCGTTTGGAATGCAATTTCGTCAATCAAGCCAACAATGCTGGTAATCTTGCCGGAGGATTCCTGTATGCGCTCCATCGCCGTTTCAGCATTGGCGACGACAGACCTGGACTTGACCGCACTATCGTTGGCCTCCGCAGCAACAGACTGCGTATCCACCACACGCTTGGATGAGGCCTGAACATTGGCCGTAATCTGGCCAAGCGCAACCGTAGTCTCCTCCAGAGAGGCCGCCTGATCTTCTGTCCGCTTGGCAAGCTCGTCGACGCCAACGGCAATCTCACCTGAATCGCGATCGATAGAGCGGGCCGCCTGGCTGATAGAAGCAAGCGTGGATCCCAGTTGTTCTATAGAGGCGTTGAAATCCCGGCGCAGCTCTTCAAATTCCGGGGCGAATTTTTCCTCGATCCGGAAAGATAGGTCTCCGGATGCGAGCCGTTTCATACCGCTGGCAAGGCCCGCAGTTGCAATACTCAACTTCTCTGCAGCTTCCGCTTCCGCTTTTTCCTGCATCGCCCGCCTGTTGGCTTCATCCTGACGACGATGTTCTTCCGTTTCTGCTTCCAGCCGACGATTGTTGATGACAGCCTTGCGGAAAATTTCCAGCGCGCGAGCAAGAGAGCCAACTTCGTCGCGGCGGCCTTCCATTCCGGTTTCCGCGTCTACGCGCCCATCAGCAAGCTGGCCGGTGACGTCGGCCAGATGACGCAATGGCTTCAGCGTGGTGTAACGCAGCATCAGCATCACAAAGACAAGCGTGATGACCAACATGACTGCGCCGGTGAGCACGCGGGTCCAAAGCCGTGCCTGCCAGGCTGCAATTTCAGTCGTCAGATCGACAGAAGCGCTGTAGGCACCCATTACCTCGCCGTCCTCAATTTCCATCATTCCGGTATGGCACCCGGCGCAGCGTTCGTCGGCTGCCGTCCCCACACCCAGTATAACCGGACGGGTGAGCCTGAGGTGATTGCCGCTTACTTCGGCGATGCGCTCGCTGCCGGCAATGGTGCGTTCGTCAAAGGCATCCTTGGGAAGCAGAACCGGCTGCTCACTTTCCTGTTGGAACTTGATGATCTTGGGGGCCATAACGACCCAGATATCGGTATTCTCATTTTGCTTTGAGAAAAGCTCCATCGTACCGTTCAGTGTCTCTACCGCCGGGTCGCCCTCTTCCAACTGCCCGCGATTGACCATGGCCTGAACATGTACGGCTTCCAGCATATCAAGCGCCGCATTGCCCCGTAGTTCGCCATCGACAGCGATTTGCTTCCAATCCTGTTCGATGTTGGTTGTTACCTTGTAGGCCTCGCCGGCAGCCAGAACAAAATATATGCCGAGCAACATTTGCAGGGTCATCGGTAGATTGCGAATTTTCGACAACATGACCAGTCCGTTTTGTTTTCGCAGGAAAAATTTTCAACCGCGAACGATTCACTTTAAAAAAATTGGCCACAGCAAGCTTAACTATGCGTGAACAAAAGTAAAAAAAAGTCCCAAATCGACACCCAAATTAGCGCCTTTGCACCAACACGTTGCGAGGGAATCGCCAATTTCAGAAACCTCAATTTAAAGTGGTCCTTGGCGACGAACGGAGTTCACCCCTAATACTTAACACCCGTCAAAACAGGTCACGGACGACGTCTTGATGCTTAAAGTCGCAACCGGAAGATGCGCGCAAAAAAACCGTAATCGTAGGCCCTCCACTCTAAAACGAGTTGAACGCCTCCTGCAGCCCGGCAGGGTTGCATATCTGCAGACACGGACATGGTTTTGGCAAAATATCAATTACGCCAGATGCTTGACGAACGACATGTCCCATATTTTGACTTGCGCACGTCACGTCAAAAGGCCATGACAAGCTCATGACCATTCACCCCAGCCAGCGTCTCGATCAGTTGCTCGTTCTTAAAGGCTTTTTTCCCTCGCGTTCGCGCGCCCGCGATGCGATTGGGCGGGGAACTGTACGTGTCGATGGCCAAACGGTAACAAAGGCAGGGACCACTTGCGGTCTCGACGCAACTATTCAGGTAGACGATCCCGCATCCGGATATGTTTCAAGGGCCGCCCTGAAATTAAAAGCCGGTCTTGAGCGCTTTATGCTTTCACCTGCGGAGCTGAACTGTCTTGACATAGGCGCGTCGACGGGTGGCTTTACGCAGGTTTTGATTGAGGCGGGCGCAACTCGTGTTTTCGCTGTTGATGTTGGCCACAGTCAGTTGCACGAAAGTCTGGCGAATGATCCGCGCGTTGTTAATCTCGAAGGTCTGAATGCGCGCGCGCTTGGCTCCGCTCATCTCAACAATTGCAATATTGGCTGCGTTGTCTCCGATGTGTCTTTCATTTCACTGAAACTGGCGCTTCCTGCAGCACTCGAAATTGCTGCGCCAGGCGCTTTTTGCGTGCTGCTGGTCAAGCCGCAATTTGAAGCGGGACGCGACGCTATCGGAAAGGGCGGCATTTTGAGGGACAAAGCGCACGGCCCAGTCATCGCACGGGACCTGGAAAGCTGGCTTAACAGCCAAGAGGGCTGGACGAGTCTCGGGGTCGTCCCCTCCCCCATTTCCGGAGGAGATGGCAACGAGGAATTTCTTTTGGCAGGTACAAAATCATGAGCGCTGAAACTGTTCAAATAGATGCCCTCGGTGCAGGCGGCGATGGCATTGCCAGAACGGATTCAGGCGCCGTTTTCATACCATTTACCTGCCCCGGCGACACGGTGAAAATCGCGCGTGAGAAAAACCACGGAACGATAATAGCGCTCACAGATTCGTCGCCGCATCGCCGTCAACCCGCTTGCCGACATTTCGGACCCGATGGTGAAAATGGAACATGCGGGGGATGTTCTGTGCAACATCTCAACGACGCCACCTATCAGACGTTCAAACGCGACCTTGTTGTCATGGCGATGAAATCAAAGGGTATTGATTGTGACATCGACCCATTGATCACCTGCCAGCCTGGAGAACGCCGCCGCGCCGTGTTTGCAGCCCGCCGAACAGAGAAAGGTCTGTTGCTAGGCTTCAACCAGGCTTCCAGTCACCACATAGTTGCCATTTCTGAATGCCCCGTCATTCATGACTCCATTATTGGAAAGCTGGAGGACATCCGCCGGATAGGACTCTCGCTTGCGACCGACAGCGCCGCCTTTCGGATCAGTGTTCTCACAACATTGACCGGGCTTGATATCGCGGTTGATGGCTTGCGCAAGCTGCCGGAAAAGCAGCGTCACAAAGCAATCGAAACCGCTCTTTCTGTAAAAGGTCTGGCACGACTGAGCGTCGATAGTGAAATTCTGGTCGAGCCGATAAAGCCCACATTGAAATTTGGGAGTGCGGATATCTCGCCGCCGCCAGGCGCGTTTGTACAGGCGACGCTTTCCGCTGAAAACGTAATGGCCGAAATGGTCTGCGATTTTGTCGGCAAATCAAAGTCAGTGGCCGATCTCTTTTGCGGCTCGGGAACATTTGCGATGCGCCTTGCAACCAAGGCCAAGGTTCACGCGGTGGAGATGGAGGAAAAGCCATTGGCCGCCCTGCAGGCCGGGCTTCGCGGACAGCAGGGACTGAAACCGGTGACGGTCGAAAAGCGCGATCTATTCCGCCGCCCTTTGACGGCTCAGGAACTCAAGAAATTTGACGCTGTTGTATTTGATCCGCCGCGAGCAGGCGCTGAAAGTCAGGTGAAAGAACTTGCCCGCGCTAAAGTGCCAAAAATTGCTGCAATTAGCTGCAATCCGGTGAGTTTGGCGCGTGATCTTTTACTTCTTGTTGACGCCGGATACCGCATAAAAAAGATCACACCCGTTGACCAGTTCCTTTGGTCTCCCCATGTTGAAGTGGTTGCCTGTGTTGAATATGCAAGATGAATACAAGAATAGTTTGATGAGCGATCGGGCCAACAGACGAAGGGAAGCGCGCGAGCGTAAGATGGAGCGGCGCGTACGCACGTCACGTATCCTTCGCAACATTGCCGAAAACGGCAAGATGGAGCGTATTTATATCCGCGATTTGCTGAATGTGCTCGGCGACCGCGCCATCGGCGCACTCATGCTGATTTTTGCATTTCCGAACTGCCTGCCAACACCGCCCGGCACCTCGGCCATTCTGGGGGCTCCGCTGGTTTTTCTGGCCGCTCAGCTTGCCTTTGGCATGAAACCCTGGCTGCCGGGTTTTATTGCCAACCGTTCCATCAAACACAGCGATTTCGTTTCAATCATCGAAAAGGGTAATCCGTGGCTTTCCTGGGCGGAGCGGCTATTGCGCATGCGCTTTCTGTTTCTGAGTGAACCGCCATTTGAATATTTCGTGGGCTTTCTCTGTCTGATACTTGCCATCGTCCTTCTGCTGCCCGTGCCACTGGGCAACATGCTGCCCGCCATAGCCATCTCGATTATGGCATTTGGCATTATTGGCAGAGACGGCATCTGGATCATTGGCGGCATAATCACCTTTGTCATTTCCATGGTCGTTGCAGGCGGTGTTATCTTCGGAATGATAAAGGCCGCGCTGTTCTTCCTGCACCGTTTTATACTTGGTTGAATGCTCAGCCCTGGAGAGCCGCCAGCAAAAGCACCGTTCCCATCAACGCAACGAGGGCGGCTCCCAAAATCTCGATCATGTTACCCACGATAAGCGCGCGAGACCCGTCGCCAGCTATCCTGACGGCCGCTCCCTTTGCCGAGACGGCGAGAATGGCAAGGGCCGACACCGTGATGGCTGTGCCAATGGACATAGCCAATACGGATAAAACGCCGCCGAGATAGAGCCCGTTCAAAAGCGAAAATGTCAGCACGATTATCGCGCCTGAACACGGCCTGAGACCAACCGCCAACACAGCGGAGAATGCCTCGCGAATTGAGAAATCCTTTGCGCCCAGAGCCTCGGGGGACGGCATATGGACGTGTCCGCAAGTTTCACAAACCTCACCCGGCCCATGGTGGTGGTGGTGGTGGTGGTCGTGATGATGGACATGCGCCTGGTCGTGGGAATGATGATGATTGTGCTCATCGTGATCATGATCATGATCATGGTCGTGGTCACGCACATGCCGCGCGGATGAAACCAGGCTCGATAGCTTACGGTAAAGAAGCCAGAAGCCGAAGGCGGCAACCAGTGCATAACTGGCCATTTCCAGCACATCGGTTGCATTGGTGAGCGAAATGGATGAGCCGCGTAAGACCAGATAGGCAGCGCCGACAACAAGGATTGCCGTTGCGCCTTGCGCCAGCGCAGAAATGAAAGAGATCGTCACACCCCTGCGCAACTGAATTTCATTGGCAATCATGTAGGAGGAAATGACAGCCTTTCCGTGACCGGGCCCAGCCGCATGAAAAACGCCATAGGCGAAAGAAAGACCAATCAGCGTCCACAGTTTCCAGGGGTCAGCCCGCATCGCCTTTAATGCGCCGGTCAACAGACGATAAAAATTCTGCTGTTCGAAATTGATCCATGCGAGGAAGCTCCCCCCAATCCCCGGAGCGATAGAGGGTTCTGCCGAACCAATCCCCAGTGGCGATGCGGCAAAGGCCGGGCCGACAGCAATGGCGGATGCCAGGATGATCGTAGCGAGGAACAATCGGTCGGATTTCAAGCGCCGCATGTAACTTCAATCCTTGTTGCAAAAAGCCTGGACCTATCTGTACCCAACGGGTCGTTCCAGAAGGCTTCCGTCAAGGTTGCCTGGTTTTGTGTAATCACCTCGTCGGGGTCAGGCCGCACAATTTTCTCAGTGCACCGCTTAAACCCCTCGCCCACCGCCACCATGTCCTGATCGGTTGGAAAATCCATTGCGGTGTAAAGTGTCGGATCATAGACGCCGAAAGTCATTTTGCCCTTCAGCGGCATCGCCTGCTTGGGCTTGGCGCTAAAAATCAACAACAGCTGGCCGTCTTTGTAATCGGCAATGATCTGATCCGGACGGTGCACACCAATCGACTTTCCATCCTGCGTTATATTGAGGAAGTAGTCGAACTCCTCCATGGAATCGAGAACAGTCTGCCCCACTTCCTCAAGTTCATCCTGATCAAGCTGGTTATTCGCATTCTTGTCAAAATCAAGCAGAACGGAGGAGGAGAATATTTCGTCAAATCGCCAGACATTTTGCAGTTCGGAAATATCGCCGTCGCTGCCTGCAACGACTTCAAGATGTGCTTCGGCAAATATGTGTGGATGCGCCAATGCGGTGGACGGCAAAACAGACAAGACCGCAATGAACGGGATGATTTTCGATTTCACGGGCCAGTTTCCCTATCAGCCATCATTGGCGATTTTCATACAATTTCGGCGGAATTGGGGTCAAGAAGACGACACGTCGCGGGCGCGTCAACAATCATAGGCCGACACCCTGATGTCTGAACCCAATATAGATCGTTGGCCGCCGGGAAAGCCTCCGACATGCTCGAGGCCGCAGACAATCGGCTAGATACGCTTTGAAGCGCAATCGCTGTCGCGGAACCAAGCATTTAAAAAATCGACAAGCGCCCTCACCTTGGCCGGCAGGTAACGACGATGTGGATACATCGCGTAAATTCCAGCATCCGGGATCAAAAATTCATCAAAGAGCGTTACTAATTCGCCGGACTTGATGTGGCTGTAGGCCACGAAGTCAGGCAGAAAAGCGACACCAAGCCCGCCCAGCGCACCGCGAAGCGTTGCGTGCGGGCTGTTTACCTCCAGTGGGCCGCTGATGCTGACAGAGATTCGGTCTCCATTGCTATCGACAAACGGCCAACTGCCCTTGCTGCGTCCGTTCGTATCTATAAGGCATGGAACTTGCGACAAATCGCTGGGATGATTGAAGGGGCCGTGGGTAGCGACAAAATCAGGCGATGCACAGATGAGAACATTGAAATTCGCGAGTTTCTTGGCGATCATCCCGGAATCTTCAAGCCGCGTTATGCGGATCGCCATGTCGTAACCTTCTTCCACAAGGTCGACCAGCCGATCTTCCGCGCTTACGTCGAGCTTCACATCAGGGTTCTGATGGGCAAAATCGATCAAAGATTGCCCAACCTCGGCATCAACGAACGTGCGTGGGACGGCAATTTTTATGCGCCCCCTCAGGTCAGAATTGTTTTCCCGCACCAGGTCAGCAAGGTCGTCTATTTCCTTGAGGATGGCGGAGGCGGAAGCATAATATGTGCGACCCGCATCGGTCAGTGAAAACTGCCGGGTTGTTCTATTGAGCAAAAGCGCCCCTAATTCATCTTCCAGCTCGCGGACATATTTGGATAACAGCGCCTTTGACCGCCCCTTTTTTCGAGCTGCAGCTGAAAAGCCCTGTGCGTCTACGACATCAATGTAGGCGCGAATCCGGGTTAGCGTGTCCATTATCAATATCTCCGATTTGTTCAATATATATGAACGATGCCAGCATTTATCAACATTCAAGATTTTTCGTGAGTTTGCGAAAAATCTCTTGAAACCGGGGGCGAAAAACATTAATTCCACGGCTGCCCAAAGTCGCACGTGCCTGTGGGTGTCCGCCGACCCTCGAATTGGACAATATTGGTCCTAAGGTGAGGTCATCGGTAAGGTACCTGGAACTAACCGCTCCAGTCGCTCTTCCGGCCAACCGGAATATGCGAGGACATCTTGAAGCAACGACGGTGCGGGCCTTTCTAGTGTCTGCCGGCTTTCCAACAGCCGGGGTTACAAGAAGAGGCACACATCTTCATTGCCGGAAGTGCGGTCGGGATACCCCCTCCAATCCAAGGCAGACAAAGCGAATAAACGCGCGGGTTTCCCATGTGTTTGTTCAAACGCCGTGTAAGCGTTCGAAAAGGTTCCGGGGTCTCCACCGGCTGGTTCCTTCGTCGATCTCTCGCACCCTTTGTCATCCCGGCAATTGCCGGAGATCTTGAACCTTGGAACTCGGAAAGGGGTCCAGTCATGACGCAGCGCATTCTCGATTTCTTCAAAACCCGCCAGCCGGAAGGCCCGTGCCTTGTTGTAGACCTCAATGTCGTTGAAAATAATTACAACGCATTTCGCCGCGCATTGCCGAACTCCTCCATCTACTATGCCGTGAAAGCCAACCCGGCGCCGGAAATCCTGCGCCTGCTTGCGGGCCTGGGCTCCAATTTCGACTGCGCCTCCGTCGCCGAAATCGAAATGGCTCTTGATGCTGGTGCTGCGCCAAATCGCATTTCCTTTGGAAATACGATCAAGAAAGAGCGCGACATAGCGCGCGCCCATGCGCTTGGCGTCTCCCTGTTTGCTGTCGATTGCCACGAGGAAGTTGAAAAGATTTCCCGCGCGGCTCCCGGCGCACGCGTTTTCTGCCGTGTATTGACCGATGGTGAAGGCGCAGAATGGCCGCTTTCCCGCAAGTTCGGCTGCGTTCCGCAAATGGCTGTCGACGTTCTCGTCTATGCTCACCAGCTTGGCCTCACCTCCTACGGCGTATCCTTCCATGTCGGCTCGCAAATGATGAAGGTTGATGCTTGGGATTCTGCTCTTGCCGATGCAAAGCGCGTTTTTGCCTCGCTTGCCAAGCAGGGCATCGAGCTGAAAATGGTCAATATGGGCGGCGGTTTCCCGACGAAATACTTGAAGGACATCCCAACGGCTGAAGCCTATGGGCAGGCAATCTTTGGCGCGCTGACGAAACATTTCGGCAACCAGATCCCGGAAACAATCATTGAACCGGGCCGCGGCATGGTCGGCGACGCGGGTATCATCAAGTCGGAGGTTGTTCTGATTTCCCGGAAGTCAGACAATGATGCGCACCGATGGGTCTACCTCGATATCGGAAAATTCGGCGGCCTGGCGGAAACCATGGATGAAGCCATCCGCTATCCGATCCGCACCGAGCGCGACGCCGATGAAATGGAGCCTTGTGTTCTGGCTGGCCCGACCTGCGATTCGGCGGACGTCATGTATGAGAAGAACATGTATCCCTTACCGATCTCGCTAACCATTGGCGATGAGGTGTTGATTGAGGGAACTGGCGCCTACACGACCACCTATGCAGCGGTTGCGTTCAACGGTTTTGAGCCGCTGAAGTCCTATTGCATCTGAACGGTTCTGCGCCCCTGCAGGGCGCGGCAAATCCACCTTAAAGCTAAAGCCGTTTTGAGCGGCATTTGAGTTCGGGAGGCCAGTATGGCCACTGTTCTTGATATCTTTCGCGCGCGCCGCGAGACCCGCTATTTTTCCGTCGCCCAGGAAGAACCGTCAGACATCGTTGCGCGCGAGCGTCTGCTGGATCTGACCATGGGTCTTAACCGCCGCAAGAAAAGCTCTGAAATACTTCGCAGAGGCCACCTGCCAGCTGAGGGGCTTGCA
>JBNLGT010000103.1:0-9974 GCA_050306195.1 Ensifer sp.
AAAGCTCGCGCCTCCAGCCAGACAGGGCTGGAACTTCTGCGTTTTCGGCCTCGGCCGCAATGCGGTCCAGGTCATCGCTGCTGGCAATAATTTTTGGGGCAACCCCGTGTTTTTCCGAAACCCGCTTCAGCAGCACTTTTAGGAGTTCTGATGCCGATGCCGCCCCTTCAGGCGAATGCTTCTGTTTGGGCAGGCGGGGCAGGTCTTCTTTGGGAATTTCCAAAGCGGACAAAACCGCCTCAACCAAACCGGTTGCCTGATTGGAACGTTCCCATCCACGCGGAATGGTTCTCAATTTCCCCAGTGCTTCACTGTCTTTCGGTTGCTGCTGGGCGATTTCGTAAATTGCGTCATCCTTCAAAATGCGCCCGCGCGGCTGGTTGCGTTCCCGCGCCATCCGTTCGCGCCAGGCTGCAACCTTTTGCAGGATAGCAAGTTCAATCGGCTTTCGTATACGCAGCTTCAGGCGTCGCCAGGCATCGTCCGGGTGAACATCATAGGTCTCGGGCGATTCCAGAACCTTCATTTCATCGGCCAGCCAATGTGTGCGCTCTTCGCGCTCCAGCTCTTCCTTCAATGCCAGGTAAACGTCGCGCAGATGGGTGACATCGGCCATTGCATAATCGAGTTGCTTCTCAGAAAGCGGACGCCTGCGCCAGTCTGTGAAGCGTGATGTCTTGTCGATTTGAACACCCTTGGTTTTCTGCACCAACTGATCATAGGAAACAGAATCGCCGAAGCCGCAAACCATTGCGGCGACCTGCGTATCAAACAGAGGATGCGGGATCACATTGCTCAGGTGATAGATGATTTCCAGGTCCTGACGCGCTGCATGAAAGACCTTGATAACGGCTTCATTTTCCATCAGCGAGAAAAAGGGTGCGAGGTCAATGCCGTCTGCCAACGGGTCGACGATGTATTCGCCATCAGGTCCAGCAACCTGGATCAGGCAAAGCTCCGGCCAGAATGTCGTTTCTCTGATAAACTCCGTGTCAACGGTTACAAAGTCAGATTGTGCAAGCTGTTCGCAGGCTTTCGCCAAATCCGCAGTATTCGTAATCATATAAATACATTCTTCATGCGCCGCGTTCCGCACGCGGCATTGATGACATATTGGGTCTGTCTTTTGCTTTTTGGCTGGCGAAGTCAAGTGGTCCAGGAAAATGAGACCGTTGATCGGGCTTCAGCCGGTGCCTTCCGTTGGAAGAGGCGAGCCTCTTCAGGCAACCCGAAAGAACCCGGTCATGCCGGTTTTCTGATGTTCAATCACGTGGCAGTGAAAAACCCAGTCGCCGGGATTGTCCGCCTTTAACCCCAATTGCACCACTTCGTCTGGCTGAATGAGATAAGTATCGGTAAAGATCGGCATGACATCGCGGGTCGTTGACTTCAACACTTTGAACGCAAGCCCGTGCAGGTGGATGGGGTGTGAGTGCGGCGTGCGGTTGGCCAGCTCCAGAATGTAGGATTGGCCAAGCTTCAGCTCGTAAAGCGGATCATGTGGGTCAGGAAGGTCGCCCGACCATGGAGCTTTGTTGATCGCCCAGAAATTATAGCCAAGCGATCCGCAGAAACTTTCCCCGGCAGGCGCATTTTCAGCTGTGGCCGACAGTTCGAGAGGCAGCACGCGCGCATTCTTCAGATCTGGCTCGGAAAGCGGATTTGCAGGCAGGGCTGTGACCCCGGCAAGCTCACGTTTGAGCGAAGCGCCGACTGCCCGGAACGTGGCGATGTCATAGGCGGGAGTGGCGCGGTAGTTGACAAGCCGCACAACGGCGCCTTCCTCATCCGGCATCCGCACAACCAGATCAAGCCGCTGGCCGGGGCCAAGTTCCAGTTGGTCAAGCGGGAAGGGGGTAGTCACCGGATTCCCGTCAATGGCCACCACAAGAGCTGCAGCGCCGTCGAGTCCGAATCTATAAACCCGTGTCACGTCGGTGATTGCCATGCGCAGACGCATCAACCCACCGGCAGGTGCATCATATTGCGGCTCCACACGCCAATTTGCGGTGCGCACCGTGCCAAACGTGCCCGAGCGGGCCGCGTTACGCGGTTTGTATTGCGCAATGAATTGCCCGTCGCCGCCGAGCCGCCAGTCCCGCAGGTTGAGCGCGACTTCATGGTCAAACTTTGGATCATCAGGGCTTTCCACGATCAGAAGCCCGGCAAGCCCATGGCCTATCTGGGTAAGCGTATTGCAGTGTGGGTGATACCAGAATGTGCCGGCATCGGGCGGCGTGAAGCGATAGTCAAACGTATCACCCTCATAGACATAGGGTTGGGTCAGGAACGGCACGCCGTCCATGGCGTTATCGATGCGCAGACCATGCCAGTGGATCGTGGTCGGCTCTTTCAGCTTGTTCAAAAGCTTGGCGGAATAGGGAGCGCCTTTCATAACCCGAATAACGGGTGGTTCCGGCCCATCGTTCCAGGTCATGACGTTTTTTGTCTTGGATTTCCCGTCAATCACAGCTGATGTTTCGCGCGCCTCTAAAAGTAGCGGTACGGCGGCCTGAGATGCTCGCCAGCCCCCGGCGAGCCCCAGACCTGCGCCATAAGCCACCGCCACACCGCTCGCTTTCAACATGTTTCGTCGAGTCACCAAAGCCATAAACGCGTCCTCAATAAATACCTTGCCATTATAATGTGACAAAACTTGACTACAACAGTCATTATTCTTGTCGCCTTGCACCAAATCGCCGCAGCCATGTTTGCGCGAGATCAAAAAAGGGCGCAACTGGCGGCGATTTCTGCCGCGAGCCTTGACAAATCACCGGCACCATGCGTTTGTCCGCCGCGAATTTGCGGGGTCGCGCCGTCCGGCCAAAGGCCTCGCCACAAACGAATTCCAGGATCATAAAATGCATCGTTATCGCAGCCACACCTGTGACGCCCTCCGCAAGTCTGATGTCGGTTCTTCCGTACGCATTTCGGGCTGGGTTCACCGCGTCCGCGACCATGGTGGCGTTCTCTTCATCGACCTACGCGACCATTATGGCATGACACAGGTTGTCGCCGACCCCGACTCGCCCGCTTTCAAAACTGCTGAAACCGTTCGCGGCGAATGGGTCATCCGCATTGATGGCAAGGTGAAAGCCCGTTCGGAAGACACCGTGAATGCGAAAATGTCGACTGGCGAGATCGAGCTTTATGCTGATGAGATCGAAGTGCTTTCCGCTGCGAAGGAACTGCCGTTGCCGGTCTTTGGCGAGCCAGACTATCCCGAAGACATTCGCCTGAAATATCGTTTCCTCGATCTGCGCCGCGAGACGTTGCACACCAACATCATCAAGCGCACGAAGATCATCACCGAAATGCGCAACCAGATGACGGCTGCCGGTTTTGGTGAATATACAACGCCGATCCTGACAGCGTCTTCACCTGAGGGCGCGCGCGACTTCCTGGTGCCTAGCCGCATTCATCCCGGCAAGTTCTTCGCCTTGCCGCAGGCGCCGCAGCAGTACAAGCAGCTTTTGATGGTTGCCGGTTTTGACCGTTACTTCCAGATCGCGCCTTGCTTCCGCGACGAAGAACCGCGCGCTGACCGCCTGCCCGGTGAGTTCTATCAGCTCGACGTGGAAATGAGCTTCGTTACCCAGGAAGATGTCTGGGAAACCATGGAGCCGGCCATCAACGCCGTTTTTGAAAAATTTGCCGACGGCAAGTCTGTAACCAAAAACTGGCCGCGTATTCCTTATGACGAGGCCATCCGCAAATACGGCACCGACAAGCCAGACCTGCGCAACCCGATCGTCATGGACGATGTGAGTGAACATTTCGCAGGCTCCGGCTTCAAGATCTTCGCCAACATGCTGGCGTCCGATACAAAGAACAGGATTTGGGCTATTCCGGCCAAGACCGGCGGCTCGCGCGCATTCTGCGACCGCATGAACTCATGGGCGCAGAGCCAAGGTCAGCCGGGTCTCGGCTACATCTTCTGGCGTAAGGAAGGCGAAGCATTTGAAGGCGCCGGCCCGCTTGCCAAGAACATTGGCCCCGAGCGCACCGAAGCCATCCGTACCCAGCTTGGCCTGGAAGATGGCGATGCCTGCTTCTTCGTGGCTGGCGATCCGGCGAAGTTCTACAAGTTCGCAGGCGATGCCCGCACGCGCGCTGGTGAGGAACTGAACCTGATTGACGAGACCAAGTTCGAGCTTTGCTGGATTGTCGACTTCCCGTTCTACGAATGGGACGAAGACAACAAGAAAGTCGACTTCTCGCACAACCCATTCTCCATGCCGCAGGGTGGTCTGGAAGCGCTTCAAAACGAAGACCCGCTCACCATCAAGGCATACCAGTACGACGCGGTCTGCAACGGTTTCGAAATTGCCTCCGGCTCGATCCGTAACCAGTCACCGGAAACCATGGTCAAAGCATTCGAAATCACCGGCCTTTCCAAGGCTGACGTGGAAGAGCGCTTTGGCGGCATGTACCGCGCATTCCAGTACGGCGCGCCTCCGCACGGTGGCTGCGCATTCGGGATTGACCGCGTGGTGATGCTGCTGGTCGGCGCGAAGAACCTGCGTGAGATCACGCTTTTCCCGATGAACCAGCAGGCTCAGGACCTGATGATGGACGCGCCTGCACCGGCTTCCAACGCCCAGCTCATGGAACTGGAACTCAGGGTCATCCCGAAGAAACGCGAAGAATAAGTTTTCCGCTTCAGGGGAATGCATTCAGGAGACGAAGGGTTACGCCAGTATCGGCGTGCCCTCGTCATTCGCGGGACAATGCGAACATCGGTATGACCCACGCAGATAGCTGCCATTCAGCTGGTCTTGTTGCATTGCAGCAAAAAATTGCGTTATAAGAAACTAAGTTTCGCCCGATCAGCCGGGTTGCGAAGGCACAGGCCATACTCAAGCACACGAACAACAACACGCTCAAGATTTGCGTTTCTCCCAGACGCGATTTCTTGAACGGGGGATATTGATGATTTTGAATACAAAGAAGTTTGCCAACGAATGGTTTGGCAATGTCCGCGCGGATGTTCTATCCGGTATTGTGGTGGCGCTAGCGCTCATTCCCGAGGCTATCGGCTTTTCGGTGATTGCAGGCGTTGACCCGAAGATCGGGCTTTTTGCCTCTTTCGCCATCGCTTGCACGTCTGCCTTTTTTGGTGGTCGGCCAGGCATGATTTCGGCGGCAACAGCCGCCACGGCGGTTCTCATGGGATCGCTGGTCAAGGAACACGGGCTCGAATACCTCTTTGCAGCCACTATTCTGATGGGCCTGATCCAGCTTGTTGCAGGCGCGATCGGTCTAGGCCGTCTGATGAAATTCGTCTCGCGCTCAGTGATCACCGGCTTTGTCAATGCGCTCGCCATTCTCATCTTCATGGCGCAGTTGCCGGAATTGATCGGTGATGGCGTTCCTCTGATCACCTATCCAATGGTGCTTCTTGGGCTGGCGATTATTTTCCTGTTTCCCAAACTCACAACCGCGCTTCCTTCACCTCTGATTGCCATTGGCGTTATTACCGCGATTGCCTATTTCGGCGGTTTCGACATGCGCACAGTTGGCGATCTCGGTGAACTGCCATCTACACTGCCGGTTTTCGCACTGCCCAATGTGCCGCTGACATGGGGAACGCTGGAAATCATTTTCCCCTATTCCGTGGCGCTTGCTGCTGTTGGTCTGCTGGAATCGCTGCTGACGGCGCAGATTGTCGATGACATGACCGATACGCCAAGCGACAAGAACCGCGAATGTTACGGGCAGGGCGCAGGCAATATCTTTTCCGCGCTTATTGGCGGCATGGGCGGTTGCGCCATGATCGGCCAGTCGGTCATCAATGTGCGTTCAGGGGGCCGAGGTCGCCTTTCCACCTTCGTGGCGGGGGCTTTCCTGCTCTTCCTCATTCTGGTTCTGGACGACCTCGTGCGTATCATTCCGATGGCGGCGCTCGTTGCGGTCATGATCATGGTGTCCATCGGCACCTTCTCCTGGCGCTCGATATTGGATCTGCGCAAGAACCCATGGCAGTCAACTGTGGTCATGCTTGCAACGGTGGTTACCGTGGTCGCCACGCATGATCTGGCCAAGGGTGTGCTTGTCGGCGTTCTGCTCTCCGGCGTCTTCTTTGCTTCCAAGGTGGCGCGGCTGTTCCATGTTCAAACATCACTGGATGAGGAAAAGCGAGAGCGCACCTATACGGTTGTTGGCGAAATCTTCTTTGCGTCCAGCGAATATTTCGTCTCTGCCTTCGATTTCACCGAAACCCTGGACAAGGTCACGATCGATGTTTCCCATTCGCACTTTTGGGATATTTCCGGCGTCGGCGCACTCGACAAGGTGGTGTTGAAATTCCGTCGAAACGGCACCGAGGTCGAGCTAATAGGTGTCAACGAGGCAAGCGCCACCATGCTGGACCGCTTTGCCGAGCACGACCGCGAAGGGGCGGCTATGCCGGCGCACTAATTGCCGGAACAATGTCATCCGCGAAACGAAAAGCCGGCCTCAGCGCCGGCTTTTTTTGGGAATGTCAAAGACGCCTGATAACATAAGCCTCCTAACAACAGGAGGAAGCGAAATGACAGGCTGGAAACCGGAAGGCTACAACTCGGTCAGCGTCTATCTGATGTGCGCAAAGCCGGAAGCGGTGATCGATTTCCTCAAGGCAGTCTTCGATGCAGAAGAGTTGCGACGCTTCCTGCACGCCGAAGGCACCCTTATGCATGCCGAGATGCGGGTCGACGATACCGTCGTCATGCTGTCGAGTGGTGGCGAGGGTTGGTCCTACGAGGCGCATCTCCACGTCTACGTGAAGGACGTTGACGCTATTTATCAGCGTGCGTTGGACTATGGCGCTGAAGCCGTTCAGGAGCCTGAACGAAAAACCCCCGACGACGATCGTCGCGGGGGCGTGAAGGATGCCTGCGGCAACACCTGGTGGATCGCGACCCAGTAGAACCGGGTCGCATCCATGCCTTTATTCGTTGGCGGCAACCGTGACGCCCAGAACGTCAGGCAGGGTCTGTGGTGCGCCCATGGCCGCACCCATGATCGCCGGAACGGCGACCGGGTTTAGAGGCTGAGCCTTGATTTCAATGCTCTGCGGGTTGTCGAGATAAGCGCTAAGCGCCTCGCTGATCTGCGCTTGGAGCTGCGGCATGTTCAAACGCGCCAGCATCAGCGGCGCCATACCCTTCAACGATTGCGCCATCTGCTCGCCGGAGACGCCCTGTTGCTGGCCAACTGCATCAAGTACGCGGCTTGTGATCGATGCGTCGTCAAAGCGGATAGAAGCGCCGTTGAAGCTCAACTGCTGCATCAGGCCCATCATTGCCAGGCCGAATGTCTGATTAGCCGCTTTTTTGTCTGGATTGGCCGCCATGGCAGCTTGTGCTTCCTGAAGCGCCTTTACAAAATCCGCCGTGTATCCCGAAATGCTCGCCTTGATATTCAGCTTGCCGATGTCGTCAAAATCAAGCGAGTATTCATTGATGTCGACTTTGCCGCTGGCCACTTCCCACGCGCCCGACATGACAACGTCACCGGAAATATGCTGCAGATTCAAAGCCTCGATCATCGCCTTCGATTTGGGCGGCGGCGGGGGAAGGTCGGCCTTGATACCTGATATTTTTGCGTCGAAACCTATCTTTGACTCATCGCCAGCAATATCTGCCTTACCTTCGATGGAACTGATTGCCGCATTCCATTTGCCGGCTTGTTCCACAGTGATCGGGCCGGCGTAAAACCGGTCGTAAAGCATGACCGAGTTGAGTTTCCCCGTTCCGGTCTCGGCAGGCAGCCGGAGGCCGTCAATTTCGATATCTTTGATAACCATATGAACGCCATCGTTGGTCGTGTCGATATCGTCAAAGCGCACGGTACTGACAATATAGCCGCCGTTAGCCTCTTCGATGCCTTCAAATTCGACGTTTCCGACAGGCACTTTTTTGTCATTTCCGCCACCGGGCGTAAAGATCACACCTTTCGCGGTGATATTCGAGCCTTCAACAATGGTTTCCGCGGCAGTTAGCTGACCGCCCTGAGCTGCAAATGCGGCGTTGGCCTTGGCCATGAAGTCAGTAGCATCCAGCGCAAAGGCAGGACTGGAAAAGATGATTGTCAACGCGGTTGTTGCGGGCAAAGTGATGTTTCTGGTGAAGCTCATTATGCGTCCCTCTAATCGTGCGGTTATCGTTAAATGTATTCGCGCTCTGGCGTGAACCGTCATCGGCTCTTTGCGGTATTTAGTGTGACTTTTCAGTTCGTGTTGTTACCACGGAAACAGCAATTTCTGCGAGTGATGCGTGAAAGAAGAGGTTTTTCTGTGACCTCGGTAAACAATTGATTGCATTTCATAGGCGCGCGCGCCGGAGAAAAGTCGTGGCCGCAATCCACAACGTGTTTGAGCGCTTTTCTTGCCGCGAATCGCCCAAAACTGTAGTCAAGTCTCATGGGACAGAGCCTTTTGCCGCCGGGTGGCGGAGACAACGACAAAATTGAACCTGTGGACCTCAAGGCGGCGCTTGAAGAGCGTTATCTCGCCTATGCGCTTTCCACCATCATGCACCGCGCGCTGCCGGATGTGCGTGACGGGTTGAAGCCCGTTCACCGCCGTATTGTCTATGCCATGCGGGCGCTGCATCTAGATCCCGGTCAGGCGTTCAAGAAAAGCTCGCGTATCGTGGGTGACGTTATGGGTAAATACCACCCCCATGGCGATGCCTCGATTTACGATGCGCTTGTACGCCTCAGCCAGGATTTTGCGATCCGCTATCCGCTTGTCGATCCGCAGGGCAATTTCGGTAATATTGACGGCGACAGTGCGGCGGCCATGCGTTACACCGAAGCACGAATGACGGATGTCGCCACGCTGCTGCTGGAAGGCATCAATCAGGACGCCGTTGATTTTCGCCCCACCTATAACGAGGAAGACGAAGAGCCGGTTGTTCTCCCCGGCGCGTTTCCTAATCTGTTGGCCAATGGAGCCACCGGCATTGCCGTGGGTATGGCAACCTCTATCCCCCCGCACAACGCTCATGAGCTGTGCGACGCTGCGCTGCATCTGATCAAACACCCCAATGCCAGTGTTGAAAAGCTGGTCGAATTCGTTCAGGGGCCGGATTTCCCGACCGGCGGCACAATTATCGAAAGCCGCGAGTCGATCATTGAATCCTACAAGACCGGCCGTGGCGGGTTCCGCGTTCGCGCCAAGTGGGAAACCGAAGACCTCGGTCGTGGCGGCTACCAGATTGTTGTCACTGAAATTCCGTACCTGGTGCAGAAGTCGCGTCTGGTTGAAAAGATTGCCGAACTGCTGATTGCCCGCAAACTTCCGTTACTGGAGGATGTTCGCGATGAGTCAGCTGAGGATATCCGCCTTGTGCTGGTGCCCAAAAACCGCTCGGTTGACCCGACGCTCCTGATGGAATCGCTGTTCAAGCTGTCAGAGCTGGAAAGCCGTATCTCGCTCAACCTCAACGTATTGAGCATGGGCAAGGTGCCGAAGGTCATGGCGCTGAACGAGGTTCTGCGTGAATGGCTCGATCACCGCCGCGAAGTGCTGATCCGCCGCTCAAAGCACCGTTTGGCCGCCATTGAGCGCCGCCTCGAAATCTTGAGCGGCTATCTGGTTGCCTATCTCAACATCGATGAAGTCATCCGTATCATCCGTGAGGAGGATGAGCCCAAGCAGATGATGATGGAGCGTTTCACGCTTACCGACCTGCAGGCTGAATCGATCCTCAACATGCGCCTGCGTAATTTGCGCAAGCTGGAAGAATTCGAAATCAGAACCGAATTCGACAAGCTGACGGAAGAAAAGGCGGCCATTGAAGGGCTGCTTGCTTCGGAAGAGCGGCAATGGCAGACGGTTGCCTATGAAATTGGCGACGTTAAAAAGAAATTCGCCAAGGCAACCGAGATTGGCCGCCGCCGCACCGGTTCCGACACCTTGCCGGAAATCGACGTGGACGTGGAACAAGCCATGATCGAGCGCGAGCCGGTTACCGTCGTGCTGTCGG
>JBNLGT010000104.1:0-9860 GCA_050306195.1 Ensifer sp.
AAGTCTTTTTGCGCCGGTGGCGATCTTGGCTGGATGCACGATCAATTTGCCAAGAACAGGGCTGGAAAGATGGAGGAGAGCGGCAAGCTTGCCACCATGCTGGATACGCTGAACAGGCTGCCCAAGCCTCTGATTGGCAAGATACAGGGTCCTGCTTACGGTGGCGGGATTGGTCTGGTTGCCGTTTGCGATATTGCCATTGCAACCCCGTCGGCGCTGTTTTCACTCACCGAAACCCGGTTGGGCTTGATACCGGCGACGATCGGACCTTTCGTGGTGCGGAAAATGGGAGAAGGCAAGGCGCGACAGGTTTTCTTTACGACCAAGACCTTCGACGCCAACTTTGCCATGCAGGCTGGGCTGGTCTCCATGGTTGCGGAAGCCGATGAGATTGATGCTGCGATTGCGCGCGAGATCGAGCCCATCCTGAAAACCAGACCCGGGGCAGTAGCTGCTGCGAAAGACCTTTGCCTGCACCTTGGAGAAATCGAAGCCCGCGAACAGATGAAATATACCGCCGAGGCTCTCGCCGACAGATGGGAAAGCGATGAAGCGCAAGAGGGGATTGGCGCCTTTTTGGCAAAATAGGAGGCCCGGCTAAACGCTCGTCGAGATTAATCCAATTTCGCATCAAGCGCCGAACGCCGCGCGCACGAAGGGTTCAACAATCGCATAAAGCCCCAATGAAACATTGCTTGAACGCATGTAGGAGGTGATTGCGCGCTCCCTACAGATATCCCTGTCGGCCCTATCGACCTCTCCTGTCTGATAACGAATTGCATTGGTGCGCGGATTGCGGCCTAAAAGCAGGGCGCACTTCATAGGATTTAGCGATCACTTTAGCTCTATTTGCGCATTTTAGTTGTCGCTCAATTGAGGGCAATTGAACGCGACCTGCTGTAATCGTTTCTCACCATGGAATTCACAAAAAATGGCGCCGTCTCAGGCGCCATTTCAGTCTTGGGACTGGAAAACCGGATCAGGCGTCCACCAGCGCGCCCGGCCCTGGAACGGCCTGCGGTGGGCATTTACCCAGAATAATCATCCCGAGGACCTCATCCTTCGTGACATCCTCAGTGCGCGCTGAACCGACAACTTGCCCGTTTTTCATGACGGTCACCCGATCGGCCAGATCGAAGACGTCGTGAATGTCGTGGCTGATCAGGAATATGCCGATGCCCTCGCGCTTCAACTGCTTGATCAGTTCGGCAACCTGAGCCGTTTCCTGAGGTCCAAGCGCGGCCGTTGGCTCATCCATGATGAGAATGCGCGCGTTAAAGAGAATTGCGCGCGCAATTGCCACGGATTGCCGCTGCCCACCTGAAAGCGCTTTCACAGGATCTTTGAAGCGGCGGAAATTGGGGTTCAAACGTCCCATAACTTCACGCGCATTCGCTTCCATGGCCGCATCGTCAAGCGTGCCCCATTTGGTCAGCAGTTCACGGCCCAAAAAGAGATTTGCGGCTGCATCGACGTTATCGGCAACGGCTAGCGTCTGGTAGATTGTTTCAATGCCGTATTCCTTTGCGTCGCGCGGGTTACGGATCTCTGCAAGCTCACCATTGATATAGATATCGCCCGCATCGCGCTTGTAGGCACCGGAGAGAATCTTGATCAGGGTGGACTTGCCAGCGCCGTTGTGGCCGAGAAGACCCACAACTTCGCCAGGTTGCAAATCTACAGATGCATTTTCAACTGCGTGGATACCGCCAAAGGAGATTGAAATATTCTTCATCTCCACCAATGGTACCGTACTGCTCGGAGAATTTGTGTCCTTGTTTGTCATATCCATCCTCCTCACTTGATACGGCGGCGGTAAACGGTGTCGATGAAGACAGCCACGACCAGAACGACGCCAACAACCATCTGCTGCATGGCGCTATCGAAGCCGATCAGCACCATACCCGACTGCAATGACTGCATCACGAGGGCGCCCAATACAGCGCCCCAAATGGTGCCCGAACCACCGGCAAGCGAAGTACCTCCAATAACCGCGGCGGCGATAACGTAGAGCTCGTCCAACTTGCCGAGGTCAGCGGTGGCCGAATTCAGGCGGGCAGACGCAATAACCGCAGAGATGCCAACCAGCGTTCCCATCAGCGAAAACACCATAACGGTGACGCGACGGGTATTAATGCCGGCCAATTCTGCTGCCTCCGGGTTTCCACCAATTGCAAAGACGTAGCGCCCAAAACGTGTACGGGTGGTAATAAACGTCATGAGAACCAAGACGGCGACCGTGATGAGAACCGGGATTGCGAAACCATGTCCGATGAAAAGGCCACCTTCCGGTATGGTGATATTGTTGGCGGCTGCATATTGCTTCACGATGCCACGCGGCCAGGGATAGTTATTGGCCACATAGGCAGCGCCGAGTAAAATGGCCGAGCCAACAGTGCCGATGAAAAATTCGGCCCAAACTGGACGCAGCGGGAATCCGAACCGGATGCGCTGTTTGCGGCTGGAAAGGATCGTCAAGGCAATCAGCACGCAACCGACCAATGCGATGATCCAGCTCGCGGTCACCCCGACCGATCCGTAAGGGCCACCTCCGATCAAGGCAAAATTTGCATCAACGGGCGAAATGGTCTCGCCGCGCGCAACCCACCAGGCAGCACCGCGCCAGACAAGAAGACCGCCTAGCGTCACAATGAATGCTGGTATTTGGAGATACGCGACAAGCATGCCCTGGAATGCACCGATCAGCGTGCCGACAATCAACGCGGTGGCGACAGCGAAAATCCAAATTGACGGATGACCGAAGCCCAGAAATTTGGGCAGCACCCAAACTTGCACAACACCCGTGATCATGGCGGTAACGCCGAGCATAGAGCCGACCGAAAGATCGATATGGCGGGTCACGATGATCAGAACCATGCCAGTCGCCATAACGGCGATTGATGAGGTCTGAACGGAAAGGTTCCAAAGGTTTCGGAATGTCAGGAATGCTCCATAGCCGTTAAATACCATGCCATAGACATGAAAGCCGACCCAGATGAGCAGAAGAGCGCCGAACATGCCTAGCATGCGCGCATCAATCTCTGTCCCGCGAAGGAACGCCGCGATCGGCCCTTCCTTGGCTTGTCCCTGACCGGCGGATGCGGATTGGGGTTGGTTCACGATTTGCCTGCCTTTCAACTAACGACGTTCCAGCGCTTTGATTTTATGGGCTGAAACTCTGCAAAATAACGACGCAGAGCTGACAGGTGTGGTGTTGTCGAGCAGACTATGCCGCCCGCACCATCATTCCAACACCTCTCCTTTGAAGGAAAAGGTTATTCCGCCCCATCGTAACATCTTATTTGAAAGACCGCGCCGCCATCGGCAGCGCGATCTTTTATGCTTTTACAGTAATCCTATCAGGATTAGTCGCAGGCTGCGACAGAACCAGCAGCAACACCAGCGCAAGCCGTTTCCTTGTCGATCCAGCCAGCATCAATCACAACATTGATGTTGTCCTTTGTGATCGGGGTCGGAGCCAGAAGCACGGAGTTCATTTCAACGCCCTTGGCGCCCTGGTTGAACATCGCAACGTTCGGAACGTCGGTCATTTCCTTGCCATCAGCCAGCATAAGAGCGGCTTCAGCTGCTGCTTTGCCGAGTGCACGCGAGTCTTTCCAGATGGAAACGGTCTGCGTACCAAGAGCAACGCGGTTGATGGCGGCAAAGTCACCATCCTGACCAGTCACCGGAACGGTGCCTGCAAGGCCCTGTGCGGAAAGCGCTGCAACAACACCACCAGCCATGCCGTCGTTTTCTGACAGAACAGCGTCAATCTTGTTTTCGTTGGCGGTCAGAATCTGCTCCATGTTCTTCTGGGCATTTTCCGGCTTCCAGCCATCAGAAGACGCTTCGCCGACAATCTTGATGTCGCCGGAATCGAGCTTGTCCTTGAGGATTTCCTTCATGCCGTTGTACAGGAACGTTGCGTTCGGATCGCCCTGGTCGCCCTTGATCACGGCGAAGTTGCCGCTGTCTTTGACCTTCAGGATTTCCTGAGCCATCAGACGACCAACCCCAACGTTGTCAAAGGTCATGTACAGAACGCCCGGATCTTCAATCTGAACGTCGTAGGCAATCATCGGAATGCCTTCGTTCTTGGCCTGCTCTACTGCCGGCATGATTGCTTCTGAATCGTAAGGCACGATCAGCAGCACGTCAGCGCCCTGAGAGATGAGCGACTCGATGTCGGTCAGCTGCTTTGCAGCGGAACCCTGCGCATCGGCAGAAATATAACGGTCACCAGCATCTTCAACGATTTTCTTGATAACAGCTTCATCGCGCTTCCAGCGCTCTTCCTGGAAGATCTTCCAGGATACAGCAACCGTTTTGCCTTCAGCAAAAACCGGGCCCGCAACAGACATTACAAATACTGCGCTGGCGAGCGCGGCGGCTAATTTTTTCATAGCGTCCTCCCAATTGAGATACGGCGGTACGATGCCCTGCGACATCCCTCCCAGCCGCTGATATGCTGCCAAAGATTTATTTTCTCGACAGTCGAGAAAATAAATGTCAGATAATTATCAAGCTGTCAACGACACAGAATTCACGCGGCCGCCGATAAGAAAAAAATGGCGCGCGCGGTTTCACGTCATGAACAGCGTTTGGGAGGGAACGAAGGTCGTGACGACCAAATCGAGTACGGAGCAGGTGCGCCGCGCTAACAGCGTTTTGATTCTCAGAACGTTGCGCAAATATGGCGCGCAGTCCCATACTCAGATCATTTCCGAAACCAATCTGGCTTCCGCGACAGTATCGGCCATTACTGCTGAATTGACCAAAGCTGGCGTTATTGCACACAGCGAACAGGCAACGGGCGGCGGCAGGGGACGCCCGCGCGTCCTTTTCGAGCCCGCTCGCAGCGCGGGCTATTTGGCGACCATCGCGATTTCCTCCGAGATGATTCAGTTTTCGCTGATTGATTATTCAGGCCGATTGCTGGACCGTTTTGATGAGGCGCGCGGCAAGGACGACGGCGATGTCGTTTCCTTCGTCAAGGCTCTTCAGCACAATCTTCAGCGCTTGACTGAACGTTCGAACATCCCAGACGCGAAGGTTCTGGCTATATCGATCAGTAGCAAAGGCATCGTCGATGCCCATGGCCCCACACTCAAATGGTCGCCAATCTTTGGCTCGAACCAAGTCGATTTTGCTGAGATTTTTGCAAAGTATAAAAAAGCCAGTGTGATGCTGTGTAATGAAACACTACTGGTCGCTGACGCGCTTGCCGCCCGCGAAAAGCGGTCTCTGGATGGCCTGGCTGTGCTTTCTCTCGGTCACAGTATCGGTCTTGGCGTCGTGACGTTTTCGCCAGATCGCGCTGTCGTGACCGCACCCAATTTCGGCCACATGCTGCACGTTCCAGATGGGGCGAAATGCCGATGTGGCGCTAACGGTTGCGTTGAGGCCTATGCGGGCTTTTATGCGATTTTGCGGACAGCTTTCGAAGTCCCGAAAGATACGATACCGGCCAAATTTGTTCCCATTCCGGCGGTTGACAAGATTGCTGAAAATGCGCGGCGTGGCGACCGGATGGCGGCATTCGCCTTTCGACAGGCCGGGGTTGCGCTGGGAACCGGCTTGTCGCGACTTCTCAGTCTTTACGGACTCATGCCCATTATCATCACCGGGCCGGGAATACGCTATTATGATCTCCTGCAATCAGGTCTCGAAAGCGGTCTCAACCAAGCCCACGTCGTTCGCATGCAAGGCATGCCGGAAATCACTATTGAATTCAACGAGCTTGAACTTGTCTACGATGGACATCTAGGCCGTTCACTCAACATTATGGATGAACGGATCATTGGATTATGATGCAGTTAAAACGGGAGGAAAATATGAAGCGGAGGAAGGTAGCAGCCTATCTCGCGACCGCACTGGCAGCAGCGCCAGCAGTGGCGGCCGACCCATGGGCGGAAACAACAAATGCCTTGGGTGCAGCTGGAAATGAGGTTGTCGGCAAGCTGACCGCACAAGAACTCGAAACACTGGTGTCGATCGGCAGGGAGCTGTTTACCGCCAAGTTCACCGATCTGGATGGGGCGGGAAGACCGACCGCCACCCAAGCCATTGTGCCAACCAGGCGGCGGCATCCCGCGCAGAGCGCATTCAGCCGAACCGCCGGACTTGATTCCAATGCATGCAGCTCATGTCACAGAGAACCGGTGGTCGGCGGAGCTGGCGATTTCGTAACCAACGTTTTTGCGTCAGAAGGTTTCGAGAGTGCAGACTTTGACACGACCGACCCGCAGTTTTCCAGCGAACGCGGCACCGTTCATCTTTTGGGCGCAGGCCTTTTGGAATTGCTGGCCCGTGAAATGACGGCAGACCTGCAGGCCGCTCGCAAGCAGGCCATTGAGCGCGCGGCGACATCTGGCGAAACGCAGCGCGTCAAGCTGGAGAGCAAGGGGGTTTCCTTCGGCTGGTTGACCGCAATGTCGGACGGTATCGTCGATATGAGTGAGCTCGACGGCGTCGATATGGACCTGGTAATCCGGCCTTTCACACAAAAAGGCGTCATAACCTCATTACGTCAGTTTACCGTCAACGCGCTTAATCAGCATCATGGCATGGAAGCAGAGGAACGCTTCGGGGCCCGCTGGACAGGAACGGCGGACTTCGATGGAGACAATCACCCCGACGAAATGAATAGCGCCGACATATCAGCGCTCGTTGCCTTCCAGGCAGCCCTCAAACCGCCGGGCCGTGACATCCCCAATATTGACGGCTGGGCGGATGCATCCAGCAAGGGCGAGGCGCTCTTCAACGATATTGGTTGCGTAAGCTGCCACATACCAAACTTGCCACTCAAAAGCCTGGTCTTTGATGACCCGGGTCCCTTTGATGTTGCAGGCACGCTGAACAATAAGCAGGTCAAGGAACCAGCATCTTACGACCTATCGCTGCTTGAGTGGCACGCAAAGCTGCCGCGAAACGAAAAGGGCGAGGTTCTTGTGCCGCTCTTCGGGGATCTGAAGCGACACACGATGACCGATAAATGGGGCGACCAGTTTGGCAATGAGTTGATGGCGCAGCGCTTTGTTGATCGCAACATTTTCATGACGGCTGAACTTTGGGGCGTGGGTTCTACATCCCCTTATGGGCACCGCAACGATTTCATGACCCTGGATAGCGTCATCATGGCGCATGCGGGTGACGCCAGAGAGCAGCGCAACCAATACGCCGATCTGTCGGATGCCGACCGCAGCGCAATTGTAGCCTTCCTCAAAACATTGGTGATTGAACCATGAAAAATCCAATTATCAAAACCGTCTTTTTCACCGCCCTCATGGGAGCTTCTGTTCTTTCCGTTGGTGCAGCTGAACCTGAAAATACTGCGTTGGACGCGTTTTCCGGCGACATTCCAAGTATGCATGAAGAAGCAATTGCAGCCGGCATTGACCACCAATATACCGGTCCTTGGGAATTTTTTGTTGGCGGCGGCGGCGCAAGCTTTGACTGCAACGGCGACCGCATGCCCGATCTGGCAATTGCCGGCGGCGCGACACCGGCGGCGCTCTATGTCAACGAAAGCTCAGTTGGCGGCGCGCTTTCCTTCAAGAAGAAAGATTTTGGCGTTCCCGAACGGGACCTCAAATCCGTTCTCGGCTTCTATCCAATAGACATCGACAATGACAGGCAGATGGACCTTGTTGTCTTGCGTCTCGGCGAGAACATCATCCTGAAAGGCGGAAAAGACTGCACGTTCGAAAAAGCCAACAGACAATTTTCCTTTGACGGCGGGCGCGACTGGACGACTTCGTTTGCCGCGACCTGGGAACCTGATCTGGCCTTCCCGACCCTGGCGATTGGCAATTATGTCGATCGTTCCGCACCAGGTACGCCGTTTGGCACCTGCTCGGACAGCTTTGTTCTTCGACCTCTGGCAACCAAAAGTCCCGACTATTCAGTACCTTTTGCGCTTCGTCCCAGCTACTGTACACTTTCGATGCTCTTTACGGATTGGAACCGTTCCGGTCAGGTCTCGTTGCGCGTCACAAATGACAGGCAGTATTATCGCGGCGGACAGGAGCAAATGTGGAAGCTCCCGCAGGGACGGCCACCGCGCCAATATACAGCAGCGGAAGGATGGCGCTCGCTTAAAATTTGGGGAATGGGTATTGCGCAAGCCGATCTGAACGCCGATGGCTATCCGGAATACGCGCTGACCTCGATGGGCGACACAATGCTTCAGACGCTGGACGATGAAGCTGAGGAACAAAGGCCTGTCTACCGAGATATGGCCTTTGAGAAGAGCTCCACCGCCCATAGGCCCTATGCCGGCGGAGACAAGCGGCCATCAACGGGGTGGCACAGCCAATTTGCTGATTTCAACAATGACACTAATCTTGATCTCTTCATCGCCAAGGGCAATGTCGAAGTCATGCCGGATTTTGCCGCTTTCGACCCGGACAATCTCCTTCTGGGCGGGTTCGACGGCAAGTTCCACGAAAGCGGTGACAAGGCCGGGATAGCCCTGGACACAAAGGGACGTGGTGGCATTGTCGAGGACTTCAACGCCGACGGTATGCTTGATTTGCTGGTGGTCAATCGCAAACAAAATGTCAGTCTGTTTCGTAACTTGGGAGCCACGACCGATTGGGGGCACCGACCACTTGGTAACTGGCTGAAGATTGAGCTCGACAATGGCAAGGCCAATCCCAATGCAATTGGGGCAAAAATCAGCGTGAGATCCGGAACCTTGACGCAGGTTCGCACTGTTCAGTCAGGTGGCGGCCATGCTTCTGGGCAGGCTGGTTTCGTTCATGTCGGGCTTGGCGTCAGCGAACGCGCGGTCATCCGCGTTCAGTGGCCCGATGGCGAGTGGAGCCCGCCTTATCGTGTCTTCACCAACCAGCACGTGGTTATTCATCGCGGCGCCGAGGCGGCACAATACTGGTTCCCGGTCGGCGCTTCTAATTGATGTCGAGAAACTTGCGTTGAGGCTTGGCGGGCTTCCACGCGGCGCTCGCCAAGTTACCAATGGCCCGGATTGCTGATGCTGATGCAGCCGGGCCATTCAGTATTTTTGATTACCGGGCCGATCAGATATTTTATATCCGCCATTCGGAGACAATAACTCATCGCTCAGCAGCACTATGACTATATGGAGAAGCTGAAGGCTGGTGATGTATCGACGGAGGTGCAAAAGCAAAAGCTCCTCGCGGGATACGCAGAGGAGCTTTTGGTTAGACGCCACAAATGGGCTACTATGCGGAGTAAATTTGGTTGCGGGGGCAGGATTTGAACCTGCGGCCTTCAGGTTATGAGCCTGACGAGCTACCGGGCTGCTCCACCCCGCGTTATCTGGTTTTCCGTTGGATTATACATCCACGGTGGTCATAAATCAAAGTTTTGCGTCGTTCAGGAACAACAAATCTGAAGATTTTGCTGCGCTTCAAACGACAAACGCCGCTTGGTGCGGCGTTTTTTGTCCCTCTTTGAGAGGGAAGAGTGAATGAGAAGATAATCTTTTCAGAAAGTTGCATTTTATAGACCTGGCAGCGACCTACTCTCCCGCGTCTTAAGACGAAGTACCATTGGCGCTGGGGCGTTTCACGGCCGTGTTCGGAAAGGGAACGGGTGCAGCCACCCCGCCATAACCACCAGGTCAATAAAAGGCAACAAACTGATTTGAGAAGCTGGAGGGCAAAGCCCTTTTTTAAACACGTCGTTTTGTCTTCCGGATCGCCTCAACAGGTGCACTAGCACCACGCGAAGCGCCCGGTCCGGAGGATAGGCCGCAAGGCCGCTCATCCGTGAGGACAAAAAGATGCACATTGATCAATGAGAACAATCAAGCCTATCGAGCTATTAGTACTGGTAAGCTTCACACATTACTGCGCTTCCACACCCAGCCT
>JBNLGT010000105.1:0-9827 GCA_050306195.1 Ensifer sp.
TTACCAACCTTCTGCATAGCTTCGGCAATGTCCTTGCCGATCTGTGCTTCGCCGTTGGCCGAAATGGTGCCAACCTGAGCAACTTCTTCAGACGTGTTGATCTTCTTGGCCTTGGCCAGAAGGTCCTTCACGATATCGGCCACAGCCAGGTCGATGCCGCGCTTCAGATCCATCGGGTTCATGCCGGCTGCAACAGCCTTGGCGCCTTCGCGAACGATCGCCTGGGCCAGAACGGTTGCAGTCGTGGTGCCGTCACCGGCAATGTCGTTGGTCTTGGAAGCAACTTCACGGACCATCTGTGCGCCCATGTTTTCGAACTTGTCTTCCAGTTCGATTTCCTTGGCGACAGAAACACCGTCCTTGGTGATGCGCGGAGCGCCGAAGGACTTGTCGATAACGACGTTGCGGCCTTTCGGGCCGAGCGTAACCTTCACTGCGTCTGCGAGAATATCGACGCCGTTGAGCATCTTTTCGCGAGCAGAGCGGCCGAATTTGACTTCTTTAGCTGCCATTTTGAAAACTCCCGGGCTTGTTCGCCCATTTTCAAGCTTGTTTCAGGGTTAAACGTCTGCCGACTGAATTCAGCCGATAACGCCCATGATGTCGGATTCCTTCATGATCAGAAGGTCTTCGCCATCGATCTTGACTTCGGTGCCGGACCACTTGCCAAAAAGAACGCGGTCGCCAGCCTTGACGTCGAGGGCAACAAGTTCGCCCTTGTCGTTGCGAGCGCCCGTGCCAACGGCGACGATTTCGCCTTCAGCGGGCTTTTCCTTGGCGGTGTCGGGAATGATGATGCCGCCCCGGGTCTTTTCTTCGGATTCCACGCGGCGTACAACGACACGGTCGTGGAGCGGACGGAAAGAAATGTTTGCCATTTTCTTAGGATCCCTCACTCAAATGACATAGATACAGGCTTATTGCCTGCTACGGAGATTGCTAGCACTCACTCCTTTAGAGTGCTAACGGCGCTGGAGATAGGTCTGGCCCGTGGCGGAGTCAAGCAATAACGAAGAAAAAATTTGCCGACGTCCTCTACGGGAGCAACCTACATCAGGATTGTTGAGGGTCGAATGCTGTAACAGCTCTCCGGCGTCGGTGTGACAATACCGAAATCCACTTTTTATCCTTGCCAAGCGCGTATCCGTTTGCGAATTGAGCTGCGACCAATTTTACAAGGTAGGTTTTGATGGCCGATAGAATTGATGCGCTGGCCGAGATTGCAGGCGACTATGACGTTGTCCTTTGTGACGTCTGGGGCGTGTTGCACAACGGAGTCGATCCTTTTCCCAAGGCTGGAGAGGCGCTGGCACGCGCTCGCGAGAATGGGGCGACAGTGGTGCTCATTACCAATTCGCCGAGGCCTCAGAAGGGCGTGGCCGTTCAGCTTGAACTGATTGGTGTGCAATCATCTGCCTATGACCGCATCGTGACGTCCGGAGATGTTACCCGGCACTTGATTGCTGACGGTCCTAGCAAGGTTTTTCTGCTCGGGCCCGAGCGGGATATGCCGCTATTTGACGGCCTGAATGTAGAGTTTTCGAGCGAAACCGACGCGGAGTCGCTGGTTTGTACGGGGTTCTTCGACGATGAAAACGAGACCCCGAACGATTACCGTGAAATGCTCTCCCACTTCATTGCCCGCGACGTTCCGATGATTTGCGCCAATCCTGATCTGGTGGTTGAACGCGGGGAGCGACTTATCCCCTGTGCTGGGGCCATGGCCGCGCTCTATTCTGAGATGGGTGGCAGGACGCGCATTGCAGGCAAACCGCATGCGCCGATCTATGCTGCGTCTCTTGCCGCCGCAGAGGAGGTGAGGGGACAGTTTGAGCGATCACGTGTTATGGCGATTGGTGATGGAATGCCAACCGATGTACGCGGCGCTCTGGATGCCAGCCTTGACCTGCTTTATATCAGTGGTGGCATTCACGCCGCTGAATATACGTCCGGCGGCAAGACTGACGAGGAAGCGCTTGCGGCCTATCTGGCGCGCGAAGACGCAGCGCCCAAATGGTGGATGCCGCGTTTGGCTTGAGTAGGTGAACATGACCGTCTTTCATCGAAACGAAAAACGAGAATCTTTGCCTGATGCGCTCAAAGGCGGCGTTGTGGCAATCGGCAATTTTGACGGTGTGCACCGCGGCCATCAGGCGGTCTTGCAGCGCGCTCTTGAGGAGGCGCAGGCACGCAGCCTGCCAGCGCTCGTGTTGACATTCGAACCGCATCCGCGCTCCGTTTTCAATCCGGATGAGCCGGTTTTCCGCATCACACCGGCACCTTTGAAAGCCAGAATCATAGAGGCATTAGGCTATCAAAGCGTTGTTGAATATCCGTTTGATCGTGAGTTTTCCCGGCGTTCGGCAGAAGATTTCGTAACTTCCATCTTGCAGGACTGGCTTCACGCCTCCCATGTCGTGACCGGATTTGATTTTCATTTCGGTAAGGGCAGGGAAGGAGGGCCTGCCTTTCTGATGGAAGCTGGCGAACGGCACGGTTTTGGGGTCACCCTGGTTGACGCCTATCGTGATGAAAATGCGCAAGTGATCTCTTCGAGCCGTATTCGCAATTGCCTGGTTGCCGGTGAGGTCAGCGAGGCGGCGGGGCTACTTGGTTATCGCTATACAGTCGAGGCCGAGGTCATCCATGGCAAAAAACTGGGACGCACTCTCGGCTTCCCGACGGCGAACATGACGCTGCCGCCCGGCGCGGGTTTAAAGCCCGGTATTTATGCGGTTCGTTTCCGACGGGCCGACGGAACGCTCCACGACGGCGTGGCCAGCTATGGGCACCGGCCCACCGTTGATGACAATGGTGCGGCGCTACTTGAAACCTTCGTGTTTGATTTCGATGGCGATCTATACGGCGAAGTGGCGTCGGTCTCACTCTTTGGTTATCTACGCGAGGAAGCCAAGTTTAACGGCCTCGAAGCGCTTGTAGAACAAATGAACCGCGACAAGGATGAGGCTCGCGCGTTGCTTTCTGGCGTTACGCCGCTGAGCCCGCTGGACAACAAGATCTGTTTTTAAGTGGCTCGGACATAAATTCCCTTTTTTCTATACGTGAAGCAAAAGCGTTTCTCTCGCCAACCGTTAAATATAATTGGAATCCTATGTCTTGTGACGGAAAGGCGTAGGATTGGGTCCAATCGAAATTGACGTGCGGAGTAACGCGCATGACTGAATTTACCCCTCTTTTGTCGCTGGGCGGCGGCCTGTTGATTGGGCTTTCCGCTGTGGCCTTGATGTATTTTTGGGGACGGATTGCCGGAATGACGGCTATTATTGGCGGAATTTTGCCGCCGTTCGACCGCGACTGGGCCTGGAAAGCAACGTTTCTGGCTGGAGCCATCACCGCTCCGTTCCTGTTGCAGGCGGCTGGCCAGCAGGTTGAATATGACGTGCCAGTATCCACGACGGCCCTGATTGTCGGCGGTGTTGTTACCGGTATCGGTGTGACAATTGGCTCAGGCTGCACGTCGGGGCACGGCATTTGCGGTATGGCGCGGTTTTCGAAACGGTCCATTGTCGCAACCGCCACATTCATGGCGTTCGGTTTTGTGACCGTCTATTTCATCCGCCACATTCTCGGAGGTGCAATCTGATGCGCTACGTTGTCGTCTACCTCATTGGTGCGCTTTTTGGTGTTGGAATTGTACTCTCCGGCATGGCGAACCCAGCCAAGGTGATCAACTTTTTTGATGTTGCAGGCACGTTTGATCTGAGCCTCGCCTTGGTCATGGTTGGAGCATTGGCTGTAGCGATCCCAGGTTACGCCCTGGTTTTCAGGAAGCGTACCGGACCAGTATTCTCAAAGGACTTCGTTCTGCCAAAGGCCAAGCTTGTGGACGCAAAATTGGTTGGCGGCTCGGCAACCTTCGGCATCGGCTGGGGCATCGCTGGCTTTTGCCCAGGCGCGGCCATCCCCGCACTCGGTCTTGGCCATGTCAGCGCGCCCATTTTTGTGGTGGCCATGCTGGTAGGCATTGCTATCGCCCGGGTGCTCACCAGGGTCGAATTCTTCTCAACAGTGCGGCAGCCTTTGGAAAAGGCAGAGACCCGTCGCTTTGTCGGCGGCGTAAGGTGTAAAATCTGGTGGGGTGGCGGTGATATAATTCATCGCCGCCCCCTTTTCTTTAATGTGAAAAACGCATAAACAACCGGCGCTATGACGTTGTGCCGGTTGAAGTTCATATCCCGAATTATTGGCCCGGCCCTTTGAGGCGCTCGTTTTCGAGCCTGCCCGAGGGTCCGGGATTTCGGCGCTTTCCTCCCGCGCCCCCTCACTTTTCTTCAAGAAACGAATGATCAGAGCGCTTAGTCATTAGGCGCATCCATATGAAACGGCCCTTATCCGATGACCGATACCAAAGAAAAAGTCGACTATTCCGAAACACTCTACCTGCCGAAGACGGACTTTCCCATGCGCGGCGGGTTGCCGCAGAAAGAGCCTGAAATCGTTGCCCGGTGGGGCGAGATGGATATGTACAAGAAACTGCGCGCCTCAGCGGCCGGTCGGTCTAAATACGTGCTGCACGATGGACCGCCCTACGCCAACGGCAATATCCATATCGGCCATGCTCTCAACAAAATCCTGAAAGACGTGATCACCCGTTCATTCCAGATGCGCGGTTTTGATTCCAACTATGTTCCCGGATGGGATTGCCACGGCCTGCCAATCGAATGGAAAATCGAGGAAGCCTATCGCGCCAAGGGCAAGAACAAGGACGAAGTCGAAATCAATGAATTCCGCAAGGAATGCCGCGATTTCGCACAGGGCTGGATCGATATTCAGACCGAAGAGTTCAAACGTCTCGGCATCGAGGGCGATTTCGAAAAGCCCTACACAACGATGGACTTTCATGCAGAAGCCCGCATTGCAGGCGAGCTTCTGAAAATCGCCAAACTGGGCCAGCTCTATCGCGGTTCCAAGCCGATCATGTGGTCGGTGGTCGAGCGTACCGCTCTTGCCGAAGCCGAAGTGGAATATCATGAAGTCGAAAGCGACACGATCTGGGTGAAGTTTCCGATCACGGAGGGGCCAGCCGATCTGCTCGGTGATTTTGTTGTCATCTGGACCACAACCCCCTGGACGATCCCGGGCAACCGGGCGATCTCCTTCTCATCCCGCATCTATTATGGCCTCTACGAAGTGACGGCTGCCGAAAACGACTTCGGTCCGCAGCCGGGTGAAAAACTGATCTTCGCCGATGCGCTGGCCGAAGAAAGCTTTGCCAAGGCGAAGCTCCAGTTCAACCGCTTGCGCAACGTGGATGCAGAAGAGCTTGCCGCGATCACCTGCGCTCATCCGCTTGTTGAAATGGGTTATGACTTCAAGGTGCCGCTGCTGGACGGCGATCACGTGACCGACGATGCCGGTACCGGTTTCGTCCATACTGCCCCATCCCACGGTCGCGAAGACTTTGAAGCCTGGATGGACAAGGTTCGCGAGCTTGAGGCGCGCGGCGTCGACACAAAAATTCCGTTCCCCGTAGGTGACGACGGGTTCTACACCGAAGACGCTCCGGGCTTCGGACCCGACGCCGAAGGCGGCGCTGCGCGCGTCATGGATGACAACGGCAAGAAGGGTGACGCCAACAAGCGCGTTATCGAAGCCTTGATCAAGGCGGACAGACTTTTTGCCCGTGGCCGTATCAAACACGACTATCCGCATTCATGGCGTTCAAAAAAGCCAATCATCTTTCGCAATACGCCCCAATGGTTTGTCTATATGGACAAGGATTTCGGCGACGGTTCCACGCTGCGCTCCCGTGCGCTGAGCGCCATTGATGAAACCCGTTTCGTGCCTTCAATCGGTCAGAACCGTCTGCGTGGCATGATCGAGACGCGCCCCGACTGGGTTCTGTCGCGTCAGCGCGCCTGGGGCGTACCGATTGCCGTTTTCGCAAAGGAAGACGGCACCGTGCTGGTGGACGAGGAAGTAAATGCCCGTATCCTTGAGGCGTTCGAGGCTGAAGGTGCGGACGCATGGTTTGCACCGGGAGCCGCAGAGCGGTTCCTTGGCGGTAAATACGACCCCGCCGAATGGGTGCAGGTGAAAGACATCCTTGATGTCTGGTTCGATTCAGGGTCCACGCACACCTTCACACTGGAAGATCGTCCTGACCTGAAATGGCCTGCGGATGTTTATCTGGAAGGCTCTGACCAGCACCGCGGCTGGTTCCATTCGTCGCTTCTGGAAGCCTGCGCAACACGTGGCCGCGCGCCCTATGACGCCGTTATCACCCATGGTTTCACCATGGATGAAAAGGGCGAGAAAATGTCCAAGTCGAAGGGCAACACGGTCGTTCCGCAGGAGGTGATGAAGCAGTTTGGTGCGGATATTCTGCGCCTGTGGGTCATGACCACGGACTATTCCGAGGATCAGCGTCTCGGCAAGACGATCATTCAGACAAATGTCGATACTTACCGCAAGCTCAGGAATACCGTTCGTTGGATGCTGGGCACGCTCGCCCATGACACGGGGGAAGATATCGCGCTTGCCGATATGCCGGAGCTCGAGCGCCTGATGCTGCATCGGCTCTACGAGCTGGATAAGCTGGTGCGCAAGGGCTACGACGAATTCGACTTCAAGCGCATCACGCGCGCCTTGACCGATTTCGCCAATATCGAGCTTTCAGCCTTCTATTTTGACGTACGCAAGGATGCGCTTTACTGCGACGCGCCGTCTTCGATCAAACGTCGTGCGGCTCTCTACGTGATCCGCAAACTGTTTGATTGCCTGGTGACCTGGCTTGCTCCCATGCTGGTTTTCACCATGGAGGAAGCCTGGATGGCGCGTGATCCGGATGCAGAGTCCGTGCATCTTGAGCAATTCCCCGATGTTCCTGCCGAATGGCAGAACGACGCATTGGCCGCCAAATGGAAGAAAATCCGTGAAGTCCGTTATGTCGTAACAGGCGCGCTGGAAATTGAGCGACGGGAAAAGCGCATCGGCTCCTCGCTGGAAGCGGCTCCTGTTGTTCATGTTGCTGATCCCGAGCTGTTTGAAGCGCTCAAGGGGCAGGATTTCGCTGAAATCTGCATTACGTCGGATATTGTCGTCGATGATTCTGAAGGTCCTTCGGGAGCCTTCCGTCTGGATGACGTAGCAAAGGTTTCTGTCGAGCCGGCGCTTGCGCAAGGCGTCAAATGTGCGCGTTCGTGGCGTATTACGAAGGATGTCGGTTCTGATCCCGATTATCCGGATGTTTCCGCCCGTGACGCCGCCGCCTTGCGCGAATTGGCTGCGGGTTAAGGAATAATTTGTTAAAATACCGGATGAATTGCCTTTTTGAGGCGCATCCGGTATTTTCCGCCCGAAATTAGCCGGATTTGCGTTGCAGGGCTGCGGGCCTTGTTGGTGGCGAGTGGTAATTCGCCGGAGGGTTTAGTTGATGTCGCATAGTTTGAGAGTCTTGGCCGGTTTGGTCGTAATCGCGGCCGGCGCGTCTTCGCTGACCAGCTGCGTGAGCCCGACATATGGCACGGATAAAACCGCCACCGAGCAGCTGATCGAGGATATTGGCGACGCGGTTGCAGTTGGCTCGACCAAGCAGAAAAACGAAATTGCTTATGCCCCGCGCCCAGGCCTGGTCGTCCCAAAAGAAGACCGGCTGGCGCTTGCCGAACCACAAAGCTCACTTTCAGACCGCGAAAACAATCCCAATTGGGTTGAGAGTCCTGAAGAAGTCCGCAAGAGGCTTATCAAGGAAGCGGATGAGCAAGGCGTGGGATACAGGTCGCCGCTGGCGAAACAGGCGAGCACTAACCGGCAAGTTGGCATTGATCAGCAAAAACTCTCCTATGAGGAAAAGCGCAAGGCAATCTACGGTATTTCGGACGGCAAACGCCGTTATCTGAGTGATCCGCCCGCGACATATCGCAAGGTAGATGACGCCTCCGTGCTTGCCGATCTTGGCGAGTCGGAACGGGCCAAGGAAAAACGCCGCAAGAAAGAAGCGAAGCTTGCGACGAAGGGTTCCAGCTCCGATCAGTGGTGGGATCCACTGGACCTCTTTTAATCCATAACAGTGTTGATTTGACCTTTGGTGCGGTGGCGACACGCCGCCGGTGGCCTTTTCTATGAACCGCACCGGTTGGGTCCGCCTTGGAATGGCGAACGAAGTCTAGACGATTATGCATCACCCCAATATCAGGATGGCGGACCGCGAGGACGCGGAAACGATCTACCATTTTATCTGCGAGCTGGCCGAATTTGAAAACGCACGGCAGGAAGTGCAAACGGACGCCAAGGCGATCGAGCATGCTGTGTTTGGCGAAAATTCTGTCTGTGACGCCCTGATTTACGAAGAAGATGGGGAGCCTGTAGCCTTCGCGCTGTGGTATTTCACCTTTTCAACGTGGCAGGGCAAGGCGGGTCTTTATCTTGAAGACCTCTATGTCGCTCCCGCAGCGCGCGGCAAAGGTGTTGGAAGTCAGATTCTGAAATACCTCGCTAACGTGGCGCTGGAAAAGGGGTATGGTCGATTTGAATGGAGCGTGCTCGACTGGAACACGCCGGCCATAAAGACCTATGATGCGACCGGCGCAAAGCCACAGAGTGAGTGGATTCGCTATCGGTTGTCTGGAGCGGAATTGCAGAATTTCGCCAAGGACTAAAAAATCGCCGGGATTATCCGCGTTTGTTACCGAAAAAGTCTTTCAGGATTTCCGCCGCTTTACGGTCGGCAATACCGGAATAAACTTCTGGCGCATGATGACATGTGGGCTGGTGATAGAAGCGGCCTCCATGATCAACACCTCCGCCTTTCGCGTCTTCTGCACCGTAATAAAGCCGCCGGAGGCGGGCGAAGGAAATGGCTGCGGCGCACATGGCGCAGGGCTCAAGCGTCACATAGAGATCAGCACCCGCTAAGCGCTCAGTTCCCAGCTTTTTGCTGGCTTCCCGGATTGCAAGGATCTCTGCATGTGCGGTCACATCATTAAGCTCACGTGTCCGATTTCCGGCCGTGGAAATCACTTCGCCGTCTAGGACAATGACCGCGCCCACAGGCACTTCGCCTCGTTCAGCTGCGTCGCGAGCCGCGGCCAGCGCTTGTTCCATATAGCGATTTGCTGCCACCAGCTGATAAATCCTCTTAACCTGAGCCTCGTGAACTGATAGGACACGGCAAACGAACAGGCAAATCCAAATGAAAACCAACGACAAAAACAAACGTCCCGGAGGAAAGCCGTCCGGCGGCAAAGGCAAGCCATATTCCGGGCCGCGCAAGGGCAAGCCGGAATTTGATGCGCGCCGCGGCAAGCAGGCAAAGCCGGAAAAAAGAGAAAAAGCTGATAGTGTTCAGTCCGAGGGTGTGAGCCTGCCGCCCGAACGGATTGCCAAGCTTCTCGCCCGCGCTGGGGTTGCATCACGCCGCGATGTTGAGCGAATGATTGTCGAAGGTCGCGTCGCGCTCAATGGCAAAGTGCTGGAAAGCCCTGCGGTCAATGTCACGCTTTCTGACAAGATTGAGGTTGATGGCGAGCCTGTAAAAGGTATTGAGCGCACCCGCCTGTGGCTCTATCACAAGCCGCAGGGCCTGGTGACGACAAATTCTGATCCGGAAGGTCGCCCAACAGTTTTTGATAACCTGCCCGACGGTCTTCCCCGGGTCATGTCGATCGGGCGGCTTGATATCAACACAGAAGGTCTGTTGCTGTTGACGAATGACGGCGGGCTGGCGCGCGCGCTGGAGCTCCCGACGACTGGCTGGCTGCGTCGTTATCGCGTCCGCGCCCATGGTTCCATTAGTCAGCCGAAGCTGGATGCGCTCAAGGATGGCATTGCGGTCGATGGCGTTCTCTACGGCGGTATTGAAGCCA
>JBNLGT010000106.1:0-9777 GCA_050306195.1 Ensifer sp.
CACATCCGTATTGCCGTCCGCCAGCGCTTCCATGGTGGAAACAACGCGGCGGATCGGCAGGGTTATGGAACGCGCCACAAAGGTCACCAGCAGGCCGACAAGGGCCAGAACAGCCGCCGCGATGGCCGAAGACACCATCAGCGCATTGCGCGCATTATCCGCCTCGTTTGCCGCAAAGCTCTTCAGCTCGCCTGCAACCGTGTCTTCCACGCCCTTGAGCTGGTCAATCAGGTCTGTTGAGGCGGCAAACCATTGCGGGCCGCTCACCGACGAGATGTCGCCGCCAAAGGCGCTCGCGTATCCCAGGTCGCGATAGGACTGCACCTTCTTTGCGGCGTCGCTTCCAAGCGCTACATCCAGAGCGTCGCGGCCGCCGGGCTGAGCAAATTTGCGGAAGGTTTCGAAATTGCTGATCTGCTTGGCGTTGAGGCGGATGAATTTTTCATAAGCGGCTTGAGAGAAGGCGCCGCTTGAAAAGGCCCCTGCACCCGCAGCGCGTTCCTGGCCTGTCTCTTCCTTGGCCTCCAGCAGAGCCGAATAGGCCACGATGCGGGAGGAAACATTCGCGCGGCTGGTTAGTGTGCTCATCGTGTCGATGGCCTCAAGAAGATGGGTAATCGCAGTGGTGTAATATTTCGCCATTTCCGGCCCGGACAGCTCAAGGGCTGTTACCTTCTGGCGAATGGCCGCCAGGTCCGACAGGCTGCTGTCGGCCTTGGCCAGCAACGCCTTGGTCTGCTGAGAACGCTGCTCTGTCGCCTGCAAGGCGGTAACGGCGCTGTCGGTGTCACCGTGTTGCGCGTTCAAGAGCGTCGCGAACTTGCCCTTTCCGCCCGCGCCGATAAAGCCCGCTGAAGCGCCGCGTTCCTTCTGCAGTTCATGCACCAGCGCGCTGATGTCAGCCGCATCTCCAGCCATGCTGGCAACGGCGCTCGCCTCGGACACATCGCCATATCCCGCGGCGATGTCTTTTGCCTCAACGGCCAAAAGCGCCAGAGCCGGTATAAGGCCAACCAATGCTATTCTGGTGGTTATTTTCGTGTTTGAAATAATACTCATGTTCTCTCCGCACTTTTCTGTTCGACGAGGCAGAGTGACAATGTCCTATATTGAAACACCCCAAACGCGTCTGCCCGCCTTCTACAGTCGAGGCTGCTCGCATATTATTAACAGCTAATTAATCGATTGCTTTAACATATTAAAATTCAATATGTTGCAACACATGGTGGCAGTGCAAAAATTGCGCTACCGCCTGACGCTGCTACCTTTTTCGATGTCCGGAATCCTCGCGAGACGACGCGAGAAAATTGTCAACCGGGGCGATTTTTGTGTCGAACGCAGCACGAAGAAAGGTCCCCCATGAAACGTCAATATCTTCGCATTGCGCAGGCTTCTTTAAGCTGACTTTAACACTCTGGAGTTGAGGTCACGCCTCCAACACACTGCGGCAAAACCGACCGCTTGGTTGCGGACGCACGCTGGTCGACGGTCATTTCACGCCTGTGAGCATAAATATGGCAGCGTTCAAAAGCTTGATAGAATGGCCGGGTGGGCCTAATCTGGTTCATCGAAACATAAGTGGGAGGTATTCCCGTGCGTTCTGTTTCATCCGCCCTTTCCCTGACAGTCTTCCTGCTTGTTGCAGCCATTGCGCCTTCATGGGCGGCGGGCGCGCATCCGTTGACAGGCGAGGCGCTGGCGGATGATCAGACCTTTATCTACCGCATCCTTGATGAGCCAAGCTCGCTGGATCCGCAAATGGTTGAGGACGTGGCGGGACAGGATATTGTGCGCGACCTGTTTGAGGGCCTGTTCAATCAGGATGAAAACGGCAATCTGGTTCCCGGCGTCGCCTTGAGCTACGAGCTTTCAGACGACCACAAGACCTATGTTTTTCATCTGCGCGACACAGCCAAATGGTCAAACGGCGAGCCGGTGACGGCGGCGGATTTTGTCATTAGCTGGCGTCTCGCCACCCTGCCCGGCCGCTCTGCGCCCAAACAGTGGCTCATGCAGCTCATGGCGCTGGAAAATGTCGACGCCGTGATCAAGGGCGAAAAGCCGCCGCAGGAACTCGGCGTCTATGCTGTCGATGATCACACGCTGGAAGTTCGCCTCAGCACGCCGCTGCCCTATTTTCCGCAAATGACCACGGACCCGGTCACCTTTCCGGTTCCCTTTAAAGTGTTGCAGACCTTTGGCGGCAAGTGGACAGACCCCGGCAATATCGTTTCCAACGGAGCCTATGTGCTGACCGTGCACGAGCCGGGCGTTCGCGTCGTGAGGGCGCGCAACCCGCTCTACTGGGACAATGAGCATACCACGCTGGAACGCGTGGAGGCCCGTATCATTCAGGATGAAGAAGCAGCGCTAACGAGTTACTTTTTCGGCCAGATTGACCGCACCGATGTACCGCCCAAACAGTACAAGGCGCTGAAGAAGACCAACCCGGGCGACGTCACCAATTTTCCCCTTCTGTGCACCTATTATTACACGTTCAACATGTCGGAAAAGGGACCGCAAGCGCTGAAGGACAAGCGCGTGCGCCAAGCGCTGTCGCTGGCCATCAACCGCCGCGTCATTACCGATGAGATATTGGGTTCCGGCCAGACAGAGGCCTATTCATTTACCCCGCCTTCCGTGGCTGGCTTCACGCCGCCGGTTCTGTCGTCGCAGGCGATGAGCCAGACCGAACGCGACATTGCGGCCAGAAGGCTGCTGGCGAAGGCGGGCTTTGGCAAGGACAACCCGCTTCACCTCAAACTGCTCTACAACACCTCCACCGCCCACGCGGAAATCGCAACCGCCGTTGCCAAAATGTGGAAAAACAAGCTGGCGGTGGAGACCGAGCTTACCAACGAAGCCTGGCAAAGCTTTCTCAAGACACGCGGCCAGCAGAATTTTGAAGTGGCGCGTAGCGGCTGGTGCGGCGATTATAATGAGGCCTCCACCTTTCTCGACCTGATGGGGTCAAAGTCAGGCTATAATGACAGCCGCTATAAAAACCCGCGCGTGGACGAGCTGCTGGCTGCGGCCAAAACAGCCGACAACCCCGCCCCCCTTTACACCGAAATCGAACAGATCCTCGCCGCCGACGTTCCCCTGATCCCGCTCTACCACTATTCGGGCGCCTACATGCTACGCCGCACCGTGGCCAACTGGCCGGTCAATAATGTGGAGCAGAAATGGTATTCGAAAAACCTCTACAAACGGGCACAATAGTGCCATCAGCAACAGCCCGCGAGTGGATCCTCGGGTCGGAGCCCGAGGATGACGGGAGGCTGGGAGGACGGCTTTGCCCCCTCACCAAGTTCGCCACCCAATCGCTACGCTCTTGGGGCTCACTATCCTCTCCCGCCAAAGGGAGAGGATAGACACCGCGCCTGCCGCCTCAACCTCTCCCCCTTGCGGGAGAGGACGTGATTTCAACATCTTAGCTTTAGCTAAGTGTTAGGTCGTGTACTCATAAAGACGACTAAGCATTCCAGCTTGGGCGTGATCTCATTGCAGCCGCCCAACTTTTTGCATGATGACAATGTTCCGGGATAGGAAGACTTAGCGCATCCGCAATCCATAGGACTGTCATGGCTTGTACATCAGCCATGGAAAATGCATTTCCTGCAATGAAAGGGCGACCATCTGCCATTTCTGTGTCGAGCCAGGACCATTTGCCGGGAATGGCGGCTTTCTGGCTTTCGGCGAAGGTGGGGATTTGATCAACCACGTCAGCAAAGAGCGGAATGGAATGCCGAACAAATAAGCCGTAGGTCATGAACAACTGCCCGTAAATCCGCTGGCTCCACATCTCGATGTGACCCTGCTCAGCGGGGGCCCGTCCCATCAGACTTGGCTCTGGGAAAGCTGCTTCGAGATACCGGCAAACGGCGAGACTTTCGGTGATGATCTTGCCATCATCCAACTCCAGCACCGGAACCTCGCCAAGGGAGTTAATCTTCAAGAATTGCGGCGCGCGCGTATCGAGGCCAAGCTCAAGTTCAACGCGCGGAATCTCGATGCCCTTTTCGGCGATGAAAATCCTTACCCGCTTGGCGTTGCCGGAATTTGCATTGTAGAGCTTCATCGGGCCCCATCCCCTTTCAGAAGAACGGCGAGCGATTCCAGACCGCCGGCCCAGCCGCCGGTAAGCGCGCGGCGAGCTTCTGCCGATTGAAGCTGTTCATGGGTGACGCAAACCTCTACGCCGTCGTTGCGGGGCTTGAATTCCACGCTTACGCGCGTCGGCGCACCGGTTTCGTCCCTCCAGCCTTCAACCAACTCTTCCGAGGCCCACGTGAAGACAAGTCGGCGAGGCGGATCGATTACGAGAAATGTCCCGAAATGATGAGAGCAATCGCCTTCGGGGCCGATCATCCGAAACCGCCACGCACCGCCCACACAAAGGTCATGCGTGAGGATTTCGGCGCGATAGTCAGGCGGGCCGAACCATCTTTCCAGCAACGCCGGGTCGGTCCAGGCATTGAACGCCGTCTCGGGCGTGACGCGATAGACGCGGACAGCCCGCACGATTTGAGGGATGAGTGCGACCGTGTCCTTGTTTTTTGGGCTCATCGCACATCGTCCCCGTCGAGAAAATCCCCGAAACTATCGAGTGTCCCTTCCCAGAATTGTTTTTGGCGTGTGATCCAGTCTTCGGCTTGATGCAGCGGCGCTGGGTTGAAGCGACAACGAATTTTGCGCCCTTCCTTAATGCGGCTCGCAAGCCCGGCGCTCTCCAACACCTGAATATGTCGTGAGACGGCGGCGAAAGACATGTCGTGCGGTTCGGTCAACTCCGTTACATAGGTGTCGCCTCGTGCGAGCCGAGCCAAGATCGCCCGCCTTGTAGGATCGGCCAGGGCCGTGAACACACCATCCAAATCTGTTCGCGCTTGCCGTGCCATTTCACCACCTCTTTCATTCAACAAATTTGTAAAATAATGCAAAAGATCCCATTATTCAATAAATTTGTTGAATAATGGGAATACTGATGCGCTATGAGCTATCCCAGTACGAATGGGATGTTATTCGTCCCGTTCTGCCGAACCGAACTCGCGGGATCCCTCGCGTTGACGATCGTCGCGTTCTCAACGGCATCTTCTGGATTTTACGTTCGGGCGCGCCCTGGCGTGACTTGCCTGGAGAGTATGGCCCCTACACAACCTGCTATAACCGCTTCAACAGGTGGAGAAAGGCCGGTATTTGGGATGCCATTTATGATACCGTGGCAAATCTCGAAAATGCCGCAACTCAAATGATCGATACATCGATCGTGCGCGTACATCAGCACGCTGCATGTGTCAAAAGAGATGTAACCTCGGCAATAGGAAGGTCGAGGGGAGGCTGGACTACCAAGATTCACGCCCTTGTCGATGGCAAAGGATTGCCACTCCGCCTTACTCTCGGCCCTGGGCAAGAACACGATAGTCTATGCGCCGTCGATTTGCTTGATGGTCTGGAACCGGGCAGCGTGTTATTGGCAGATCGCGCATACGACAGTAATGCCATTCGAGAGTTTGCGAGTGCGCGCGGTGCTTGGGCGAACATCCCTCCCAAACGCAATCGAAAGGATCCGAAGTGTTTCAGCCCATATCTCTACCGTGAAAGGAACAATGTAGAGCGCTTTTTCAACAAGGTTAAACACAGCCGCCGCGTTGCCACACGCTATGACAAGTTACCAGAGAATTACTTGGCTATGGTGAAACTGGCGGCGATTAGGATTTGGTTGCGAGCTAATGAGTCCACGGCCTAGAAATCACTGGTGAGGGGACCCGATCTCGATCTCTATTTACGCCGAAACCTACCCCCTCCGCCGTCATGGTCGGGCTCCGACCCGACCATCCAAACACAAGCCCTCGTCGCCTAGCCAGCCGCGCAACAGCTCTTGCCTTCCTGAATGGGCGGGCATGGTACGTCGGCGTAGGAGCAGAAGACGCAGCAGTCGCCTTCAAGCGGTTTCAGCAATTCGCCGCAGCCCTTGCATTCGTAAAAATGAATGCAGGCGTCCTCCGGCATGGTTTCGGTTTCGCTGTGCCCGCATTTGGGGCAGGTAATGGTGGATTGCAGCTTCATGGGTTCCCCCTGACGTCGCAATCAGCCTAGCGGATGCGGCCCCATGTTTCGAGGGGTGCGGCCTACACGTTTGGGTGATGACCAGATGCGCCACCCCGCTGCGCCACCGCCGTTTGACATAATGCTAAATTAACCGATCTGTGGCCAAATACTGCGACGGGAGACAAGGACTATGACCGGACGCACCTTATTTGAAACGATCAAGCCGATCCTCAGCGCCATATCGCTGGTCTTTTCGGTATTGCCGCGCTTTCTCTTCACGCTCACATGGCCGCTTCTGGAACTGGTTCCGTGGAAGCTGGGCATTCTGCTGCGCTATCTGTGGGCCAAGCGTCTGGCCAAATCCTGTGGCGACAATGCGCTGTTTGAAACCGGCGTGCGCGTCACCCATTGGGACCAGATCGAGCTTGGCGACAATGTGGCGATTTTCGAGACCTGTTATCTGGATGGCAAGGGTGGCATCAAGATTGGCGACAATGTTTCCATTGCCCACCAGTCCTCGCTCATCAGTTTCGATTTTGATGTCAGCGACCCGGATATTCCGCTCAAATACAGCCCGCAGCGCAAGAAGCCGATTGTCATTGGCAACGACACGATGATCTTCTCCGGCGTGCGCGTTTTTGCAGGCGTCACGCTTTCGCCACGCACCATCATTGCCGCCAATGCGGTGGTGCGGGAAGGTGTTTACGAACCCGGCGTTTATGCCGGCCTTCCCGCCGTGTTGAAGAAAAAGCTTTAACTCACCGATCGTGAGCCCCCAAAGTTCGGGAAACGCCTTCTGCTCGCAGACATGTTTTCAAACCAAGGTTCAGTCCTCATTGAGAAGGTAGACCGCGATGGCTTCACGATCGGCCTGAGTGAGAAATTGCGTGCCGTCGCGCACCACCTCGCCCATGGAGCCGCCAAAGGCGTCGCCATCCGGCATGATGCCGGTTTTCAGGGCATAGGCGAGATTGCGCACCGTCCAGCCTTTGTCTGCCAACGCATCGGCTGTTATGGGCGGTGATTTTCCACCATCAGGCAGCTTGTCCGCGCCATGGAATGCAAACCCAGCCTGCCGTGCACCGGCAAAATTGCGCGGCGTGTGGCACGCGCCGCAATGCCCTGCCCCGCGCACGATATATTGGCCCCGGTTCCATTTCTCTGACCGCGCAGGGTCACCACTCATCGGGTTCAGGTCCAGATAGGCGGCGCGCCACAGTTTCAGCCCGGTCCTGACATTAAAGGGAAAGGACAGAGCCTGTTCCTTGGATGGCAGATCATTGGCGGGCACGGTTTGAAACGCAGCCCACAGATCAGCAATATCCTGATCCGTCAGATTGGCGTAAAACGGATAGGGAAATGCCGGGTAATAAGGTTTGCCGTCGGGCGAGACGCCCTGGCGCACCGCCCTGGAAAATTCATCCAGAGTCCAGCCGTCGATCCCCTCTTTCACATCCATTGTCAGGTTGGGCGTGTAGAAGGTTCCGAAATCCGTTTTAAGCGCAAGGCCACCGGCCAATGGCGGGCCGCCTTGTGCTGTGTTGGTGTGGCAGGCAATGCAGCCAGACATGCGCGCCAGGTAAGCGCCGTGGCCCGCATCGCCCTTCAGGCCCGACAGGCGAACGGCTTCGCCAATGGGCCAGACAATCATCGCGGCTCCGCCTGCCGTTGCAATCACAACGGCAAGAAAAGCCAAAACAAGGAAGCGCCGCATGATCAGTGCTTTTCGGCGCGGAACTTGGTGTGGCAGGCGGTGCAGGTTTGCGCCACCATGTTGAAGACGCCATCTGCTGGCATCTGCGCCAGTTGGTCGGCGTCCATCATGCCTTCGGCGCTACCCATCATGCCGCCGCCATGCATCATGCCTGCAATGCCGCCCATCATGCCATTTTCGCCGCCCATCATTCCCGATTGGCCGCCCATCATGGAGCCGCCATCGCCATGCATCAGCCCGTTATCGGCAGCCGCCTCCAGCCCGTCTGCAAAAACGGCAAGCTGTTTGGCATAGGCTGAAAAGGTTTCCCAATCCGACCAGACTTCCGGTTTGGCTTCGGAATGTTTGCCGCCGCTATGTTCAGGAAAAAGCTTCGTCAGCGCCTCGCCTGCATGGGTGCGAATGGTTGCCGCGCCCTTTTTTACCGCATCGGCGTCATATTCAGCCTCACCGCTCATCATGGCTGAAAGCGCCTTGACCGCCTTGGACATGGCCATCATCGCGTCCATACGTTCCTTGACTATGCCTTCAGCGCCGCCATGGGCGAATGCGAGCGTCGAAAGGGCGGAAATTGCGAGGCCGCAGCCTGCAAAAAGTGTGTGTTTTTTCATGAATGTATCCTCTTGATATGTTGAAAACCGCGGTCAGCCGCGGTGGGTCGCAATCAAGAGAAAATTCGGGGCGGCGGCGTATCGAAAAAGACAGTGGCCGGGTGGGAAACCGGACCAACATGTTGGGGCACACCAGACACCCGCGACCGTTCAGGCACATGGTATTCGGCAGCAAGGGTCAAGACAAAGGCCCCGCAATGAAGCGCGCCTTCATGGTCTTGAATGGAGGGATTGCTTTTGATGTGCTGATGATCGCCATCGTCCACATGCGCCACAGATTGCGCATGTTGATGCTCATGCGCCTCTGCAGCATGCGTATACAGCCCACCGGAAAAGGCGAGCGTCAGTGCGGCCAGACACGCCAATATTCTGAATGCGCGAATCATCAGCGTGAAGATAACGGTCGATTGTTAACGAAACTATGGCGACAAGAATGAATTCTAGCGATGGCGGAACACAACGCCCCGCCCTCTCCGCCCGGCATGGCCGTGCCGCTTCGAGCATCCAATAGACATCACGCATGATCCCCTCACCCGTGATTTCTAACACTTGGCTGAAGCCAAGATGTTGAAATCACGTCCTCTCCCGCAATGGGGAGAGGTAGAAGCGGGAGGAGGGGGTTTACCGGTAACACGCTCACGATTGTCGGCATCCGGCAATGGAAAGACAATTGCGACTGGCGGTTTTATTACCGCGCCCGATCCGGTAAGAAAGTTCCAGATTGACCAATTGCCATTGAAAATGCCTGAAGACCGTTCAAATTCCCCCCTTTCCGATCAGAAGTTTCATTTTGAGCCGGAGACCGCCGACACCGGCAGGTCCGGCAATGACGGCCTTGATATGGAGATCGTCGCCAGCACCTATCGCTCGATTGTCGACCAGACGGCGTTTGAAGACATGATCGCCAACTGGAGCGCCAAGCTGGACGCCGCTGAAGGGCGGGGCCAGCCGGGCGGCGGCCTTTCAGGGCCGCTTCTCAGCCAGTTGTCGCTTGTTCGCAAGACGCTGGAGACCCTGGACATTCCGGCGGAAAATGACCCGCTCGGGCGGGCGGTCTCCGAAGTTGCGGGCCCAGCTATTGTGTTGTCGCCCGACAGCCGCACCGCGCTGACAAATGCAGCGGGCGCAATGACGTTCGGCGTCCGTCAGGGGGCCTTTTTCAACGCGGATGTCGTGGCGTCGGATTCGCTGCAGGATTTCGAGCATCTCCTCAAATCCGCCAATGGCAGGGGCAACGCCAGTCAGGCCATTATCCGCATCGAACCGGCAACCGGGCCGGAAGGCGCAAAGGGCGCACCCGTTCTGGCCGAGGCCTATCTGATCCGCCTTCCCAACCAGAGCAAGTCGCATATCGTCATCCGCACGCTTGAAATTGAATGGACAGCGGCGGCGGGCGAAAAG
>JBNLGT010000107.1:0-9290 GCA_050306195.1 Ensifer sp.
TCTCCTGTCTCGAAAGCATCCTGAACCCTCTTGATGAGAACATGGTCAAAAAGCCCGTCAAACGGCGCGGCAATCTCGGTTCCCGGCGTTCCTTCCACGGCCTGCCCCTTCATGGTCAGGCGCGCGATGACTTGACACCTCGCGCGACGAAATCGCCCCGCAAAGCGTTCTTGGAAAGCATCACGGTAGAGGTTTTGAACCCGAAAACCGCCATCTTTTTCATGACCCTCCTGCCTCAGTTCGTTGATAGCGCCGGGAGCTTTCCCGTACGGCTCCAGTTCGCCATTCTTGGAACGATCGTGAATGCTATTTTCACCCTTGCTGATATTGTGAGTGTCCTTCTTACGGGGCTGATTATGGCGAGGCTGAAGCGGTCTAGCATGGTGCAAAGGCTGGTTCTGCGAGCCCACGGCGCTATTCTTGTTGGGCTTGGCGCGCATCTCGCCCTACAAAGAAACTGACGCTGTCGCAAAAATCCTGACATTCGCATCAACCTCCGATAGCTGATTTTTGCTTCCAATTGCGCTCTTGAATAAGTCGCCCAAATATTATATATTAATATAACTAATGGAGGTTCGTATGCACACAACCAATCTTCGGAAGGTCGGCGGCTCGATCATGTTGGCTGTCCCTCCGGCGCTGCTCGATATTCTGCACCTCTCAGCTGGGGCCAAAGTTGGTCTCGCTGTGGATAATGGCCGTCTCGTGATTGAGCCGAACGCACGGCCGCGCTACACGCTCGATGAGCTGCTGGCCCAATGTGACCCCTCGGCCGAGCTGACCGCCGAAGACCGGGAATGGCTCGATGCGAAATCGGTCGGCGGTGAGCTGCTGTAATGGAGCGTGGCGATATCTATCTCGTCTCGCTCGATCCGACTTCCGGCCACGAGCAACAAGGAACGCGCCCAGTGCTCATCGTATCACCGGGTGCGTTCAATCGACTGACAAAAACGCCTGTGGTTCTACCTGTCACAACTGGAGGAAGCTTTGCCCGTACAGCTGGCTTCACTGTCTCGCTCATAGGAGCGGGCACCCAGACGACCGGCGTTATTCGGTGTGATCAACCGCGTGCGCTGGATATCGGTTCACGGCGCGGGCACAAGCTGGAGAGCGTGCCTGCTACGATCATGGATGAAGTGTTGGCGAAGCTCTCAACGATCCTCGAATAATTGTCGCGCATTGGAACAGTCATTCAGCGGCAGTTATTCAGAGAATGGCGGAGAAACCTGCCACTCCTTCCTCAGCCCTAATCCAGCCGTTCGCCTACACCGCAAAAAATCTTGCGCCCCGACTTAGCCCCCAAAAAGACTCCTGCATCAATCACTTGGCCGCGCCCGTTGAATCAATCTCTCAGCCCAATCAGCGTGGCAACCACCCAATCACGCATTACCGTTTCAAATGGCGCGTCAGGTTTTCGTCCAGTTTGGCCCAGACATTGCGCAGCACTTCCACGATGAGGAGGTAGAAGATCGCGGCCCAGAGGTAGGTCTGGTAGTCGAAGGTGCGTGAGAAGGCGTATTTGGTTTCGCCCATCAGGTCGTAGACCGTGACGATGGCGACGATGGCTGAGCCCTTGATCATCAAAATGATTTCGTTGCCATAGGGGCGCAGCGCCACGATGAGCGCCTGCGGCATGACGATCTTCCAGAAGGCCACCATGCGGCCGAGCCCCAGCGCGTGTGAGGCTTCGCGCTGGCCCTTGGGCACGCTTTCAATCGCGCCGCGCAGGATTTCCGCCTGATAGGCCGCCGTGTTGAGCGTGAAGGAGAAGAAGGCGCAGTTCCACGCATCGCGGAAGAACCACCACAGGCCGACCGATTCCAGTTCTGCGCGGAAACTACCCAACCCGTAATAGATGAGGAAGAGCTGGGCGAGCAGCGGCGTGCCGCGAAACACATAGACATAGAGATAGGCAAAGCCGGACAGCAGCTTGTTATGCGACATGCGGGCAAAGGCGATGGGCAGAGAAAGCACCGCTCCAACCGCGATGGAAACAGCCACCAGCGATAACGTGACCCAAAGCCCGTGAAGATAACGCGGGCCGTATTTGACAAATTTCGCCGGATCCCAGCCCGAGATGACCATGTAGATGAGGCCGGCAAACAGAAGGCCCCATAAAAGCAGGAAAAACATGCCGGCAACACGCGCGGCCGAAAGGGGCTTGGCGATGTTGGGGGGCGGGGCTTGCGGCTCAATCAGCGAGGTCACATGCATCAGCGCGCCTCCGCCTTTTTGGCCCAGATTTCAGCCCGTGAGAAAACAATGGATGAGAGTGTCGCCAGCACCAGGAAGAGCAGGCAGGCAACACCGAAGAAGAGAAACGTCTCCTTTGTGGACTTGGCCGCCACACCGGATTGTCTGAGGATATCGTTCAGCCCGATGACCGACACCAGCGCCGTGTCTTTCAAAAGCGCCATCCAAAGGTTGCCAAGCCCGGGCAGCGCAATGCGGATGAGCTGTGGCAGGATGATAAAGAGCATGGTCTTCACGCGGCCCAGCCCCAAGGACTTTCCAGCCTCATACTGGCCTTGCGGAATGGCCTGGAAGGCCGATTGCAACACCTCGGAACAATAGGCGGAAAACACCACGCCAAGGGCGATCATACCGGCGAGGAAGGTATTGATTTCGATGGCGTTATCGAAGCCAAGCAAGGAAAAAATCTGTTGGATGAGGATCTGAATACCGTAATAGACGATGAACAGCGTCAAAAGCTCGGGCAGTCCGCGAAAGATGGTGGTGTAAATGTTGGAGGCTAGCCGCGAAAAACGGTCTTCCGACAGTTTGCCCAGCGCTACGAAAAAGCCGAGCGCCAGCCCAAAGGGCAGGGTGGCGACAGCAAGGCTTGCCGTAACATAAACCCCCGAGGCGATTTCATCCGCCCAGCCTGTGTCGCCGCAAGACAAAAGGCTTCCCTGTGGAAACAGCCTGAAGAAGCCGACAGGCCCGCAAAGCGGATCTATGGCCGCGCCGATTGCCGATAAAAGGCTATTCATGCCCCAATTCCCCTGTGCCGCCGATTTTTGAGGCGGTCTTTTAGAGCGTGTCGCATTCAACTGCCCTCAGTTGAATGATAACGTACACGCGGCAGACAAAAACGAAAGCGTTGCGCTTTCGGTGAAGCTTACGTCCGGTTTCCCCTCCGGATAAAGCCCTTGAGTTCAAAAAAGCGGCGGAAGATTTTCACCTTCCGCCGCTTTTGTATCACGCAATCCGAAGATTACTCTCCGTACACGTCGAAATCGAAGTACTTCTTGGCGATTTCGTCATATTTGCCGTTGGCGCGGATGGCGGCAATCGCTGCGTTCAGCTTTTCGCGCAGCTCGTCATCGCCCTTGCGCACGGCAATGCCAGCGCCAACGCCGTTGATCTTCGGGTCAACCGGCAGGGTGGTGAGGATCTTGCAGCATGTGCCGTCATCGCTCTTGATCCACTCGTCCAGAACCACAACGTCGTCAATCACGGCGTCCACGCGGCCTGCGTCGATGTCGAGCTTGTATTCGTCAGCTGTCGGGTAGAGCTTCACGTCGCTGTCGGCAAGATGCGCTTCGGCATAATCGGCATGGGTGGTTGAGGTCTGTGCGCCGATGGCCTTGCCCTTCAGGTCGTCCAGACTTGCAATGCCGCTATCCTTGGCAACAGCAATGGCGGGCGGCGTGTTATAGATCTTGTCGGTAAAGTCGACCAGCTTCAAGCGCTCCTCGGTGATCGACATGGAAGACAGGATCATGTCGAACTTCTTGGCCTGAAGGGCGGGGATAATGCCGTCCCAGTCGTTGCTGACAAAGCTGCATTCGGCCTTCATTTCTTCGCACAGCGCCCGGCCGATATCCATGTCAAATCCCAGGAATTCGCCGGAAGCGTCAACATATTCAAACGGCGGGTAGGTGGAGTCGGTGCCGATAACGTATTTTTCGCCATCCGCCATCGCCACGCCGGAAACAAGTGTCATGGCTGTTGCTGCGGCTATTGCCAGTTTGCGTGAAATCTTCATTTTGTCCTCTCTGTCCGTTGCCGCCGGTTGTCATGATTTTATGTCGGCGCGCAAATGAAGCAATCGCTTCATCGTGAGAAGGATATTCGTACGGATTTTGAGAAAAAAGCAACAGGTGAAACGTGGTCTTTTTGATCAATTGGACAAAAATGTTCAATCTTGGCGCTTCAGTCCACAAATTGTCTCGGCAAAATCGGCCAGCGCGGCTGTGTCATCAAGGTCGAAGACAGGGAGATTGGCATCGGTAACCGCGTGATCTGCGGCAATGGCCTTGATCCAAGGGTCTTCCGGGGCAAGCGGCGTACGGCTTTTTGATTCCGCCCGTCGCGCCTCAATCTTCGGCACGGGCTCGCGTTTATAGCCCTCAATCACCACAATATCGCACGGGGCCAGACGCGCCAGCACATCTTCGAAATGCGGTTCCGGCGCGCCGCGCAATTCATGCATCACCGCATAACGCGTGCCGGAAACAATCGTCACCTCATGCGCGCCTGCCTGGCGATGGCGGAAACTGTCGGCCCCCACCTTGTCGATGTCGAAATCATGGTGGGCATGTTTGATGGTGGAGACTTTGTAGCCGCGCGCGGTCAGTTCGCTCACCAGCCGTACGGTCAGCCCCGTCTTGCCGGAATTTTTCCAGCCCGCAATACCCAGCACGGCGGGGCGGGCGGGGTTGGCCATGCGCCGTTCCGCTTCCTTGAATTCGCGCGCCGTATTGATGTTGAAAAACGGATTTTCCGCGCCAACCACCGGGCTGAATTCCACCATCTTCAGGCCATGGGCGGAAGCAAAGCCCATGATGGAGCGTTCCTTGCCATCTTCAAGCCAGGTTTTCAACGCGTCCGCCAGCGCCACAGGCCAAAGCGCAAAGGCGGGTTCGGGGCGGCCCTGCCACATGGCCATGGCAATGTGGTCCGTGTCTTCAACCTCAGCCCTTAAACGTGCGCCCAGATGCGGCGGAAAGAAGGGGCCATCGGTTGGCACAGTCAAAAGGTGCTGCGCCTGCGGGGCTTTTTGAGAGAGGGCGGCAAGCCCGCCCAAAATGCCTGCGAGCGGCCCCTGAAACCCGTCCAGCGGATCGCTGACAAGGTCAAACCCGTGCCCGGCAAGCTGCGGATTGGCGCTGTTGACCAGAACCGGATCATGCCCTGCCTGAGCCAGCCGCCCGGCAATGTGCACAGCCAGCGGTTTGCCGCCGATCTCCATGACCGATTTGTCCTGTCCCATGCGGCTGGAACGGCCGCCTGCAAGAACAATGGCTGGGCATGGCATGGTCAATCCTCCTCGACAAGCGACCCTTCGCGCAGGTCGATAGCCCGAACATAAAGGGTCGAGAGCACAGAGGCGAGGCCTGAGGCAAGCATGATGGACAGCAGGTAAAACGCTCCTGTCTCGGGGGTCAAAAGCGCTGCGGCAATGGCGGCCAGCGCCGCGCCGCCGCCAATGGTGATTGCCCCGCCAAGCCCGGAAGCCGATCCGGCCAGATGCGGCCGTACGCTGACAATGCCCGCATTGGCGCTGGGAAGCGTCAACCCGTTGCCAAGCCCGATCAGGGCAAGCGGACCAAAGAAGGTGAGGGCGTTCTGATAACCGGTGGCAAAAAACGCAAGGCTGATGACAATGCCGACCGATGAGGCGAGCGCACCGGAAATCATCATGAAATTGACCCCCGCCGTTGCCGCAAACCGGCCTGAAAAATAATTGCCGAGCAGGTATCCAATACCGAGGATGGCAAACAGGTAGCCGATTTCCGCTGCGCCCAGGTGCAGGATCGCCGAGCCCACATAGGGCGCACCACCGAGGAAGGAATAATACATGCCGGAGGTGAAGGTCGCCGTCATCGTGTAACCCCAGAAACGGCGCGAACTGAACAGGTCAGGCCAGCCCCGCACTTGCTGGGCAAACGAGCCGGAGCGGTTATGGTGGGTTTCACCGAGATCAAAAAAAGAGGTGGCGAGGACAATAACGGCAAAGATCGCCTGTGCGACGAATATGGACTGCCAGCCAAGATAATCGTTCAGGTATCCGCCGAGTATAGGGCCCGCCATCGGCAGCAGCGTCATGCCCATGGTAACGTAACCAATCATCGAGGCGGCGCGTTCCATCGGCACCATGTCGCGCACCACGGCGCGGGAAATCACAATGCCGCCGGCTGCCAGCGTCTGCACCATGCGGAAGATCAGGAACAGCTCGATTGTGGGAGCCAGCGCGCAGGCCATGCTGGCTGCAATAAGAATGAGCAGCGAACCCAGATAGACCGGCCTGCGGCCGTAGCGGTCGGAAAGCGGACCGATGACGAGCTGGATAACAGCCATGCCCACCAAATATCCGGAGACAGACAGCTGCACCGAGGCGTAACTTGCGTCAAACCACGTCGCCATGCTGGTGAGCGCAGGCAGGTGCATGCTCATGGAAACCGCGCCCAACCCTGCCATTAAAATGAGGGTCAGGATATGGGGCGGTGTCGCCCGATCCATGAATTTTGCGCCTGTATCTTGCATCCGTCCTCTCAGTGCATCACGCGCGGCTGCGAGCTTTGCGACATTTCCTGCGCCTTGCGTACGTTTTCACGGTAGAAGGTGTAAAGGCCGGACAGCACGACGATGCCCGCGCCCAGAAGCATGTAGCGATCTGGGATATCGCCGAACATCAGGAAACCGAGCGCAATGGCCCATAAAAGCCCGGTATAGCGGAACGGTGCGACAAAAGAGATCTCGCCGATCCGCATGGCCGTGATGATGGCGTGATAGCCCACCAGCAATATGACAGAAGCAAGCGCAAGCCGGGAAAAGACGCCAATTGTCATCGGGTGCCAGCCGCCAAGCGGCACAATCAACAGCCCGCCAATAATGGTGATGCCGAATGTGGTCACCATCGTCACGAAGACAGTCGGAATTTCCGCAGGCAACCTGCGGGTCAAAAGATCGCGGGAGGCGGCGAACATGACGCAGGCGACCAGCAGGATGGAGGCTGGCGTGAAACCCTCCACACCCGGGCGGATAATGATCATCACCCCGATAAAACCGGCAAGAATGGCGCTCCAGCGTCTCCAGCCCACCGGTTCCTTGAAGAATATCGCAGCACCCAGCGTGACCGCCAGCGGCATGAACTGCAATACCGATGTTGCGTTGCCCAGCGGCACCACTGTCAGCGCAACAACGAAGGTGATTGTTGCGGCGATTTCAGCCGCAACGCGCAGCGCAACCACACCGTTTACAGCAACTGAAAGCGGCCTGAGCGCGCCCACACGCGCGGCCAGCGCAAAGATCAGAACGCTGGACATGGCGCCGCGCACGAACATCACCTGACCGGCATTCAGCGTATCCAGTGTCGACTTGACCAACGCATCGTTGATCGTGAAGCCCGCCATGGCGATTGTCATGGCAATCGCGCCTTTGATATTATTGGATAATTCCATAAAGATGACCATTCTGCAGCGCCTGTGAATCAGGCCCGAAGAACGGACAATATAGGATTTGGCCTATGTCGCAATCACTGAATGTCAGGCCGCGTTCAAGATGCCGGAAATGAAGCAAGGATGGCACCAACCGCAAAATCCGTGATAGGTCTTGGCCATGTTTGATCATCGTCATCATCTTTGGCCGGGCGTGCCGCTGGCGCTTGGTTCGGCCATTCTTTTCGGCGCCACTGCGCCGCTTTCCAAGCTGCTGATCGGTTCGGTAAACCCCTGGCTGCTGGCGGGCATTCTTTATGCCGGGGCAGGGATGGGGCTTGCACTTGTCAGCGGCGGGCGCAGCCTCATCGGGCTCAAAAATACCGAAGCCCCGCTGCAACGGGCCGATATGCCCTGGCTGGCTCTGGTTGTGCTGTTCGGCGGCGTGCTGGGCCCACTTCTTTTGATGCTGGGCCTTTCGCACACGACGGCGTCGTCCGGGTCGCTGCTTCTCAATCTGGAAGGGCTGGCGACCATGGGCATTGCCTGGCTTGTCTTTCGCGAGAATGTTGACCGGCGATTATTGCTGGGCGCTGCCGCCATTCTGGCGGGGGCGGTTTTGCTGTCGTGGAATGGCGAAAGATTTCAGCTCGATGCGGGCGGCTTGCTGATTGCGGCAGCCTGTCTGTGCTGGGGCATCGACAATAACCTGACACGCAACCTGTCCTCCGCTGATCCGGTTCAAATTGCCATGATCAAGGGACTTGTAGCCGGTGCAACCAACCTTGTGCTGGCGCTGTCATTTGGGGCTGTATGGCCCAGTGCTACGCTGGTGGGCGCAGGCTTTCTGGTGGGCTTTTTCGGCGTCGGCATCAGCCTTGTCATGTTCATGCTCGGTCTGCGCCATCTCGGCACGGCGCGAACCGGGGCCTATTTCTCACTCGCGCCCTTTATCGGCGCGGTGCTGGCAATTGGCGTTTTCAGCGAGCCCGTCACGGTACAGCTTGTTGCGGCGGCCCTGCTTATGGGCCTCGGCCTGTGGCTGCATCTGGACGAACGCCATGAGCATGAACACGTGCATGAGGCGCTGGAGCATGACCATGTGCATGTGCATGACGAACACCACCAGCACAGCCATGACGGACCGGTGACCGAGCCGCATTCACACCGGCACAGGCACCGGCCCTTAAGGCACAAGCACCCGCATTACCCGGATCTGCACCACCGCCATTCGCATGAATGAGGCGTGACCGCGCTTTATGGTTTCGCCTTGTAGAGCGTGAAGGATTTGTCGGTCAGGGTCTCGGGCGGATCATCGAGATTGAACTCGTAGATCGGGTCAATGGTGAATTCCGTCAGCACGAAACTGCCATTTTTGAAGGTCCAGGTGCCTGACGACCAGGCATCACCCAACCCGCGCCATTTGGAAAAACTCGAGATCGTCATCGTGGCGGGATCAAAACCGGGATTGACCAGCGTGACGGTGGCGTCAATGCCGGTCATCACCGGGTCGCTCACCAATTTCGTATAGGTCTCGTCACCATCTTCATATTTGAATTCAAAAACGGGCTCGGGAAAAGCAACCAGCGTGGGATCCGAACCCTCATAGGCGAAGAGATAGTTCATCATCACGTTATAGGCGCCGGAAAAACAGTAGATTTCGTATAACGTGCCTTTGCGTTCTTCGCCCTTTGGGTCGTAGGACGTGTCGGTCCATGAAAGCTGATAGACATGGTCCTGAAAGGCTTCACTGTTGCCCGCATCGGCGTCGCATTCGCCCGTCATCGCTCTGACCTGCGCCTGCGCCTTGGTCAGTCCCGGATCGTCTTCAGCCAGCGCCAGCGTGGCGGACGCCAGAAAAACAGGCGCAATCAGCGCCGCAGCCAACCTCATGGGCTCCATCCA
>JBNLGT010000108.1:0-9186 GCA_050306195.1 Ensifer sp.
GGAAGTCCAGGAATGAATTTCCTCTCTGCGAATGTCATTGGCGATGGCGGATTGAAAGCGCGGCTAGGCGACGGTTACGCCTTCGACATCTCATCCACAGGGCTGACGCCCGGAGCCTATGAGTTGGGCATCAGGCCGGAAGCCGTGCGGGTTTCAGGTGAGGGACACAGCGAACCGTTGGCGCGCGCCAAGGCTGGCGTTGTCGAACGGCTTGGCGATCGCACACTGGTGCACTGCATGCTGGAAGATGGCAATGAACTGATCGCGCAGGACGAGGGGCGATCAGCCGTTCGCTCTGGCGATTTGGTAAACCTCCACTTCGACCAATCCGCGCTGCACATTTTCGACGCTGAAGGGCGAGCCTATCGCACGCAATAAGTGGCCGGGGAGCACAACCTCCCCTACCCCTTGATCCCCGCAGACAAGGTTATTGCCTGCGTGACGCGGCGCTGGAAAAGCAGGTAGGCGATGGCGACGGGAAGCCCCGCAAGGACTGCTGACGATAGACGTCGGGCATAATAGATGCCGAACGCATCGTAGACCTGCGTGATCCCTACGGTGATCGTCATCATATCTGTCTTTGTGACCGCCAGAAACGGCCAGAGGAAGGCGTTCCATGCCCAGATGAAGGTGACGATGGAAAGTGCTGTGGTGACGCCCCAGTTCATTGGCAGATAGACTTTCGTCAGGATACGCCATTCCGAAGCATTATCCATCACTGCCGCTTCCCTGAAATCCTTGGGAACATTGTCGAAAAACTGCTTGTAAACAATGATGACAATCGGGTGAATGAGCTGCGGCAGGATGATGCCCGCCCAGGTATTGATGAGCCCAAGCGCTGCAATCAGCTCGAAATGATTTATGATCAGGGTTTGGGTAGGAACCATGAAGCTTGCCAGGATCAACCACCACAGCGCCGTCCGCCCCGGAAATCTCAGCTGCGAAATTGCGTAGCCGCACAGCATGGAAGAGCTGACCGTTAATATGGTAACGCCGACAGCCGTCGCTATGGAGTTGAGGTACCAGGTGCCAATTTCCGTCTTGGTGAGAGCAAAGACATAATGGGAAAGCGTAGGCGTTTCCGGCCAGAGTTCAATATAGGGCCGCACGACCTCATCTTCCGGCTTGAGCGAGGAAATAATGCCCCAATAAAGCGGGAACGCCCAAAGAACGGAGGCAATGACCGTGAGGATCGTAATACAAAGCGCCACGATATTGATCCGGCCTATTTGCTTCGTTGTCATCACTTCCGCCCTCCCGACGACAGTCGCATGAGCTGAAAGTTGAGAACGGATACGGCAATGACAATCACAAAAAGCACCACAGCCACCGCGGCGGCCCTGCCGCCCTGATCCGACTGGAAGGCCCGCTGGAAGACATAATAGACAAGCACCAGATTGTCATTGACCCGCCCTCCTCGGGTGAACAGATAGACCTGGTCGAAAATCTTCAGCTGCAAAATGAGCTGGATCGTCAAAACCAGCGCCGTCACCGGCCATATCAGCGGCAAAGTGACCTTTCGCAGCGTTGTGAAACGACTGGAATTGTCGAGTTCGGCAGCCTCATAGATTTCTGCCGGTATCGCTTTAAGACCAGCCAGAAACAGCAGAACCGAAAAGCCGGACGTCCACCAGATCGTAACAAAGCCGACTGCAGGCATGAACCAGGTTGATGTCTTGAAGATCGGCACGCGTGGGATCCCCAGAAGGTCGAAGACGTGCATGGCGATGCCGAACTGGAAATTCAGTGTCCAGTCCCACAGGAAATAAACCACCGAGACCGGGAGAATATAAGGCAGGAAAAACAGCGCGAGAACGAGCGACTGGAGCCTGCCTTTCAACCTTGTGACGCCGAGCGCCATGGCAAGCGCCGCAAAGGTGCCAGGCACAACCGTCAGGATGACAAAATAGAGCGTGTTCCAGACAGAGGTATGAAACCGGCCATCCCTTGGCAGACGTTCATAATTGGCCAACCCCACAAAGTCCCCATGGCCGATGAGCGGCGCATCGGTGAAACTTATGAGAAACATCCGGATCGTGGGATAAACAAAGACCAGACAATAGGTGGCCAGAAACGGCGCGATCAGGATGATGGCCATCCAGGTTTCAGCGCGTTTGTTTCTCAGCATGCTCGCTCTCCCGGGAAACCCGACGCGTACAATAATAGAAAAACCGGGCCGCCATTCCAACAGCAGCCCGGCTCAAGAGCGATCAAAGGTCTTCAAGGCCTTCCTTGATCTTTTCTACGGCCTCGCCCGGAGCCAATTCGCCATTCAGCGTCGGCACGAAATGGGTCGCCATCACATCGAAGATCGGCCCGGCGATGCCGGCAAGCGGCGTTTTAGGATCGAAAATCATGTTTGCGGTCAGCGGCGAATAGGTAGCATTCGGTTCCATGGCCTTATATTCGGCGGACTGCGTTACCGGACCATAGGCCGGGATGTGACCCGCAGTTGCCCAGAACAGGGAATGCTTGGAAATCCAGCTGATAACCTCCAGCACCGCGGCCCGCTTTTCATCACTCATATCCTTGCCCTTGTTGGCAGGAATGGCAAACGAGTGGCTGTCAGCATAGGTGGACGGATGATCGAAGATCACCGGAAGCTCCACAGCCCCCCATTCAAACAGTTTGCCCTGTTTGTGCAGGTCGGTCATGGTGGGAACTTCCCACACGCCGTTGATCATCATTGCGGCTTCGCCTGAGGTGAACAGAGCAACGGTTGCTGGGTAGTCGGTATAGGTCGACTGCAGACCATCCGTGGTCCACTCCTGAAGAACCGACAGAGCGTTTTCCAACTTCTTGGCATTGTCGCCAACAAGGAATTCACCATCCGTCATCAGCTCGCCGTCCTGCTGACCAACCAGCGAGTAGATGGTGCGGAACATGAAATTGCCGTCAGCCGTAACCGAGCCCAACGGGAATTTTACCCCGGCGGCCTTCAGAGCCTTGAGGGTTTCGGTAAAGTGCTCACGTGAATCCATGCCCTTCGGCTTGCCGTCCTCGGTCAGAAGTCCGGCCTTGGCCAAAATATCCTTGTTATAATAGAGCACGATCGGGTGCGTATCGAGCGGCACAGCATATTGCTTGCCGTCGATGGTGACCGCGTTCCATGTGGCCGATGCGTAGTCACCCTCACCCAGTCCCATCGTGGTCCAATCAGCAGGCGTGATCTCCTGCAAAATCCCCTGCTTGACGGCAAGCGGAATGCGGCTGGCGTGATAGGTCATCACATCGGGCGCTTCTCCCACAGCAACCGACGTCTGTACCTTTGAGTAAAACGGCGTCCCCCATTCCAGGGTCGTCGCGTCAATTTTGATCTGATCCTTGTGAGCGTCATTGAAATCAGAAATCATCTGCTTCATGCGCACCCCATCGCCGCCGCCCAGGAAATCCCACCATGTGACGGTTTCTTCGGCATGCGCGACGGAGCTTAATAGGCCCGCCGCGGCAAAGGCGCCCAAAGCAAGCTTGAGCATTCTGGTCATCTTGCATTCCTCCCTTTTTGCGGCCTCCCGCCGCGTCGAAGATTGTCGATCAGAGCATGACCCTGATCATCGAATAGGAATACGGCGGCACCGCCACCGTCACCTTATTGTCGCGCAGCACAGCATCTTCGGTTCGGCGCGGCGCGACTTCATCCGGCCTGTCGCGAGTATTTCTGGCTTCCAGGTCGGCATGCTTGATCAATGTGTGCTCGACCGCTTTCGCAGCACCAAAGCCCTCCATTGAAAGGTTGATTTCCATCGCCTCCTCGCCATGGCGGTTGATCGCAAAGAAGGTCAGAGAACCTTCGTCAGCATCGTGAACGCCGGCGATGTCGAGAAAATCCACTTCGGGCGCGACATTCGAGACGTAGCTGGCGCAATCAACGTCCAGCTGTAGCGCGGTGCCGCGCCCGAACCGGGAGGCAAGGTAGAAAGGATGATAGATGGTCTGCCGCCAGGCGGCGCCACCGGGCTCGGTCATGATCGGAGCGATGACATTGACCAACTGAGCAATGCAGGCAATTCGAACGATATCCGACCGGCGGATGAAGGTGTTGAGTATGCAGCCGACCTGCAGCACATCCTCGAAATTATAGATATCCTCAAGCAGGACCGGCGCGTGCGGCCACCCCCATTCCTTCATCCGCTGCGCATCGCTCTTGCGCTCGTGATACCAGACATTCCATTCATCGAAGGAAATCTTCACCTGATGCTTGGAGCGTTTGCAGGCTTTCACATATTCAATGACGCCGCCGACCGTGCCGATATAGCGATCCAGCTTCTCAGGCAGGGCGAGATATTCAGCCGTATTCTTCTCGTAATTTTCAAAATACATATGCAGAGAAATGTAATCCACCTGCTCGTATGTCTGTTCGAGAACAGTCCTTTCCCATTCGGGATAAGTCGGCATGTTGGAATGAGACGAGCCGCAAACCACAAGTTCGAGATTTTCATCGAAGGCGCGTATGGCCTTGGCCGTCTCGTTGGCGAGATGCCCGTATTCCTCGGCGGTCTTGTGCCCAACCTGCCAGGGCCCGTCCATCTCGTTGCCTAGGCACCAGAGTTTGACACCCCATGGGTCGGCCCGGCCGTTTTTCTTGCGAAGGTCAGACCAATAGCTGCCACCCGGATGATTGACATATTCAACAAAATTGCGCGCCGCATCGAGCCCGCGCGAACCGAGGTTGACGGCCAGCATCATCTCGGTTCCAGCGGCTTCCGCCCAGTCGGCGAATTCGTGAATGCCCACCTGATTGGATTCCGATGTATGCCAGGCAAGGTCAAGCCGGGTTGGACGCTGGTCCTTCGGCCCAATGCCGTCTTCCCAATTATAGGCGGAAACGAAATTGCCGCCAGGATAGCGGCAAACCGGCGTATTGAGATCGCGAACGAGATCAATGACATCGCGGCGCATCCCGTTTCCATCCGCTGTTGGATGGCCTGGCTCGTAAATGCCCGTGTAGATGGCGCGGCCAAGATGCTCAAGGAATGAACCATAGAGCCGCTTGTCAATGTCCGCGATTGTGTAGCGCGTATGCGCTGTCACCCTGGCCTTCATGCCCGCCTCAGTTTTTATATCTGATTTATTGGTTCATATCCAATATTAAGATATAATAAGCGCGAGGATTGCCCATTCGTCAAGGGGTATGGTCCGGCAAATGCGAATCATTGGCCACCAGTCGAGCGACATTCAGCCCAAACAATAAGCATGAGGAAGGCTCGCCGCGTTTAGCCTTGAGCCCACCAGGGCGCTGCATGTCGTCGTTTTCAGGTGTGAATATGCAGAACAATATCCTGATCGTAATTTCCGAAGCCACGTCCGAAAATATTCATTCCGCCGGGATGTTCCGCATCTTCCTTGACGCCGATGCGCATGCGGATTGAGTGGTGCTTCTCGATTTCGATATCCGAAAGCGTAACGGTGGAGATCTTCAGCCCATCGACAAATGTGCCATCTTCATTAATTCGCCAGCGTTTGAGCTTGCCATATTGCGAGCCCGCAAGCTTCCACCAATCCGGCGTGTATACGCCGCGCTTGTCGCCGAAGTCTCCAGGAGACGTCCAGGTTCCGACATCAACACCATTAACCTGCAGGAAAATATCGGATGGCCAATCGGCTGCGGTCCCGGGCACTTCAGAGCTCAATTCCATTGAAAATTCAATAGCTTTGGCCTGCGCCTTATTGAGCTTCGTATTGTTGGGAAACTGATATTCGACAAAACCACGGGTAAACCACAAAAGTCCCGCCTTCATTCGGTCCGGGTCCAGAAATGTATTGGGAACATCCAGAAGCCCGATCACACCGTCGGCAGAACAAAGCCCGCAGGGGCTTGTCACTTCAAACTGCGTGTAAAGCCCGAGCGGCATCGAAACTTCAATTGTATTTTCGTTTGCTCCGGCGCCTTCATCACGGAAGGCGACCAAGATTTCGGTAAAGGCCGACCGGCAAACCTTCTGGCTTCCCTTGCGCGCACGCTGACTTTCGGTAATCAGAAGCCCGGCGTCTTCCAGTATCTGCAAATTGGAAGAAACCGTCGACTGCGGCAGCTTGAGCTCCTCGGCGATCTGATTGACATTCTTCTGCTCGCCGTTACGCAGGAGCTTGAGGATGGAGACACGAACCTCACTCGACAGACCTCGAATAATATCGGGACGCTCGGAAGGGTCGATTACCAGGACTTTGCCACTCATCAGGAAACCATAATCATTTGAGTTACTTCTGATGAATATCAGGATTCCTGATATTTAGAAACCCTGGGCTGATAACTTATGCCTCAAACCCCAGTGGCCGATGTTCACGTTCAACATTCAATATTCGCTATTGGTCGCCTCCGGATGCGAGAAAACCTTGAAAGCTGTTGATTTTGTTTTCGAAACTGTCAGATTCACATACAAATGGTTGTGAAACGGCATCCGCTCATAGGTCCGCCAAAACCGAACAAAAATCATCCCACACCGCGTCAGTCACCGTCAGCCGTTTTCTTCCCTTGCTGCGCGTTTGAAGACTATCTCAAATTTAGCGACTGGCGCCTTTCACCAGGAAGCCCGCGACAGATGCGATTGACGTCAGACATGCTCCCCAAACCATGTCGACAACCGTGACCGTCAAAGGCCAGTTCGCTATCGTGGCCATGTTGGTCAGGTCGTAGGTCCCGTAGGTGACAAGACCAAAAAATGCACCTGAAAGCGCGACGCTTGAAATTGTTCCGCCACGCACGGCAGGAATGGTCACAAAATATGCGAGACCTGAAAGATAAAGCAGATAGAAGACTGCGGCGGCGGCCAGATTGGGAGTTTCCGCCAGATGTGCCCCAATCGATTCACGGTAAAAGTCGATCGATATCCAGGACAACCAGATAATATCCAGCCCAAGGAAAACAATTGCCGTTCCGACGAACGCTTTCAGACAGGCGGCTAGCATCTATATCCCTATGATTGGTTGAATCAGCCTGACCAGCCTGCTTTTAAACTTCAATGGAGCATCGGTAACAGCAAGGCATATGCAGTCCACACCCGGCAGGGCGATTGGCTGGTGATTGACGGTCTCGTCGGTCTCTTCGAAGTCGCCCGGCCCGAACGTATCGTCACCATCGCCAAACGCACCACGGAGAACGAGCGTCAGTTCGCGTCCATTGTGACTGTGTTCGGGAACCGGCTTTCCAGCCGGAATGCGGAGCAACCTGACCGAGATTTCTCTATCTCCGGTCCTGAGGGGATAATGATAGACGCCAAGCCCCAGAGGACGCCAGCGCAGATCATCAAGCTCACCTCCCAGGTAGGACCGCAAAGGTTCTGGAACGGAGGAAGACGTCGCCCGTGCGACCGGCGTGCTGATTTGCTTTACTGCATCATCAGGCCGGGAAACAGCCGCCATAATGGCGTTCCAGCTGGCCTTGTCTCTCTCCACGTCCGGTGGGCAGGTGATTTCCTCCAGAAGGACTCCACCTGCCGCTTCCATAGTGGCAAGCCTTGAGCGGCATTGCGGGCATAAAGCAAGATGTGTAGCGACCGCTATGCTCCAGCCTTCTTCGAGAACGCCGCCTGCATAATCCATCAACAGCTCATCACTGATATGATGCTCAATGGCCATTACATTTCCCCCAACGCGTCACGTAGGCGAGAAAAGGCAAGGCGTATTCTCGACTTCACAGTTCCAAGCGGCAGGTTCATTCTTTCCGCAATAGAACTGTGGGAGATTTCCTCGAAGAAGGACAGTTCCAACAATTTCGATTGTTCCGGTGGCAATTTGGAAAGCGCCATGCGTAGGCGCGAGGCATCGTCTCTTGCCTCGAGCTCCCGGTCGGCAGGCTGAACATCTTCAGGAACAAAAGCCGGATCATTCGGGTCGAATTCTGGACGCTTGCTTTTACGATAGGCATCAATTCGGACATTGCGCGCAACCGTGAACGTCCAGCTCGATACCGAGCCCCTTGCGGGATCGAATAAAGCCGCCTTGTACCATATCTGCATCATCGTTTCCTGCATCAGTTCCTCAGCCAACGCCTTGTCAGCGCCTCGTTTGATCATGAAAGCGCGAATTCGCGGGCCGTAATGTGTAAAGAGCGTTTCAAACGCCTGAACGCTTCGTCTCGAGCCCACCTCGAGAAGGCACTCTGTCAGATCCTCCAAGCTCTCTTTTTTCAAAATCTGCTTCCCGCCGCGTTTCGCTTTCAGCAATTTTGGCACGACGGCATTGCGCCGCACCGCGAAGGTGACCGGCATTTTTTCAGTGGCAGCGTTCGAAACCAGCGTTTGCATGATCAGCAATACGGCAGCCGCATGAAACCGGATCACAAATAAAAAATTATTTCCGCCAATCCAGAACACTTCGGCGCACGTAGTCAATCACAAATAACGAAAGGAGTGCGCCTATGCTCAAGATAACCGAGAGCGGAGATCTTCCTCCACCGAGAAAAGTCGCGGTGGTCGGTTCTGGAATTTCAGGCCTTTCTGCTGCCTGGCTTTTGGACCGGAGCACCGATGTGACGATATTCGAGGCTGAAGGAAGGCTTGGCGGACATTCAAACACGGTTGATGTCGTAGCAGGTAACGGAACGGTTCCTGTCGACACCGGTTTCATCGTCTACAACGAGCGGAATTACCCCAATCTGGTTGCCCTGTTTGACACGCTCGGCGTGCCGACCGACGCTTCGGACATGTCATTTGCAGCCTCCGTGAACAACGGTGCGTTCGAATATTCAGGCACCAGCGTTGCTGCGATGCTGGGGCAGAAGTCAAACATTGTGCGCCTGCGTTTCTGGCAGATGGTTGGCGATATCCTGAAATTTTATCGACGCGCACCCGAATGGCTTCGCAGGTCCGATGCCGAAGACATGACACTCGGAGATTATCTTGATGCTGAAGGTTTCTCCCAGAGCTTTGTCGACAACCATATTCTGCCAATGGGCGCTGCGATTTGGTCCACCACGGCAAAAGAGATGCGGTCCTACCCGCTTGTCGCATTTATCCGGTTCTTCGAAAGTCATGGCCTTCTGTCGCTTTCCAACCGTCCGGTGTGGCGAACCGTCAAGGGCGGAAGCCGCGAATATGTGAGGCGGATTACCGATGATTTCACCGGGGATATCCGGCTCAACTCTCCCGTTGCGTCGATAAACCGGCTGATACACGGCGGCGTCGAAGTTCGCACGAAAAACGGAGAATGTGAGACATTCGATCAGGTGGTGATCGCCACCCATGGAGA
>JBNLGT010000109.1:0-9086 GCA_050306195.1 Ensifer sp.
ATTTCTGACGCTGCTCCCCGAACAGCAGGACGGCATAAAGCTTCGTCATGTGGTGGAGGTGCGCCATCCTTCATTTGTCACGCCGGAATTTGTCGAGCTTTTGCGCAAACATAATGTTGCCTGTGTGCTTGCCGACCACCACGACTATCCGATGATTGCCGATGTGACGGCTGACTTTGTCTATGCGCGGCTGCAAAAGGGCGAGGACAGCAATCCTTTCTGCTATCCGGAGGCTGATCTGGAACTCTGGAAAGATCGGCTTTCCACATTCAGCGCGGGCAATACACCGTCTGATCTGCCCACGCTTGCCCCCGCAATTTCTGCGCCACAAGGGTGGGACGTGTTCGGGTTCTTCATTACCGGGGGAAAAGTGAATGCTCCGGCGGGCGCGATGGAGCTGATGCGCAGGCTCGCCTGAATTTCGCATTTATCAAATAAAATCACATTTACGCGTTCTCACGGATTGCGGATTGTGAAATTATCTTTTCCGGATTACGCTTTCCTTTATGTCTTTTTGAAGAAATCCTTACAGGTGCAATGACTGGAACAATTGTAATCATAAATCTGGCCGGTGCGGTTGCCATGCTGCTATGGGCAGCCCGCATGGTGCGAACCGGCGTGGAACGCGCCTATGGCGATTCGCTGAAAGCGAAATTGAAGTTGGCGACGGGCAATCGCGTGGCCGCCGCGGTGGCCGGTATGTTGCTGGCTGTTGCGCTTCAAAGCGCCACTGCGGTTGCCCTGATCGTGTCCGGTTTTGCTGCAAGCGGCTATGTCAGCGCCTCCATCGGCATTGCCACATTGCTGGGCGCTGATTTTGGTTCGGCTTTTGTCGTTCGTCTTCTGCGTCACGATCTGTCTTTGCTCATTCCGCTCCTGCTTCTGGCCGGTACAGTGGCCTTTCGCGCCACGGAAGCACGGGCCTGGCGACAGGCCGGGCGCATCATGTTTGGCCTCGGCTTGCTTCTGCTTTCTCTGCGTTTAATCGGCGAAGCCTCAGAACCGCTGAAAGAAAGCGCGCTGCTGCCCATCATTATCCGATATCTTTCCGGTGACTGGGTTACCGCTTTTGTCGTCGCTGGCATCATTGCCTGGCTGTTTCACTCCAGTGTGGCGACCATCCTTCTGTTTGCTTCTCTCTGCGACCGCGGACTGATCCCCGACGTGCTGATTGTGCCGCTGGTTTTGGGGGCCAATTTTGGCGCTGCGGTGATTGCGGCGGTCCTCACGCGCGGTGAAGCGCCTGCCGCGCGGATTATTCCCATGGGCAATGTGCTGATACGCGGAGCGGGAATGCTTGTTTTGCTCGTCATTCACATTGTCCGACCCTTTCCCGTGGAGCTTATCGAAGCAGGCACCGGTGACCGGGTTGTGCTGATCCACCTCGCCGCCAATGGCCTGGTGCTGATTTTCGGTATTCTTTTCGTCAACTCTGCCGCAAAATTCCTAACCCGCGCGTTTCTTCCCAAGACGCCTGAGCCCGAAAGCGCCTATGATGGGCGACTTTCGGTGCTCAACCCGGCGGCATTGACCGATCCACGGCAAGCGGCGAACAATGTTCAACGCGAGGTCATTGCGCTCTGTGAAAAGACCGAACTTATGCTGAGCCAGGCATTGGGCAGTTTTGAGAGCGGCAGCGATGAGGATATCGCCAGGCTGGAAATGCTAGATGACCAGATCGACAACATGAACAGGGAAATCAAGTTCTATCTGGCCAGAATTTCGGAAAGCGCACTGGATGAGAAGTCGGCCAACCGCTGCAATGAACTTCTCGGCGTTACCATTAAGCTGGAACAGGCTGCGGATGTGATTTCCCAAAACATGTTGACGCGGGCCCGCAAGAAGAAGTCACGCGACGTAAAATTTTCACCCCAAGGCTGGAAAGAACTGACAGAACTGCATGCCGAGGTCCTCCAGAATGCCCGGCAGGCGTTTAATCTTCTAATCAATCCGGATGTTGAATATGCGCGCCAGCTTGCCGCTCGCAAGGAGGTGGTGCGCAAGATGGTTCAGTCGAGCGAAGAGATGCACCTGAAACGGCTTCGTGAGGGCAATGTCGCAAGCTTTGAAAGCAGCTCGATCCACATAGACGTGATGCGTGACCTGAAGGAGATCAACTCCCTCATCGTCTCGCTCGCATACCCTGCGCTCTCCAAAGCGGGAATGCTGCGCGAAAGCAGGCTGCTTTAATTGCTTCGTTAAACAACGGGAATCGGTTATGTTCTTCTTATGTTCTTAAGGGGATTGCTGTGAATTTAGATGTTTTGGGGAAGTTTATCGTAGCGGCCAAGGCGGCCTCTTACGCGGGCGGCGGGTCTGAACAGGCTTCAAGTCGGCCCGGCTCCCATGATATCCAGCATCGTGAAGGTCCTTGGTCCTATCTCGACAGCTATTTTGGCGGAACGGATTTCGCAGGTCAGGAGGTCGTTTGGTATGAAAGCGTACCCGTTTGGGCCATGAATTATTATGGGACGGTGCTTGATCCAAAGAAGATGGATGCCCAACGCGCCGGGGCAGTTATCAAAGAGGCTCTTTCCGCACTCTATCTTAATGAAGATCGGTTCCTCGGCTCATGGGAATACGAACACAAGCACGGCCTTTATCGTGACCAGTCCAATGGAGGCGTGGAACATTTCAGCGGGCGCGAGGAAATTATTGTCGACGGTGTAGCTGTTTACGAGCTGCTTTATCATGGCGGCATGATTACCGCCTGAAAATTACATCTCAACGATCTTGCCGTCGTCCAGCGTGATGCGGCGATCCATGCGGGCCGCCAGTTCCATATTGTGGGTGGCAAAGATGGCTGCAAGACCAGATTGACGCACGAGCGCGTTCAGGGCGTCGAAGACATAGCCCGCGGTTTCGGGGTCGAGATTACCTGTTGGTTCGTCGGCCAGCAGGATCATCGGCGCGTTGGCGACAGCGCGGGCAATGGCGACACGCTGTTGCTCGCCACCGGAAAGTTCAGCCGGACGATGCGTGGCGCGATGCCCCATGCGCATATAGTCAAGCAACTGCTCGGCCCTTTCCGCGGCTTCCACCTTGGGAAGACCGGCAATCATCTGCGGCATCATGATATTTTCAAGGGCAGTGAATTCCGGCAGCAAATGGTGAAACTGGTAGACAAAGCCAATATCGCGCCGCCTGACCGCCGTTCTCTGGTCGTCATTCATTGCTCCGCAGGAAAGGCCGTTGACATAAACTTCTCCGGCGCTTGCGTGTTCCAGCAAGCCGGCAATGTGCAGAAGCGTTGACTTTCCAGTTCCTGATGGAGCAACCAGCGCGGTCAGTTCGCCTTCCCGAAGCGTAAAGTCAGCCCCTTTGAGCACCTGCAAGGCATGATCGCCGTCACCATAATTGCGGGTGATTCCTTTCAATTCCAGTACGGTCTTTTTCATGGGCCTAAACTTTATTCGTATCGCAGCGCCTGCACGGGGTCGAGCCGGGAGGCCCGCCATGCAGGAAAGATGGTCGCCAGAAACGACAGCGCGAGTGCCATGAAAACAACCGAAATCGTCTCGCCCGCATTCATCTCCGCCGGAAGCTGGCTGAGGAAATAGAGCTCGGGATTAAACAATGTTGTTCCAGCGACCCAGGAGAAAAACTGGCGGATGGATTCAATGTTCAGACACACGATGACGCCCAGCACAAAGCCTGCTGCCGTACCCGCTGCGCCGATGGCCGCGCCGGTCATGAAGAAGATGCGCATAACCGCGCCGGACGTTGCACCCATGGTGCGCAGAATGGCGATATCGTGGCCCTTGTCCTTCACCAGCATAATGAGGCCGGAAATAATATTGAGCGCGGCGACCAGAACAATCAACGTCAGGATCATGAACATAACATTGCGCTCAACCTCCAGGGCGGAGAAGAATGTCTGGTTGCGTTGTCTCCAGTCGGTGATGAAGATTTGGCGTCCGGCTGCAGCCTCAATCGGCTCACGCAGGGCGTCAATCTGATCGGGGTCGTCAACAAAGAGTTCGATCGACTGAACAATACCTTCAGAATTGAAATAGAGCTGCGACTCTTCCAGCGGCATATAGATGATCGACGCATCATATTCCGACATGCCGATTTCGAAGACCGCCGTTACTGTATAGGTCTTTTCGCGCGGGCTGACGCCCAAGGGCGTTACATCGCCTTCCGGCGAAATCAGCGTGATGCGGTCGCCTGCCTGAAGCCCCAGATTGGAGGCCATGCGGGAGCCAATGGCGACCCCGTCACCCGTTGCAAAGGCGGTCAGGCTACCTTGTTTGATGTTGTCAGCAATGAAAGACAGTTTTGCAATGTCCTCTGCCTCAATGCCGCGGACAATCGCCCCTGTTCCAGCGCCGCCTGCGCCAGAGGCGAGTGTTTGTCCTTCAACCAGCGGAATGGCCATCTTGACGCCGGGCACAGCCTCGAACTTTTTCGCCAGTTCGTCATAGCACGACAACGGGGCATCCATGGGCTGGACGATCATATGGCCGTTAATGCCAAGAATGCGGGAAATCAGTTCCGAGCGAAAACCATTCATCACCGCCATAACGATGATCAGCGTTGCGACGCCAAGCATAATCCCGGCAAAAGAGAATCCCGCAATGACTGAAATGAACGCTTCCTTGCGGCGCGCGCGCAGATAGCGCCAGGCAATCATCCGCTCGAAGGCGGAAAAAGGCGTGGTTCCCTCGCCTTTTATTGTTTCATTGCTTGAGATTTCCGCCGCCATATTCCCCTGCCGTCAGGTCCTTGCCAAGAGCATGTTGATCGCAGCTTCGGCCGTCATGGTCTGGCGCTCGCCGGTCTTGCGATCCTTCACTTCCACTTCGCCGTTGGCTGCCGAACGCGGTCCCGCAATCACCTGATCAGGGGCGCCAATCAAATCAGCCGTCGCAAATTTGGATCCGGCACGCTCGTTGGTGTCATCCAGCAGCACATCCCTGCCCGCATTGCCCAGCGCTTCGTAAATGCGCTGCGAAATTGCGTCACATGCGGCATCGCCACTTTTCATATTGATGATTACCGTTTCGAATGGGGCGACTGCCCGCGGCCAGATGATTCCATTTTCGTCATGGGACGCTTCGATAATGGCGGGAACAAGGCGGCTTGGGCCGATGCCGTAAGAGCCCATTTGCACCACATGCTCCTTGCCATCTGGGCCCTGAACTTTTGCGTCCATTGCTTGCGAATATTTGGTGCCGAAGTGGAAAATATGGCCGACTTCAATGCCGCGGGCTGAAACCTTGTCGCCTTCACTCAATGCGGCGAAGGCGCTTTCATCGTGCATTTCCGAGGTGGCCGCGTATTCTTTTGTCCAGGCATCAAAGATGGACTGCAAGACTTCAGCATCATCAAAATCGAGGTCTGCGGGCGGTGCGGCAAAATCCAGATAGGCGCGATGGCAGAAGACTTCAGATTCGCCGGTTTCCGCCAGGATAATGAATTCGTGGCTGAGTTCGCCCCCAATGGGACCGGTGTCGGCGCGCATGGGAATGGCGCGAAGCCCGATGCGTTCAAAGGTCCTCAGATAGGCCGCAAACATCCGCTTGTAAGAGATTTCCGAGCTCGCCTTGTCCAAATCGAACGAATAGGCGTCCTTCATCAGAAATTCGCGTGAACGCATGGTGCCAAAACGCGGGCGTATTTCGTCGCGGAACTTCCACTGGATATGATAGAGATTGAGCGGCAGATCCTTGTAGGACTTCACGTAGGAACGGAAGATGTCCGTGATCATCTCTTCGTTGGTCGGTCCAAAGAGCATCTGGCGCTCCTGCCGGTCCTCAATCCGCAACATCTCCTTGCCGTAATCATCATAACGGCCGCTTTCGACCCAAAGGTCTGCTGACTGGATTGTCGGCATCAACAGTTCTATGGCGCCTGCCCGGTTCTGTTCTTCGCGGATAATCGTGTTCACCTTGTCCAAAACGCGCTTGCCCAGCGGCAGCCAGGCATAAATGCCGGCGGATTGCTGACGGATCATGCCGGCGCGCAGCATGAGACGGTGAGAGACGATTTCCGCTTCCTTGGGAGTTTCCCTCAGAATGGGCATGAAAAAACGCGAGAGACGCATGGCATAATCCAGATGCTAGATCCCCAAATTCCCCATATGGGAAGGAATCGTGGCCTAAAAATAAACTCACGCGTTCATAAACATTTCACGTCAGGAAGGAAAGGCGCAGTAGCAAGCAGCTCAACCAAATAATTGCTGCGCCGCAACAATTGCTGACGTGCACGTAAGATATGCAAAGTGTCTGTTCTTGCTTACAAATTCGAATTCAACGAGAAAAACAATGTCAATATGAAAAATTCTTCTTTGTGTAGCAAAAATGCAAAAATTACGGGTGACAAACGAAATTGTTTACAGTAGGTTCGAGCCCACAAAACAGGCAGCAGAGAAAATTTCTGCCGATTTCGCGGTCAAGTCTTGGGAGGATTGGATCGAAGGCGCGCTAACCCGCAGCCACCGGAAACGGGAAAAGGTCACGCGAACACTTTTGAAACAAGGCTTTCAAGCCTTGTTTTTTTTTGCTCTCGATTATGCCTGCGTATTTTTTCTCGACATAATAGATTGGCAGTCATTGAGGTACGTGCCTACTTATTGTTCAAGACAGAAATATGACAGTTCAATAAAAATCTGACGGCGGATCGGGAAACAGGTCGAGAATGTTCTCGAACCCGAAGTCGAAATAGTATGTAGCCGCCAGCCAACCGCCATACATGATCGCAGCCAAGACAGTCGTCAACAACACGGTGCGCAAAGCGCGATATTTCGCCGGAGCACTGGCGACCGTTCCCTGTGTTACCTCGCCACTATCATGCTGGCTGAACACGCCGGTTGGCAGAACAAGGAAAAGCGCGAACCACCAGACGATAAAATAGACGGCGAAATGAAAAAAAAGCGTCATGATGCACCTTCGGCTCTGCCGGGCTTTTCGGAGTGTGAAACTGTGGTTTGAAAATTGCTCTAAAGTCTGCGCCGGATGAGATCAATCTCAGCGCCAAGGACGTATCGTCACACCTGCTCCAGCTCGATCAATGTACCCTGAAAATCCTTGGGGTGCAAAAAGAGGACAGGTTTTCCATGTGCGCCGATTTTGGGTTCGCCATCGCCCAACACACGCGCGCCGCCTGCCTTCAGCTGATCGCGCGCTGCAATGATGTCGTCCACTTCATAACAGATGTGGTGCATGCCGCCCGATGGGTTCTTTTCCAGGAAGGCGGCAATCGGCGAGTTCTCTCCCAAAGGATGCAGTAGCTCGATCTTGGTATTGGGTAATTCGACAAACACAACAGTCACGCCATGTTCCGGCAAGGCCTGCGCCGGTGAAACCTTGCATCCCAGTGTAGCGTCATAGGCTTTGCTGGCCACGTCCAGATCCGGAACTGCGATGGCCACGTGATTTACCCTGCCGAGCATAAATTCCTCCCTTGGAGACCGCTTGCTGCTGGTGTTATCAAACCTTGGTCAGGAATACGGTTACGACGGGTTTCTTGCCCCAAATTTCATTAAGCGTGGAGCGCACGGAGCGTCTTATAGCTTCCTGCAACATGGAAAGATCCTTGCGGCGCGCGCGCGGAATGCTTTCCACCGCACCCATAACGGCGTCAAAAATGGTTTCATCCATGTCTTCGCCGTCATCATCGAATGCAGGCAGACCGTGGCTCAGGACATCAGGATCCTGATAGAATTCATAGCGCCCATCCAGAAGCACGTTGACGGCGACGTGGCCGACAAAGGAAAGCTTGCGACGCTCGCCGATACCGACATCATCGTAGTCGCCGACCAGCTTTCCATCCTTGTAGATGCGCCCGTGCGGCGCTTCGTCGATAATGACGGCAGGCCCCGGGGCAAGCCGCAGCACTTGACCGTTGCGCACTTGCTGCACCGTTTCAATGCCGCATTCGGCTCCCCAATTCGCTTGCGCGTCTAGGTGGGCGGCTTCGCCGTGAACCGGAACCAGAATTTGTGGACGAACCCAATCGTACATTTGCTTGAGTTCGTTTTTCCGAGGGTGTCCGGATACATGCACCAGCGCATCGCTATCGGTAATAATCTTGACGCCCTGCTCTACCAGGCCGTTGCGAATATCCTGGATCGGCTTTTCGTTGCCAGGAATGGTGCGTGATGAAAAGACCACCGTATCACCAGAGGCCAGCGCCACATGGCGCATCTCGCCACGGGACAATTTGGCCAGCGCCGCGCGGTTTTCGCCCTGACTGCCTGTCAGAATAACCACAATCCGGTTGCGCGGGATGTAGCCATATTCGTCCTCGGCTATGAATGGCTTGATGCCTTCCATTAAACCACAGTCCTGGGCCACATCAGTAACCCGCTTCATGGAACTGCCGAGCAGCAACACATCGCGGCCAGCGCGTTCAGCGGCTTGGGCGATGGAGCGAATGCGGCCCACATTGGATGAAAAGGTCGTGATAGCCACACGCCCCTCGGCAGATTCGATCACCTTTTCCAGGCTTGCCGATACCTCTTTCTCCGAAGGCGAAACGCCATCGCGCATGGCGTTGGTACTGTCGCACATCAGCGCCAGCACGCCCTCGTCGCCAATCGTCTTCAACCGGGCTTCATCGGTGAGCGGCCCGAGCGAGTGCTCGTGGTCAATTTTCCAGTCGCCGGTGTGAACCAGATTTCCAAGCGGCGTTCGGATGAAAAGCGACATCGGCTCGGGAATAGAATGGTTGACCGCAACGGCTTCCACCGTGAACGGCCCTAGCTCGATCACATCGCCGGCCTTGAATATAGTGACCGGCACGTCAGCGCGGCTGCGCTCATAATCGCGCTTTGCCTCCAGCATACCCGCAGTGAAGGGTGACGCGTAAACCGGCACATTCAGCGCGGGCCAGAGTTCAGCCAATGCGCCATAATGATCCTCGTGCGCGTGGGTGATCACGATGCCCTTGAGGTTCTTTCGCTCCTCGGCAAGATAACGGATATCGGGCAATACGAGATCGACACCCGGGAGATCGGGTCCGGGAAAGGTTACGCCACAATCCACCATGATCCATTCGCGTTTGGATGCCGGGCCATAACCGTACAACGCGAGGTTCATGCCGATTTCGCCAACGCCGCCCAGCGGCAAAAATACCAGTTC
>JBNLGT010000110.1:0-8807 GCA_050306195.1 Ensifer sp.
CTTGATACGGTTCTTGAAAAGATCCGCCGGATTCCGGGCATTGCGACCTCGGAGACGAATATTTTGCTGGCCACGCCCAAATCGACCCATGCGCGGCTTTAGATCCAAAACAGTCCTCAAACCGTAATATGGGAAATAACGAAAGAGAAACCTGCTGCAAACTCCTGAAATGACAGACAACACCCCTACCCTCGTCCTCTTGCGCCGCGACCTGCGTCTGGCGGATAATCCCGCTTTGCATGAGGCCGCAACCGGTGGCGGTCCTGTCATTGTCATCCATATTCGCGAGACGGATGATCCTGATGCGGGGTCGCTCGGGACGGCGCAGGACTGGTGGCTTCATCACTCGCTCACAACCCTTTCCCGAAAACTGGAAAAGACTGGTAACAGGCTGATCCTGAAAACCGGGAACCAGAATGACATTGTTGATCAGTTGATTGCTGAAACCGGCGCGAGAGCTGTCTACTGGAACCGCCGCGACCACAGGCGCGGGCGCGAGCGGGATGCGGCTCTCAAAGCGGTGCTTGAAGGGCGCGGTTTGGCTGTCAAAAGCTTCCGCGCCAACCTGCTGCATGAACCATCAAAACTGCAAACCAAGTCCGGCGGCTATTTTCGCGTCTATACCCCGTTCTGGAAAGCCTTCAGCGCTGCACCACCCTTTGCCGCGCCCCTGCCCGCGCCCGGCAATTTATCGGCGCCTGCTCAGTTGCCCGAAAGCGAAAGGCTGGAGACATGGAACCTACTGCCTGCGACGCCGAACTGGGCGGCCGGGTTTTCTGAGCAATGGCAGCCGGGTGAAGCGGGAGCCGAGGCTGCCCTTGACCATTTCCTTCAATCGGCGATCACAACCTACAAGGATGGCCGGGACTTTCCGGCGCTCACCGCCACATCCCGCCTGTCGCCGCATCTGGCGCTTGGAGAAATTTCACCGCTGCAAATCTGGCACGCGGTATCCTCTTTGAATTCACCATCCGGTGACACATTGAAATTTCTGCAAGAATTGGTGTGGCGGGAATTCTGCTGGCACCTCCTGTTTCATGTTCCGGACCTGCCAGCCAGAGAATTCAATAGCCGGTTTTCAAATTTCTCCTGGGGTCTTGACGCCACCTTGTTTGACGCATGGACGAAAGGCGCAACAGGCTATCCGATTGTAGATGCGGGCATGCGGCAGCTGTGGCAGACCGGGTGGATGCATAATCGCGTGCGGATGATAACCGCGTCATTCCTGATCAAGGACCTGATGATTGACTGGCGGCACGGGGAGAGATGGTTTCGTGACACTCTGGTTGACGCTGATCCTGCGTCCAACGCTGCAAGCTGGCAATGGGTAGCAGGCTCTGGGGCAGATGCCGCCCCCTATTTCAGAATTTTCAATCCGGTCCTGCAGGGTGAGAAATTCGACCCCGGCGGTGATTATGTACGTCGCTTCGTTCCTGAGATCTCCGGCCTGCCTAACAAATATATCCACAAACCGTTTGCGACGAGCAATGATGTTCTGAAATCAGTGGGCATGATATTGGGCCAGACCTATCCGCGCCCGATTGTCGATCACGGCGTCGCGCGCGACCGCGCATTGGCCGCATTCAAAGCCTTGAATAAAAAATAGAAATGGCCCGGAACCGGGGGAAGTTCCGAGCCTTGGAGGACCTGACCGGGAGGTTCAGGCTGAGAGTTTTGCGGCGATCTTGGCCACGTGTGCGCCCTGGAAACGTGCGCCATCCAGTTCAGCTTCGGAAGGCTGACGCGAGCCGTCACCATCCGTAATTGTGGAAGCGCCATAGGGCGAGCCGCCCTTGACTTCTCCGACGCCCATCTGGCCCTGGAAGGCGTAGGGCAGACCTGCCACGACCATGCCATGATGCATGAAAGTCGGGATGAAGCCGAGGATCGTGGATTCCTGACCACCGTGCTGGGTGGCTGACGACGTGAACATTGAGCCAACTTTGCCGGTCAGCTTACCCTGCGCCCACAGGCCGCCAGTCTGATCCCAGAAATTGCGCATCTGCGAAGCGACCGTGCCATAACGCGTACCAGCGCCAACGATGATGGCGTCATACTGGTCCAGCTCATTAGGATCGGCAATTGGCGCTTCCTGATCAAGCTTGTAATAGGAAGCCTTGGCGACTTCTTCGGAGACCAGCTCGGGAACCCGCTTGATGGTAACCTCTGCGCCCTCAGCCTTTGCACCTTCTGCAACGGCCTTTGCCATTGTTTCGATATGGCCATAAGCCGAATAATAAAGAACCAGTACCTTTGCCATTTTTGAAATCCAATCCTTGTCGTTTTCAAACTGTTCAACGTTGCCCAGCAGTTAGGTCGCTCGGCCTCGGGGCGGAAGTGCCCGGCTGTCAAACGGACTGTTCACAAAAAGGGTGATCAACTGGTATTGACGGGTGGCTTGCAATCCCTCCCTTGGCAGATCATCCTGCGGCCAGACAACATGAGAAAGACGTCTATGAGCGAAACACGCATTGTAACCGCCGCTATGCTGGCCATTGGAGATGAGCTGCTTTCGGGGCGCACCAAGGACAAGAATATCGGCCATCTGGCTGACGTGCTCACCCTGGCTGCGATCGACCTGAAAGAAGTGCGAATCGTCGGCGACGAGCAAGAGGCTATTGTCGAGGCGCTGAACGCTTTGCGGACCAAATATGACTACGTCTTCACCTCAGGCGGCATAGGCCCAACCCATGACGACATAACCGCCGACGCGGTTTCCGCGGCTTTTGGGGTGGCATGTGTTCATGACGAACTAGCCATGTCTCTGCTTGGCGACATGTATGCGCGCCGCGAAATGGAATTTACCGAAGCCCGGCAGCGCATGGCGCGAATGCCCGAAGGATCGACACATATCAAGAATGCGGTTTCCACCGCGCCCGGCTTCAACATCGGTAACGTCTACGTCATGGCGGGCGTTCCGGCCGTGTTTCAAGCCATGCTGGAAAGCCTGATACCGTCGTTGGAAACGGGGATAAAAACCATTAGCCGAACGATTGTCTCACCTTTTGGGGAGGGCGATATCGGCACACCGCTCGGTGACGTGCAAGCAGCGTATCCTGAAACATCAATCGGCTCCTACCCTAAATTTGACGGCAAATTCTTCTCCACCGAAATTGTCATCCGCTCCCGCTCGGAAGAGGTGCTGGACCGGGCCGCAGCCGCTGTGGAAGCGATGTTACAGGCTGTTCGTCTGCGCAAAGAACAGGACAAAAGCGGTAATCAGCCTTGAGATAAAACGGATTTCGCTTTCGCTCTGAAATTGACCAAGATCAAAGACGAAAGCCGGATGCGGGGACAAAGTGCGGGCATACTCACCGAGGAGGCCGCCATGACCAATAAGACAATTCTTGCAGTTCTCAATGACCCCGACACCGCTGCCGGAGTGCTTGAAACCGCCATCATGCTTTGCAACCAGAACAATGGGCATTTGATCGGCCTTTATGCTGAAGCGCCTGAGCAGGTCTTTATTTACGCCCCTATGGAAGTGCCCAGCGCCTCGACAATTGCCGCCGTTCAGGAGGCTGCCCGCGAACGCGCCGACAAGATTGAAACAATGTTCCGCGCCCGTGTGGAGCGCGAAGGCATTTCGTTTGAATGGCGCAAATTCCTGATCCCCGGCGGCTTTAGTTCCAATGGTGTGATCGATAGCGCGCGCAGCGCCGATATCGTTGTCTGCGGTCAGCTTGACGACGACACCCCCGGCCCGCTGCGTTCCGATATCGAACTTTTGATATTTGAGTGCGGTCGGCCGGTGTTGATGGTGCCTTATATCGTGAAAGCGGCGAAACCGATTGAACGTGCGCTTGTGGCCTGGAACGGATCGCGCGAAGCTGCCCGCGCCGCATTTGACGCATTGCCGCTTCTCTCCGGTGCAAAGGAAATTGAAATCCTCTCGGTTGATGCGCGCGACAGCGGCTCGCAAACGGCGGACCTTGCAGGTTCGGAACTGGCTGCAACACTGACCCGTCACGGTATCAAGGTGAATGTCAACAATATCGTATCCGGCGGCACGCCGGTGGGTTCGGTCATTGAGAACAGAGTTTCCGACATTGGCGCTGACCTGCTTATCATGGGTGCATATACCCATTCGCGCCTGCGCGAACGCCTGTTTGGCGGAGCCACGAACACGCTTTTGAGCTCTATGTCCACATTGACGCTCATGTCGCGTTGAGACAGTTGCCAAGGGCTCATGTTTTTGGCAAATGAAAAACGTGCGCGGATCCATTCGCGCACGTTTTTGTTTTCTATCCTCGCCTGTGGAGCCTGCCGATGTCCCTGCCTGAAAAAGCCTTTCCTGTTTCCTGGGATCAGTTTCACCGTGATGCCCGCGCGCTTGCGTGGCGTCTTTCGGGGCTCGGTCGTGAGTTCAGGGCTATTGTTTGCATTACCCGTGGCGGGCTTGTGCCTGCGGCCATTATTTCGCGCGAGCTGAACATCCGCCTGATCGACACGGTGTGCATCGCCTCCTACCACGACTACGTCAACCAGGGTGATATGAACCTCTTGAAGGGGGTTACGCCGGAGCTGACTGAAAATGGCGGCGAGAATGTTCTGGTTGTCGATGACCTGACCGACAGCGGCAAGACGGCGGCCGAGGTGCGGGCCATGCTGCCCAACGCGCATTTTGCCTGCGTTTACGCCAAGCCGCAGGGTGTGCCAATGATTGATACATTCGTGACCGAAGTCAGCCAGGACACCTGGATCTATTTCCCATGGGACATGGGCTTCACCTATCAAAAACCCATTGCCGAAGGGCATGCGGGCTGAGACAATTCCCATTGTCTTTCGGGGCGGCGTTGCGTTCGAATTCGTCGCCGATGCGTGTTAATTCAGTGCGGTCAACAAGCAGGACGTGATCCATGAACGCAGTCATATTCGGCATTCTCGCAGGGCTGGGTTTTGGAACTTTTGCTGTAGTGATTATGCTGCCGATGTCGTTTGAGAATAAACGTCAGGCCCTGCTGGCAGCCTTTGCAAGCCGATTTGCAATCGGTTTCATTGTCCCGAATCTGGTTTTACCAATGCCGATGTGGGCAGCAGGCGCTTTGGCCGGTTTTTTGGCCAGCCTGTCGGACGCTATAGTAACGAAGACCTATGCGCCGATACTCGTTACTGGCACAGTTGGCGGCGCTCTTATCGGCTATCTCACGACCCTGTTCATCTGACAGCCCTGACAATATGACGTAACGCAAGTTTTCTTACGTTACGAAAACATTGCTCTACACCAGGCTCCAGAAAAAGCGGGCTGAGACGATGATCAGGAAGATTCCGAAACCGGCATTGAGTTGACGCTTGTTGAGCGCATGAGCGACCTTTACGCCCAAAGGCGCAATCAGCAAGGTAATTGGGATGATGAGCGCTACGGCTACCCAATTGACAAAGCCGGTGGACAGGAACGGCAGGCCCGGCTCGCCCCAGCCCGCAATAATATAGCCCACCAGACCCGGAATGGAGATCAGCACACCAACGCCCGCCGAGGTTGCCACGGCCTGATGCAGCGGTCTGCCAAATATCGTCATGAATGTGTTGTTCAAAACGCCGCCGCCGATGCCCATGAGGCCGGAAAGTAGACCTATCAGCGTTCCGACCAGAAACCGCATAGGATTTTTCGGAAGGTCGTCGCCCAACCGCCAGCTCTCGCGGTTGAAGATCATACGGATGGCCACGACCAGCGCAATGATGGCAAAGATCAGCCGCAGGGTGTAACTTGATGAACCGGCGGCGACTGCTGCGGCCAGAAACGTGCCCGCTGGGACCGCAATCAGCCAGCCCTTCAGCACATCCATATCCACCGCGCCGCGCGCCTTGTGCGCCATGAAAGATCGAAGCGAGGTGGGAACGATGATGGCCAGCGAGGTTCCGACAGACAGGTGCATGCGCACCGCATCATCAATACCCAAAAGGCCGAAAACCTGAAAGAAAACGGGAACCAGAATGGCGCCGCCGCCAATACCAAAGAGGCCAGCCAAAAAACCGGCGACAACACCTGCGCCGGCAAGAGCCGCCGCGAAGATCAAAATGTCCTGCACCTGCAATGTGAAACCCGCCCGTTGAAAACTTTCCCGTCAAGGGAGACGGTTTGTCACGAAACTGAAATGAAGGACAAGTACTGTTTGGCCCAGAACGGTACACCGGCTTCAATGAATGGCCGATTTCGACTTGTCCGCCCGCCCCGGACGCCGTTCTGCTTCCATTGCGCCAACCCCAATGGCGCAATTTTCGACCGGTCCCTGACCGGTCTTTTTTTGGCTTTCAGTTGGTTACAGGCTGCAGTAGCGCCTTCCCGATTTGCGGTGTCGCAGATCGAAATGAAAATGATCCTTGTGGTGCACGTCGCTGCCGGGGCCAAGCACGGTTTTGAAATATTTGCACGAATCCGCGCGAACTGCTTTCAGAAGGCCCTTTTCACGGAAAGAGAAAAAGCTCTTCTTGCGCACATCGATGACCTTGCCATTCTTCAAGCTTATCGTGCCGATGTCGATCGCATTGCCGCTGGCATGTTCCGACCATGGATTTCTGGAGGACGAATTCATCCGGCGGCAGGAATAGGACGACATCTGGCGGATCGATTTCACGCCTGAGAAATAGCGAATCCTGGCCGAAGGCACGAGCTCGCTTTTCACCCATTTGGCAAAGGTCAGCGCCATCTGGCAATTCAGCGTCGCGTCGGGCTTGACGTCGATGCCACCGGAAACCGATTCCAGTTTCAACGGATAGTCGATGCGGCAGCTTTTGCCGTCATTGATGGCTGGCAGGTCCCTGAACTGCGCACCCAACCGTCTGAGCTGCGCCCGGCAGTTCTGCTCGGACGCAGGCATCACACCCGGCCTGTTTGACTGGGGCGCGGTCTCCATTTGCGGATTGGTCGGCCGGAGGAAGGCAACCTCCTGCTGTTCCGGCGGTGGATTTTTGGTCGTGCCGATAACCACAGGCTGTCCGGCCCAAAGGTTTCCATCTGCCGCATCATTTTGCCCGTTTTGCACCATCAGCTGGTCAGTGCCTATGCCTGCAACAACAGGCTGACTGGTGTCGCTTTCCACAATCACACCCGATCCCACGGGGGCGGCCATGCTGGCGACCTGCTCATCATAAATCGAAACAGGTTCATTGCTCGGCGCATTGCCAACACCGGCCAGATTGGGCGTATTGAGATAATCGACAGCTTCAGCAGTCTGGCTGACGGGATTATCCGGCGCAGGGTAAGCGGCTTGCGTGGAGACCGTTTCTACTCGATCCACTACGCGCGCATTGCCGCCCAAATCGCCCGGAGGGGCCAAGTCAGAGAAGCAGGAAGATAGGCCTGCCAGCAGGAGAACCGGCAAGGCAGGCCGCAAGATATGAGGTGTATACGCCATGACTGGAAGACACCCGTTTACGCAATACAAGGACAAATCCCGCGCAAACTATCAACCAAGTTTTAACAATATCTTTCGGCGCTGCCCCTGACTTAGTGATTCCTCCGCATCCGATGTTTCAGACTTTGATTTCTATCCGCCTACCGGCAGACGCCACTCCTTTTCCAATCTGAAAGGCAGCACCGCACGAACATCTTCGGCGTTGGCAGCCACCGCCACTTCATAGGAACCGGCCTCGGCCACGAAGGATTTATCTTCCTCATCGAAATAGGTCAGGTCGCGCAGGCCGAAGCGCAATTCGACCTCGGCCGTTTCGCCACGATTAAGGAACACCTTTTTGAACGCGCGCAGTTCCTTTTCGGGGCGTTCGATCTTTGAGCCTGTCGCGCGAATATAAAGCTGCACCACATCCGATCCGGCGCGCTGCCCGTGATTGGTGAGATTGAGTTTCACGGCAAGGCCGTCCTCGCCCATCACCGTGTTGGAAAGCGTGGCGGCGCTCCAGTCGAAACGGGTGTAGGAAAGCCCGTAGCCGAACGGGAACAGCGGCTTGACGCCGCGCGTATCGTGATGGCGGTAGCCGATAAAGACCCCTTCTTCGTAAGCAACATGACCATCAACGCCCGGATAGATCAGCGGATTGCCAGTGATTGCTGAATTATCCTCCAGCCTGACCGGGAAAGTCTGCGGCAGGCGGCCGCCGGGTTCGGCATCGCCGAAAAGCACATCGGCAATGGCGTTGCCCGCCTCCTGCCCCGGATACCAGGCCTGCAGAACCGCTGCGACCTTGTTGAGCCAGGGCATTTCCACCGGGCCGCCTGTCTGCAACACGACAATGGTGTTGGCGTTGACATCGGCCACCGCGTCAATCAGCGCATCCTGATCACCGGGCAGTTTCATATGCGGCAGGTCGATGCCTTCCGAATCCCATTCGCCATCGCGTCCGGCGTAGATAATGGCGACATCAGCTTCTTTGGCCTTTAAAACAGCGTCATCCAGATCCGCCTTTCCAAGCGGCCGTTCAAGGCCAAAACGAAGTGCGTGAAGCTGAATTTCGGAATCCCCTGGCGCCGGGCTTCGATATTCGACTGTGATTTCCGCAGCCTCTCCGGCATTCAGGCGCACACTTGCGCGGCATTCGTCATTGGCGGTGGTGAAATAATTGTTGCCCGCCTTCCAGCCGTCCCAATTGTCGATCAGCAGCTTGTCGTTGATGTAAAGCCGGGAGCGCCCTGCAGACACGAGGCCAGCCACATAGTCGCCATCCTCTTCCACGCGATAGCGCGCCGTAACGCGAGCCGAAAAATTGCCGAGCTGATAGGCGTCGCTTTTCGGATCGAACCAGAGCATTTCGCTGTTGTCGGGTTGTTCTTCCTCAACCACCGGCCCTGCGAGGTCCGTGCCGTGAAAATAGACCGTCTTGAGATTTCCTTCCAAGAGCTTGACCAGACG
>JBNLGT010000111.1:0-8284 GCA_050306195.1 Ensifer sp.
GGTCGTGCGCGTCAGCACGCACCTGCGCCAGACAAACCTGGTGCCAAAGACTGAGCGCCTGCGATGGCGATAACTCGACGGACACGCAAATACTCCACAGACCGTTCCGGGTCCGTTATATTTCTTTTCACGCGGAAGAGCAAGAAGCCCTATTTCACGTGATTCTTGATGTGCCAGTACAGTGCGCGGATACCCTGAGCCTCTCCGCCAACCGGCGCGTGCGGTTTGGCCTTGGATGACCATCCGAAAATATCAAGATGCACCCAGCTTTCCGTCTGCGTCACAAAACGTTTGAGGAAGAGCGCAGCCGTGATTGCGCCCGCCATGCCGCCGGACGGCGCGTTGGTTAAATCGGCAATACCGGCGGACAGATAGTCGTCGTAACCCGAAAAGAGCGGCATTCGCCAGAGCGGATCGTCGGTTTCCGCCGAGGCATCCATGATGTCGGTGGCCAGATCACGGTCGTCAGTAAAAAATGGCGGAAGGTCGGGCCCCAGCGCCACGCGGGCGGCGCCCGTTAATGTCGCCATGTCAATCAGCAGGTCAGGTGCTTCCTCGTCGGCATAAGCCAGCGCGTCTGCGAGCACCAAGCGGCCTTCGGCATCGGTATTATCGATTTGAACTGTCAGCCCCTTGCGGCTCCGATAAATGTCACCCGGGCGGAATGCATTGCCGGCGACTGCGTTCTCCACGGCCGGAATCAACACACGCAAATCCACCTTCAGATTTGCATCCATGATCATCAAGGCAAGCCCCAAAACATTGGCCGCGCCGCCCATATCCTTTTTCATATTGAGCATGGAGGATGCTGGTTTGATATCAAGCCCGCCGGTGTCGAAACATACACCTTTGCCAACCAGCGTTACCTTTGGCGCGCCCTTGTGCCCCCAGCGCATGTCCAGAAGGCGAGGCGCCGAGGCAGAGGCCCGCCCGACAGTATGGATCAAGGGGAAGTTCTTCTTCAAAAGCGCATCGCCCTTGATGACCGAAACCTTGGCTTCGTAGCGATTGGCCAGATCACGAAAGACGGCTTCCAGTTCGTCCGGGCCCATTTCATTGGTCGGCATATTGATCAGATCGCGCGCAAGATAGACGCCAGCGATCTGACGTTTGATATCAGCAGCCACGGCATCCTTGGGGATCATCAAGGTTGCTTCCTGCTGCGTTTCCTCGACATAGCGTTCAAAACGGTAGCTACCCAACCCGAAGCCGAAAGCGATGCGGTTGGCCGTCAAAGGCGCCGTTTCTATGTGCCAGTCACCTGCCGGCAACTCCTTTGCCAACCGGCCTGCAAGAAATGGCGTGGCGGCAGGATTTTTTCCGAGACCAAAAAGCGCGCCCCCCAGACTTCCGTCTTCGGCCGGGATCAAAAGGACCGAACCGGCAGAAGCTTTGTAACCAGACTTGCGCGCCCAATCGAGCGCGATCGGGTCAATGGCTTCCAGCTCGATTTGCGCGGGCGTAATCGCAAAAACGGGAAGGGTCTTGCCGCCCTTGTTGTTGAAGGGGCTAGCCCGCTTGATAAACTGAAACGGCGTCATTGATGATCCTTTGTATGCGATATGTCAGCCGGCGGCATTAACGCTCTATTAGGGTTAACAGATTATTGCTTGAGCGAGGGTTGCGCTTCAGTCGCTCGTTTTGGCCTTTGGCCTGCGCATCCGGTCAGTTCCAGGATTGCAATCATGACGACGCATATTCGCCCTGTATCCAAGGGCAAAAGATTTCTAATCGCAACAACGCTGGCAGTTGCCGCAATCGGACTGACAGCCTGTGGTACCGTTGATCATAAAACCAAAACATCATCTGTTCCCCAGCTTACCAAACCGGTGTCCGAGATGAATGCGGCGGAACTTGCTTCCGCGTCGGCGACTATTGGTGCGGCTTATCAAAAAGACCCTTCAAATCGTGATGCTGGCCTGCGATTTGCCGACCTGCTGCGCATGACCGGCAAAACAGATCAGGCGCTAGCGGTTATGCAGCAGGTGGTTATCCACCATCCAGACGACCGTGATGTGCTCGCAGCATTCGGCAAAGCCCAGGCTGCAGCGGGGGATCTTCAGTCTGCCTTGCAAACCATCAGCCGCGCTCAAACGCCTGATCATCCCGACTGGAAACTTACATCTGCCGAGGGCGCCATACTTGACCAGCTTGGGCGACCGGAAGAAGCCCGGCTGAAATATCGGGCCGCGCTTGATATTGCTCCCAACGAACCGTCCGTCCTGTCCAACATGGGCATGTCCTACCTCTTGGCGAAAGACCTGCGAACCGCTGAGGTCTATTTGAAAAAGGCGGCAGACCAGCCGGGCGCAGATAGCAGAGTTCGGCAAAATCTGGCTCTGGTTGTCGGCCTGCAGGGTCGTTATCAGGAAGCCGAAAATATCGCCCGACAAGAGCTGTCACCAGATCAGGCTGAAGCCAACATTCAATACCTGCGCTCAATGATGGCGCAAAGCGGCACCTGGAAAAAGCTGGAAAAACAGGGTTAAACACCCCAATCCCTGAGAAGTCTCAGGGTCTCAAATTGCCAGACGGCAAAATTTTCAAAATGCCTCGCCATTTCCAAACGGGCTCATCCTGATCAGGCGGCTATCCAGAACAGCGGCCTGCTGATGCGGCATGGCTTGGCGATATTCCGGATCCTGTATCATTGCGGTAAACGCCGACGCGGTGGGATATTGAGCAATGAATGCAATATCCCAATTTTCGTCTTCAGGGCCAATCATCACCAATTTGGGATTGCCCCGCCAAACAATTTTTCCGCCAAGCCGGGTAAATATCGGCCCACTCCGTTCTGAGTAAGTCTTGTAGGCTTCAGCACCTGAAATCTGACTTATACCAATGACCATTGATTAGAACCCATCTCGCTTTGTCGAAACTCGTGTGCATCATCGCTCCCAAAATCAATTGCGAGGTCAGGCTACCAATTGAACACAGGAAAACAATGCACACACCGTCGATTGGCGATGCCACGCGGTTGACGTTGACGAGAGGCTTATCCCGCTGCAGTTATTTAGAAGTTGTCAGCAACCTGAATGCCGGCGGGCCCAAGAATAACTGCGATGAGCACTGGCAGGAAGAATAGAATCATTGGCACGGTGAGCTTTGGCGGAAGCGCTGCGGCCTTCTTTTCCGCTTCGTTCATACGGTGATCGCGGCTCTCCTGAGCCAGTACGCGCAGAGCCTGCGCAACCGGCGTACCGTAACGTTCAGCCTGAATGAGCGCCTGACTGGCGGATTTGATCGGTTCGAGCTGTGTTCGGTTCGCCAGATTTTCAAATGCCTGCCGCCGTTCCTGCAGGTACGAAAGCTCCGCCGTGGTCAGCACCAGCTCTTCCGCCAGTTCCGGCGACTGCTCGGCGATTTCTTCAGCGACCCTGTGCAGCCCCGCCTCGACCGAAATACCCGATTCTACGCAAATCAACAGCAGGTCCAACGCATCCGGCCAGGCAAGTCGTATGGACTTCTGACGTTTACCGGCAATATTGGCGACGAAGATGTTTGGTGAATAGAAGCCGAGATAGCCTGCACCTATGGCTGCTAAAACTCTTATCGGCGTTGGCTGGTCCGGCAGATTGCCGAGGACAAAGATCCAGACAAAAGCCGCCGCCAAAAACACAAATGGCAAGGTAACGCGCGCAAAAAGAAAGACGTTCAAGGCGTTCTGCGACCGCAGACCTGCAGACCTAAGACGGTTGACGGTGCCTTCATCAACCAGCGCCTTTCTCAAATTCAGCCGCTCAACAACATTTCTGACCGAGACATTGCTTTCGCCGCGCAGGTTGGCCCTCTTGCCAGCCGCCTCAGCATTTAGACGCGCCCTCTCTCTTGCGCGAATCTGCTCACGTTCTGACGAGACTGAGCGCATGCGCTTGTCGAGATCGCCCTTTTCGAAATATGGCAAAACCAGCAAATAGAGCGTGAGAAATACCGAAAGCGAAACCAGCACAGAAATGATCGTGCTTGGGTCCGTCAGCAATGCCGCCAGGTCTTTGGTCATTTGGCGCTCCCTGCCCTAGATGTCAAAACTGACCATCTTTTTCATCACGCCCACACCCACGCTCATCCAGATCAATGATGCTCCCAGAATGAGGTGCCCGCGTGAATCGTTGAAAAGGACCAAGATGTAACTTGGCGATGTCAGGTAAACGAGAATTGCAACAGCAAAGGGCAGAATGCCGATAATGGCGGCCGAGGCTTTCGCTTCCATTGACAACGCATCCACCTTACCGCGCATTTTCTTGCGGTCGCGAAGGACACGGCTGAGGTTGCCCAGCGCTTCGGAAAGATTGCCGCCAGCCTGCGCCTGAATAGTAATAACCACGGCAAAAAAACTGACTTCCTGTAGCGGAATTGAATTATACATGCGCCCGCAGGCCTCGGGCACACTCAGTCCCATCTGCTGGGCCTCGATAACCCGGCGGAACTCAGACTTTACTGGCTCCTGTCCGTCGGCAGCAATTAGACGCAGGGCGTCGTTGAGCGGCAAGCCGGACTTGATGGAACGCACCATGACATCAAGCGCGTTCGGAAATTCAGCAAGAAATTTCTTCTTACGGCGTGATAAAAGAAAACGAAGAGCAAACTGCGGAACCCCCACACCGAAGGTGAAGGATACACCCAAGGCGATCAGCGGATTTCCGCCGACGAAAAATGCAAAAACAAACGTGATCAGGCCCAAGAGCGCCGAAAAGACGTAAAATTGGGTGACGGATATTTTCAACCCGGCCTGGCTGATCCGCTCTTTCAGACCAACGCGTTTGCGCTTCGACTTTTCCTTTTGTTTCTTTTCGAGATCCTTTAGCGAATCCTGGACCGACTTGCGGCGTTTGGATGCCTCTGCCACACGATCACGCGCCGCACGGAGCTTGATCGTGTCAGTCTCGGCCGCCCGAACTTTCTTGAAACGTTTTTCGGTATTTTTTTCCGTTTCGAGACGAGAAAACATAAGGCCGTATGCTACGGCACCAGCCGCCACGGCGGCGAGCCCTACGATAGCTAATACTGTGATATCCATACCAAACATCGTGGGCTACCTACTGTGACATCATCTCCATGGAATCTAGAGCTTCGGCCAAACGCCGGTCTTCGCTGTAATAGCGCGCTCGATCCCAGAAGTTGGGCTTTGAGATACCGGTTGATTTGTGGTGGCCAATGATACGGCCATTGGCGTCTTCACCGTCCATTTCAAACCGCATGAGATCCTGCGTCACGATAACGTCGCCTTCCATGCCAATAACTTCGGTCACATGGGTAATGCGGCGCGAGCCGTCCCTCAGACGGGCAGCCTGAATAATCACATCCACCGAACCTGCAATAATTTCGCGGACTGTCTTGGCTGGCAGCGAAAACCCGCCCATGGCAATCATCGATTCCATACGGCTCAGGCATTCACGCGGCGTGTTGGCGTGAATTGTACCCATGGAGCCATCGTGACCGGTGTTCATGGCCTGGAGAAGGTCAAACACTTCCGGCCCGCGAACCTCACCCACGATAATGCGTTCAGGACGCATACGCAGGCAGTTCTTTACGAGATCACGCATGGTAATCTCGCCCTCGCCTTCAATATTCGGCGGGCGCGTTTCCAGCCGAACCACATGTGGCTGCTGTAGCTGCAATTCAGCGGAGTCTTCGCATGTGATAATGCGTTCATCTTGGTCGATATAACGCGTCAAACAGTTCAGGAGCGTGGTCTTACCCGAACCGGTACCGCCAGAAACAACAACATTGCACCGCACCCGCCCGATGATTTGCAAGAGCGTAGAGCCCGCCTCCGTGATCGATCCGAAACGTACAAGCTGGTCAAGCGTGAGCTTGTCTTTCTTGAATTTACGAATTGTCAGAGCCGTGCCATCGATGGCAAGCGGTGGTGCGATAACGTTTACGCGTGATCCGTCCGGCAAACGCGCATCGCATATGGGACTTGATTCATCCACACGTCGTCCAACTTGGCTAACGATGCGCTGGCAAATCGATAGGAGCTGGGAATTGTCGCGAAACCGAATGTCGGATTCCTGAACCTTGCCGCCCACTTCGATAAAGGTTTGTCCCGCACCGTTGACCATGATGTCGGCGATGTCATCACGCGCCAGCAGTGGTTCGAGAGGACCGTAACCGAGAACATCATTACAGATGTCCTCGAGCAGCTCTTCCTGCTCCGCGATGGACATTGCAAAATTCTTGATCGTGATAATGTCATTGACAATGTCACGGATTTCTTCGCGCGCACTTTCAGCATCCAGCTTCGCCAGCTGAGACAGATCAATTGTATCGATAAGCGCAGAGAAAACCTGTGATTTGGTATCATAGTAATCTTCGGTGCGCGGCGTACGTTTACGTTGTTGCGATTGTTGCTGCGCCAATGGCGGCGGCGAAACAGCCTGCCGAGGCTCTTCTATGACAGGCGGCTTGGAAGGTGCAGGCGCGGCAGGAGCGGCCTGCTGAACGGACGTCACCGGATTGTCTGTGGGGGTCTGCTGTTGCAGCGCAGGCGAAGCGGGACGGGTTGCTTGCGCTACACCCGTTCCAACCTTGCCAAATCCCTCATTTCCTCGTTTGCCGAACATCGCTACCAATTTCCATTAGACTGACTAATTACTTACGACCGAGCATGCCCAAAACTTTGCCGAGACCGCCCGTTTTCTGCTTTTTCAAGGTCGCGCGCCCAGTCACAACATGTGCCACCTGCGAGAATATTTCGGCAGCGGGGGACCTGGGATCCGTTTCGCTGATCATGCGGCCGCTATTTGCGGCAGCACCAAACAACTGTGCGTCAAAGGGGATTATCGCAATCGGGTCCACTTCAATCGGATCGCAGAAATCGCCGGGTGCGATCTCAGGCCGTTTGGGCAACCCAACCTGATTGAGAATGAGATGAGGCTGTTTGTCATTTGGCCGCAACTTGCGCAGCGCATCGAACATATTCTTGGTGTTGCGAAGGTTCGCCAGATCGGGAACCGACGTTATGACAACTTCATCAACGCTGGCCAGGAGAGACCGCGTCCACTCATTCCAGGCGTGCGGCACGTCCAGCACCGTTATGGGCGCGCTTTGCACCAGAACATCCAGGACAGGCCTAAACCCATCCTGCGCGATGTCAAATGAACGGTCGAGCAACGATGGCGCTGCCAAAAGTGAAAGATGGTCAGAGCATTTGGCCAAAAGCCGGTCGAGGAAAACCTCGTCAAGGCGGTCTGGCGCAAAAACTGCTTCGGCCATGCCCTGAGGCGGATCCTGGTCGAAGTCGATATTTGCTGTTCCGTAAGGCAAATCCAGATCGGCCAGGATTGTCTCGGTGGCAAAAAGGTTTGAAATGCCGAACGCGCAATTATGCGCAATCGTGGAAGATCCACTGCCCCCTTTTGCCCCGATAAAGGCAATGCTGCGCCCCAGAGGCTCTGCATCAGGGTCCACAAAAATGGAGCTCACGGCGCTCAACAGATCATAGATACCCACCGGCGCGACCAGATATTCAGAAATGCCATTGCGCATCAGCTCACGATAAAGGCCGATATCATTATCCCTGCCAATCAGAACAACGCGGGTTGAAGGATCGCACACCTCAGCGAGCGACATGAGCTCAGACATAAGTTCATCATGCCGGGCCGAGGTTTCCAGGATAATCAGGTTTGGCGTTGGCGTGGAGGTGAACATGTTGGCCGCCGCCGCGATGGACCCCTTGTTGAGCCTGAAGCTGACTTTCGCCATGCGCCGGTCCGCGCCGCATTGTTCCATGAGGCGCGATGTTTCTTCTGTTTCGCAAAAGGCGTGGATTGAAATACGTGGTAATGGACGCAGTTGCTCCAGGTCTCCGCCGACTGCGGGAGACGTGTACTCGGTGTCCAAACCGTCTTCCAGACTTTCAATGCCGTATTCTATTGTGCTCATTGCGTCTTCCTGCCTCTCTTTATGGCAGTTGAAATTATTTCGAGACCGTGGAGGAACCTTTGCGGTAGAGGCCAATGACGGTCGAGCGCCGCTCTGCATCAATTGGGGTGCGCGCGCGCGGTGTCTTCAGATCCATCGGGTTGGCGACCATGGCCGCCATGTTATTTTGTGAGGCACAGCCAAAATTGTGCCAGTTCTTGTTCATGAAGCTGTTTTGCATCAAATCTTCCGGCCACTTGCCACATTCATCTGTCACCGCAGAAACCGCGATAAAACTCAGCTTGATGGGCGCCGATATTCCCGTCTCGCTTGGCGCATACGTGGTTGTAATGATACGATTTGGCTTGATACCTGCGCCAGTCAGCGCCGCCTTCACCTGACCGCTCAACGCCCGGGC
>JBNLGT010000112.1:0-8214 GCA_050306195.1 Ensifer sp.
ATATAGACAGGCAAGCCCGCCTATATCCCGACACTCGGGGGCTACCCAGAGTAGGTTAGCATTCATTTCACATTGGCAAAAATTTGCGCATGTTTTCCTTTTTTTGAAAAGTTTGAACGCCCGCTGTGGCTGCACGCCAAAGAATGGCCGTGTGGCCGAACCGGGCTTGAGATCTGTCGCGCCCGGCAGCGGAGTAATGAGAATACCGCCTGTTTCCGTTTGCCACCAAGTATCGACGATAGGGCATTTCTGCTCGCCGACAACATTGTAATACCACTCCCAGGCTTCTGGATTAATAGGCTCTCCAACGGAGCCCAAAGTGCGAAGTGTCGAACGCGAATGCTTCGTCACAAAATCATCACCCGCCCCCATCAGGGCACGGATCGCTGTAGGTGCTGTGTAGAATATATTGACCTTGTGCTTATCCACCACATCCCAGAAACGACCTGCATCTGGATAATTCGGTACGCCCTCAAACATCAGTGTTGTGGCGCCATTAGCCAGAGGTCCATAGACGATGTAAGAGTGGCCCGTTACCCAACCAACGTCAGCAGTGCACCAATAAATATCCCCATCATGATAATCGAATACGTATTCGTGGGTCATCGAGGCATAGACCAGATATCCGCCGGTCGTGTGCAGCACGCCTTTCGGCTTACCTGTCGACCCTGATGTATAGAGGATAAATAGGGGGTCTTCGGCACTCATTTTCGTAGGCTTGCACTCCGGCTTGGCCTCGCGAATGGCCTCATGATACCAGATATCCCGCCCACTGGACCATTCGGTCTTCCCGCCAGTACGGCGTACCACCAGAACAGTTTCAACCGTGACGCCCTGGCGCTCCGCAATACCGATTGCGAGATCCGTATTCTGCTTCAGAGGAATAGTTCTTCCGCCGCGCAGACCTTCATCCGCAGTGATTACAAATTTTGAATCGCAATCCACGATACGTCCGGCAAGCGCATCCGGTGAAAAACCACCAAAAACGATGGAATGAATCGCTCCGATGCGCGTGCAGGCAAGCATCGCGTAGGCTGCTTCGGGAATCATCGGCATATAGATCGTGACCCGGTCACCCTTCTTGACGCCGTTGTCCTTTAGCACGTTGGCAAGTCGGCAAACCTGATCATATAGCTCGTTATAAGTAATTTTCTTGTCGTCATACGGGTTGTCGCCTTCCCAGATGATGGCGACCTGATCACCGCGTTTTTTCAAATGGCGGTCGATACAATTGTAAGAGACGTTAGTTACCCCGTCTTCAAACCATTTGATTGTGACGTCACCCTCGAACGAGGTATTCTTAACCTTGGTATAAGGCTCGAACCAATCAATGCGTTTGCCGTGCTTCTCCCAGAAGCTCTCAGGATCCTTGACGCTTTGCTTGTACCACTTCTTGTACGTCTCATCATCAATCAGGGCGCGTTTCTTCGCAGCCTTCAACACAGGATGCCGCTGTGACATGAATATCCTCCGCTTAATTCCTCCAAGTGAGCGCATTACACTCACGATATCAATCGCAGTTTTAGCAGCTATGTGGGCGTCTTCAATGCAACTTTGGTCATTATCGGGCCAAACAATTGCAATTCTGCGCCACTGCGGTTATAGGAAGGTGATTTCCCGGAAATAGAAGTGGACTGACCACTGCCCGCGGCACCGGCGCGGACGGACAAGAGGAATTTACCTATGGCTCAACAACTGCTCATGCCAAAAGCAACTGCAGTCTGGCTGGTGGACAATACAGCGCTGTCATTCGACCAGATCGCCCAGTTCTGCAAGCTGCACCCATTGGAAGTCAAAGCAATTGCAGATGGCGAAAGCGCACAGGGCATCAAAGGCCTGGATCCCATTTCCACGGGACAGCTTTCCCGCGAAGAAATTGCCAAGGCTGAAGGTGACCCGAACCACAAATTGAAGCTTTCCGAGCCGAAGGTCCGTGTGCCTGAGTCCAAACGCCGCGGCCCACGCTATACTCCGGTCTCCAAGCGCCAGGACCGTCCGAACGCCATTCTCTGGTTGGTTCGCAATCACCCTGAACTGAAGGACGCGCAGATTTCTCGCCTCGTCGGCACGACGAAGTCGACAATTCAGCAGATCCGCGACCGCACCCATTGGAATTCGGCGAACCTGGCGGCGATGGACCCTGTGACACTGGGCCTGTGCACACAGATCGATCTCGACATGGAAGTGGAAAAAGCGGCCAAGAACCGGCCTCTGCCTACAGAAGCGGAAATGGGCGACACGTTGCAACCCGCCTCCGCGACAGAGGGCTTGCCCTATGGCGCAGGTTCCGATGAAGAACCGGAAATTGACGCCGACGCCGTTTTTGCCAAGCTGAAATCACTCAAGTCTTCCGAGCCGGAAGACGAAGACGAAATGTAAGCTGACGCCAAAGACAGAAAAAAGAAAAGGGTGGCTTCGATCCACCCTTTTTGTTTTGCGCTATTCAGCCCGTTAGCCGATGGCACCCGCATGGCCGCGACTTTTCAGCGCTTCCGTGATCTCGTCCAGAATGGCGGGATCATCAATTGTTGCAGGCATTTTCCACTCTTCGCAATCTGCAATCTTCTGCATCGTCCCACGAAGAATTTTGCCAGAGCGTGTTTTAGGTAACCGCTTGACGCAAATTGCCTGCTTGAAGGCTGCGACCGGGCCAATCTCATCACGTATAAGTTTGACCACCTCCCGCTCAACCTCTTCGGGCGCTTTGATGGTGCCGCTATTAAGCACTAGAAAACCAAATGGCGACTGACCTTTCAGCGAATCGGCAATACCGATTACCGCACATTCAGCAACATCTGGATGTGACGCGCAAACCTCTTCCATAGCGCCGGTGGAAAGCCGGTGACCAGCCACATTGATGATGTCATCCGTGCGCGCCATGATGAAGAGATAGCCGTCCTCGTCAACATAGCCCGCATCTGCCGTCTTGTAGTAGCCCGGAAATTCGGAAAGACATGTATCGTGGAATCGCTGATCCGCATTCCAGAATGTCGGCAACGCACCCGGCGGCATAGGAAGCTTAACCACAATATTGCCGAGCGTACCCGCCTCCACCGGATGACCCGCATCGTCCAACACCTGCACGTCATAGCCCGGCATTGCAACAGTAGGTGAACCGTATTTCACCGGCAGGAGTTCAACGCCAACCGGGTTTCCTGCGATCGTCCAGCCCGTTTCCGTCTGCCACCAATGGTCAATAACAGGAACGCCGAGCTGAGCTTCCGCCCATTTTATCGTATCTGGATCTGCTCGTTCACCAGCCAGAAACAGGGTTCTGAGCGATGGCATTGGAATGTCCCGGATAAATTGACCGGTTGAATCTTCCTTGCGGATAGCCCGGAAGGCGGTCGGCGCCGTAAACAACGCCGCAACGTTATGTTTCTGGATAACTCGCCAGAAGGTGCCGGCATCAGGAGTTCCAACGGGCTTACCCTCAAAGACAATCGTTGTATTACCCGCCAGAAGCGGCGCGTAAACAATATAGGAGTGTCCAACAACCCAGCCAATATCGGATGCCGCCCAGAACGCTTCTCCGGGTTTCACCCCGTATATGTTCTCCATGCTCCACTGAAGAGCCGCCATATGTCCGCCATTGTCACGGACAACGCCTTTCGGGCTCCCCGTCGTACCCGATGTGTAGAGGATATAAAGCGGATCGGTCGCCAAGACCGGTTCACAGGGCACGACTTCACCACGTTTTTGCTCAACCGCCTCCGCAAAGTCCACATCGCGACCTTCAACTAGGTCGCAAGACTGCTCTTCGCGTTCAAGCACAAGACAATGCGCAGGTTTGTGTTTTGATTGCAGTATGGCGTCATCAAGCAGCGGTTTATAGGGTACGACCCGACCCGGCTCTATGCCGCAGCTAGCAGAAATCACCAGCTTCGCCTGGCTGTCATCAATGCGGGTGGCTAGTTCGTGCGCCGCAAAGCCGCCAAAAACGACCGAGTGAATCGCGCCAAGCCGTGCGCAGGCCAGCATGGCGAAAACGGCTTCTGGGATCATCGGCATATAGATGATAACGCGGTCGCCTTTTTCCACGCCCAGCGAGCTGATCACCGCAGCAACCGCATTCACTTCCTTCAGCACCTCGTTATATGTAAAGGAGGCTGACTTTCCGGAAATTGGGCTTTCATAGACAATCGCCGCCTGGCTCCCGCGACCTGCCTCAACATGCCTATCCAAGCAATTATAACAGGTGTTGGTCACACCATTAGGAAACCAGCGGCCGTAGGTTCCCGCTGTGGGGTCAAACACTGCTTTGGGCTTATCAAACCAAAAAAGCTTCTCCGCCTCAGCGGCCCAAAAGCCCTCCGGATCCCGCTTCCAAGCGTCATAGACCTGCCGGTAAGCTCCAGCTGTCATCTATTCCTCCCTTAATACTCCTCACCGCCGTAAGAGCGGCCTCCGGGAGGAAAGATACCCAGCAGCTAATATATCCGGAACCCCGACCAAAGGATTACAATGAAGGCATTACCTATGCCCGAAGATGGCCGAACCGACCCGTACGCTTGTTGCGCCGAATTCAATAGCAGTCTCAAAATCGCCTGACATACCCATAGAAAGCTTGGAAAGGCCGGCTTTGCTGGCCAATTTGGAAAGAAGCGCAAAATGCGGCCCCGGATTTTCATCTGCTGGTGGAATACACATCAACCCTTCAACAGGCAGCGACAATTCGTCCCGGCAATAATTGACAAAGGCCAAGGTATCGTCAGGCGCAATGCCCGCTTTCTGTGGCTCAAGGCCGGTATTGACCTGAACATAAAGGCGCGGCAAACGCCCTTGTTTTGCAATTTCCTGCGCAACGGCGATCGCTATCTTTTCCCGATCGATTGTCTCGATGACGTCAAAAAGCGCAACCGCATCCCCTGCCTTGTTAGATTGTAAAGGCCCGATCAAATGCAGCTCAACGCCGGGAAATGCCGCCTTGAGCTCAGGCCATTTACTCTGAGATTCCTGGACGCGATTTTCACCAAATATGCGCTGACCTGCGTCAAGCGCTGGACGGATGTCGTCGGCATCGAAAGTCTTGGAAACAGCAACAAGCTGGACATCACCGGTTTTTCTTCCTGCTTTACGACCAACCTTGTCAATCGTCTCCAAAACATCCCTGAGACGGTCCTGCAATTCCATCAAACCAATCCTTCAAACGCGATTCAGCATTGTTTAGTGTCGGCGCCTCCAAAAGTCCAAGCATTTGGCCCGAAAACCTTGACGCTACGGGCATTTCATGGTGAAGGTCTCGCCAATTTTTGAGAATTCTCCAGACTTGGAAAATATAAAACATGGCAGTCGAACGCTACAATCCGCGTGAAGTGGAACCCCGCTGGCAGGCAAAGTGGAACGAAGACAATATTTTCACGACGGAGAACGACGATCCACGTGAAAAATACTATGTCCTTGAAATGTTTCCCTATCCTTCAGGGCGCATCCATATGGGCCATGTGCGCAACTACGCCATGGGCGATGTTGTAGCGCGATATAAGCGTGCGCGCGGCTACAACGTTCTCCACCCGATGGGCTGGGACGCTTTCGGGATGCCTGCGGAAAACGCAGCCATGCAAAACAAGACACATCCGAAGGCATGGACTTATGAAAACATCGCAACAATGCGCGGCCAGCTCAAATCGATGGGACTGTCGCTGGATTGGTCGCGCGAATTCGCAACCTGCGACGTCGACTACTATCACCGCCAGCAGGCGCTCTTCCTCGATTTTCTCGAAAAGGAGCTGATTTACCGCAAGAAATCCAAGGTCAACTGGGACCCGGTAGATCAAACCGTTCTCGCCAATGAGCAGGTTATCGAAGGCCATGGCTGGCGTTCAGGCGCACTTGTTGAACAACGTGAATTGACGCAGTGGTTCTTCAAGATCACCGACTTTGCCCAGGATTTGCTTGAATCGCTCGACACGCTGGACCAGTGGCCCGAAAAAGTACGCTTGATGCAGAAGAACTGGATCGGTCGCTCTGAGGGTTTGACAATACGATGGGACGTCCTGGGCGATAACCTGCCTAGCGAATTTGATGAGGTGAGCGTCTATACGACTCGACCAGATACGCTGTTCGGGGCCTCTTTCCTTGCCATATCGGCCGATCATCCATTGGCGCTGCATGTTGCGGACTCCAATCCCGACGTCGCTGCCTTTGCCGACGAATGCCGCAAGGCGGGCACCTCTCTTGCCGCTTTGGAAACAGCTGAAAAGAAGGGCATCGACACGGGCCTAAAAGTTCGCCACCCCTTCGATCCCGATTGGGAATTGCCGATCTATGTCGCCAATTTTGTGCTGATGGATTATGGGACAGGCGCTATTTTCGGCTGCCCTGCTGGCGATCAGCGCGACCTTGACTTTGCGCGTAAATATGGCCTGCCCGTAACCGCAGTTGTGATGCCTGAAGGCGGTGACGCAACCAAATTTGAAATTGGCGATGAAGCGTTTACCGACGACGGTGTGATGATCAATTCCCGTTTTCTGGACGGGATGAGTACAGACGCAGCCTTCGAGGAAGTCGCAAACCGCTTGTCAAATACTATGCTGAAAGGCACAGCGCGGGCGGAACGGAAAGTCAACTACCGCCTGCGCGACTGGGGTATTTCGCGTCAACGTTATTGGGGGTGCCCAATCCCGGTCATCCATTGCGACGATTGCGGAATTGTTCCAGTTCCCAAAAAGGATCTACCGGTTCAGCTGCCGGATGACGTTGCATTCGACAAACCCGGCAATCCGCTGGATAGACATCCCACGTGGCGCAATGTTGCTTGCCCCACATGCGGCAAGGATGCGCAGCGCGAAACCGACACAATGGACACGTTCGTCGATTCAAGCTGGTATTTCGCGCGCTTCACCGCTCCCTGGTGTGATGATCCCACTGATCCGGTAGCCGCCAACAGCTGGCTGCCCGTTGACCAATATATCGGCGGTATTGAGCACGCGATCCTGCATCTACTCTATTCTCGTTTCTTTACCCGCGCGATGAAGGAAACGGGTCATGTGAACCTCAAGGAGCCATTTAGGGGTCTTTTCACTCAGGGAATGGTTGTCCATGAAACCTACCGCCTGGGCGACGGACCGAATGGGCAATGGATTGCCCCGGCCGACATTCGCGTAGACGAAGCCGATGGTAACCGACGGGCCTTTCTCCTGTCCTCTGACGAGGAGGTGAAAATCGGTTCGATTGAAAAAATGTCAAAGTCGAAGAAGAATGTCGTCGATCCAGACGATATCATTGCTTCCTACGGCGCTGATACTGCGCGCTTTTTTGTTTTGTCAGACTCACCTCCTGATCGCGATGTAATCTGGACAGAATCCGGCGTTGAAGGTGCCCACCGGTTCGTTCAACGCTTGTGGCGCCTTCTTGCTACCGCCGCTGCCGAATTGAAGACTTCTCCAGCGGCGCCTGGAAAGGCGGGCGAGGCCTTGGTGCTTTCTCAGGCTGCACATAAGACATTGAAGGCGGTTGGGGACGACTACGACAAGCTATCCTTCAACAAGGCTGTGGCTCGCATTTATGAATTGCTCAATACCCTGGCCAGCCCGTTGGACAAAGTCGCCAAAGGCGATTGTGAATCCGGATTCGTTGCAGCTACACGTGAAGCCTCTAATATCTTGGTGCAGCTCCTCGCCCCCATAATGCCACACCTGGCGGAAGAATGCTGGCAGGTATTGGGCAATGAGGGATTGGTAGCAGAAGCCGCCTGGCCGACCTTTGAACCAGCTCTGGTCGTTGAGAACGAGGCGATACTGCCTGTACAAATTAACGGCAAAAAACGTGGCGAGTTAACAATTGCGCGCGACGCAAATCAAGATAAAGTGGAAGCGGCTGTACTGGAACTGGATTTCGTTCAAAATGCTTTGGGCGGAAGCACGCCGAAAAAGATCATCGTAGTTCCCAATAGGATTGTGAATATTGTTGTCTGATCGTTCGATCTGGAATTCAGCGCAAAGGCTGCTGCTTCTTATATTGTTTCTGTCGAGCCTCGCAGCTTGTCAGATACGGCCGCTTTATGACGGTCAGATTTCACAAAAACTTTCATCGGTTTCCATCTCGGAACCTACTACCGCCGTCGAACAGTCCGTGCGCAATGAGCTTGTTTTTCTAATGTATGGTGGCAAGGCTGAGCCAGCAAACGCGGAATATAAGCTAAAGCTGTCGGTTTCCCACTCTGTCGCAGATGTGGTCTACGACGTGTCCCTAGGTTCGAATATTGCCGCACGT
>JBNLGT010000113.1:0-8119 GCA_050306195.1 Ensifer sp.
CGGAATATGTGCATATGCGCACCATTTCGCCCGAGGAAGCGCCCGATACCCCGACCATCATCAAAGTCGGGTTCAAGAAGGGCGATGCTGTTTCCATCAACGGCAAGGCCATGTCTCCGGCTGAGCTTTTGACAGCGCTCAACCAATATGGCCACGACAATGGTATCGGCCGCATCGATCTGGTTGAAAACCGTTTTGTCGGCATGAAGTCTCGCGGCGTTTATGAGACGCCCGGCGGTACAATTCTGCTGGCAGCGCACCGTGCAATCGAATCCATTACGCTCGACCGTGGAGCGGCTCACCTCAAAGATGAGCTGATGCCACGTTACGCTGAACTTATCTATTATGGTTTCTGGTTCTCGCCGGAGCGTGAAATGCTGCAGGCAGCCATCGACAAGAGCCAGGAACATGTGGAAGGCGAAGTGACACTGAAGCTCTACAAGGGCAATGTTATTGTCATGGGCCGTGAAAGTGACAAGTCGCTCTATTCAGATGCTCTGGTTACATTTGAAGATGATCATGGCGCTTATGACCAGAAGGACGCAGCAGGCTTCATCAAGCTCAATGCGCTGCGCCTCAGAACGCTGGCCAAGCGTAACCAGCAAGGCTGATCAGGCCGAAGCAAATGATCATGGCCGGGACCAGTTCCGGCCATTTTTTGTTTGGATGCCTGGAAATTATTTATACGGGTCTTGCACGCTCAATCACGCGGCCTGCAAATCTGCGGCTTTTGCTTTTCCCGCTATGAGCCGGTGCAGCAGATAAGCGAGAATGCATGTCAGTCCCAAGGCGGGCATGATCGTCATCAACGCCATATGGGTGTCAGAAAAGAGCGCTGCCAGAAAGCCACCCAGGAGCCCTGTCCCCATCTGCAAGAATCCCATCATTGAGGAGGCCGACCCGGCGATGTGCGGGAAGGGTTGCAATGACGCGACCATCAGGTGCGGCATGACAAAAGCTATGCCAAAGGCATAAAGGGCAACCGGGCCCATGATGGAGAGATAGCTAGGTTCCAGGGTCAAGCCGCTGATGAGTGTAGCAAAACTGCCCAGCGCTATGAAAACGAGGCCTGGCGGGACAAGCGTTTCCGCATCGAACCACCGCATACACTGCCGAAGGCAAGGGAGCCAGCAAGGAACATGCCTGACTGCATTAACATGCCGAGCCCGAACTGTGTTGGCGTCAGGCCGACTTGGTCGATCAGGATAAACGGCAGGATGGTTGCGAGCGTGTAGAGCGCACCCACGGCGGTCGCGACAACGATTGTGCCTGTCATGAAGACAGGGTTGATGAGGATGGAGCCATAGGCCTTCATAAGGGGCAAGGGCAGAGCCTTGCGCCTGTCAGGAACCGTCGTTTCGCTCATGAATGTCAACACAATCGTCAGCGCGATGATGGAAACGGCCAGAAGGGTGAAGAAGATTGATCTCCATCCAAACACAGCCAGCATGATGCCTCCAATTGTCGGGGAAAGGGCAGGAGCAATCGCGAGGATGATGCCGGTCATATTCATGATGCGGGCGGCCTGCTGGCTTGCAAACTGGTCCCTGATGATGGCGCGTGCAACGGTTTGCCCGACGGCGGCCCCAATGCCCTGAACCAGTCGTCCGATAATGAGCAGCTCCACACTTGTGGCGAATGCGGCGAGAAGGCTGCCGATCATGTAAAAGGACATGAAAATGAGTGTCGCCTTCCGTCGGCCGAACGCATCCGCAACAGGGCCAGCAACCAGCTGTGCAAAGGCAAAACCTCCGAAATAGACCGACAAGGTCATCTTGATCGCTGCTTCGGGCGTACCAAACGCCACTGCAAGCTCTGGCATGGCGGGGGTATACATGGCCATCGACATCGGGCCGAGGGCAATCAGAAGCGCGGCGATAAGGCTTGTGCGGCGTTCGCTCATAATGGCGACTTGAACATGTTGCATGGAGTGTTACCCGTTCGCGGCCGCTGTCTGATTTTCCGGTTCTGTAAGATTGGCCTGCACAGTTAGAAGCGCTTTTTTCAACGCCTCCCGCTCATCGGCTTCAAGGCCGGATTGAATGTCGCGAAGCATCTCGCCCGTGTGTTCCACGATCCGGCCAACCATCTCACGGCCTTCATCTGTCAGAACGACTACTTTTGCACGGCGGTCGTCCGGATCAGGTTGGCGGCTGACAAGGTTTGCGGCCTCAAGCCTGTCCAGATAGCGGCAGAGCGTCATCGGCTCGATGGTCATACGTTCGGCCAAGGTTGTCTGTCTTTGAGTGGGAAACGCGTCAATGCGCAGGATTGTGCGGGCTTCACCGGGTGTCAGGCCAAGGCCTGCACGGGTGATGCGCCGTTCAAATTCCGCCCGCAGCAGTCTGGAAATATCAGTCAGCAGAAAGCCGAGGGAATGAGGATCTGTTCGGGACGTCACTTCTAAGCTCCACATATAATAAGTCTCGCTTATTATATTGCTGTCCAGACTGGTGCAAGTGAGGAATTTCATCATTTTTTTGCCAGCGCGCTTGCACTCGCCCCGGCGGCGATAGACATATAGGAGCGATCGATTTGTTCCTTTTACAGAGGTTTTCCATGACACTTGGCCACGTAAATCCAGCGTTGATCCATTGGACCGGCAAAAACGGCCTGCCGGATTTTGCGGCGGTAAAGGACGAGGATTTCGCTCCGGCGTTCGATGCCGCCTTTGCTGCGCACGAAGCTGAAATTGATGCGATTGCAGACAACCCTGACCCTGCGACATTTGAAAACACCGTTGTGGCTCTCGAAGTCGCAGGTGATGAATTGTCGCGTGTTTCAGCCATTTTCTGGAACCGGGCCGGGGCGGACACAAACTCCGCGATACAGGCTCTTGAGCGGGATATTTCACCGAAAATGGCGCGCCATTATTCAAAAATCGGCATGAATGAAAACCTGTTCAAGCGGATAGATGCGCTTTGGGAAAACAAGGCGACGCTCGATTTGACGGTGGAGCAAACACGCGTATTGGAGCGTCACTGGAAGGGCTTTGTAAAGTCCGGTGCAAAGCTTCCCAAAACACAACAAGAACGGTTGGCGGCAATTAACGAGCGTCTTGCATCACTGGGTGCGTCTTTCGGTCAAAACGTGTTGGCGGATGAATCCGGTTGGGTGCTCTTTGTTGAGGAGAGTGATCTTGAAGGGATCCCGGATTTCCTGAAGGATGCCATGGCTGCACAAGGGGAAGCACGTGGTGAGGCAGGCAAATTTGCGGTCACCCTGTCACGTTCCATTATTGAACCGTTTTTGACTTTTTCCGAACGCAGAGACCTGCGTGAGACAGCATTCAAGGCCTGGATTGCACGCGGCGAGAATGGCGGCGAGACTGATAATCGTGAGATTATTCGCGAAACGCTTGGCCTTCGCGACGAAAAGGCAAAGCTTCTGGGGTACGAAAATTATGCGGCCCTGAAACTGGACAACACAATGGCCAAGACGCCGGAGGCGGTGAATGGTCTGCTGATGGAAGTCTGGGACAAGGCGCGAGTGCGGGCTGCCGAAGAAGAAGCGGAGCTGGCCAAACTCATTGCCGACGAAGGGAAGAACCACGAGGTAGCCCCTTGGGACTGGCGGCACTATGCTGAGAAGCTGCGGGCCGCGAAGTTTGATTTTTCGGAGAGCGAGCTAAAACCCTACCTTCAGCTTGAAAATATCATTGCCGCCTGTTTCGACGTCGCCAACCGCCTTTTCGGAATTACGGCAACGGAGCTGAAAGACGTCAAAGGCTACCACGAAGACGTCCGCGTTTTCGAAATCCGTGACGGAGATGGAAGCCTGAAGGCGATGTTCCTCGGTGACTATTTCGCGAGGTCGTCAAAACGGTCCGGTGCGTGGATGAGCTCGTTTCAGGGCCAACACAAACTGACTTTGAAAAACGGTGCAGAGGGCGAAATTCCGCTCGTCTATAACGTTTGCAACTTTGCCAAACCCGCGGCGGGTAAACCGGCGCTTTTGTCTCTGGATGATGCGCGCACACTTTTTCACGAATTTGGGCATGCCCTGCACGGAATGCTTTCAGATGTCACCTATCCTTCCGTTTCAGGCACCAGCGTTTCGCGGGACTTTGTTGAGCTTCCCTCGCAGCTCTATGAGCATTGGTTGACGGTGCCGGAGGTCTTGAAGAAATACGCCGTGCATTACCAGACAGGCGAAGCGATGCCGCAGGCGCTTTTGGACAAGGTGCTGGCGGCCGATACGTTTAATTCCGGTTTTGCGACAGTGGAATTTACCTCTTCGGCGCTTGTCGACATGGCGTTCCACACGGCCAGCGAGCCTGTCACGGATCCAATGGCTTTGGAGGCCGGCGTGTTGAAGCAGATTGACATGCCTTCATCGATTGTCATGCGCCATCGCACACCGCATTTCCAGCATGTCTTCGCCGGTGACGGCTATTCGGCGGGGTATTATTCTTACATGTGGTCGGAGGTGCTTGATGCCGACGCTTTTGAGGCTTTTGAGGAAACGGGCAACGTGTTTGATCCTGAAGCTTCTGAAAAGTTAAAGTCAAAAATTTACTCCACCGGTGGTTCGATTGATCCGGAAGAGGCCTATAAGGCCTTCCGCGGCAAACTGCCGAGCCCGGAGGCGCTTTTACGCGGGCGTGGCCTCGCGGCGTAGGAACGCGGGCTTGCTGCTGCACACGCTTTTTGATGTTTTGGCGTGGCTGACGTCTGCGGCCACGCTATTTCTGCTACGACGGACATGGTTTCCCAAAAGCCCGATCGCCGTCCCGCTTCGGCTTGGTTATCTTGCTTCGGTTCTGATTGGGGCTGCGGTCGGGGCCTGGGCGCTTGGCACTGCGAATTTGTGGATCAGCGGTATTCATGAATTTGGGAGATCGATTGCAGGCGCACTGGCCGGTGCGATTGCCGCCGTTGAGCTTTACAAGAAATTTTCTGGTATCCACGTCCGAACCGGAGCGATTTACGCGCTGCCCGTTGCGCTTGGCATTGCGGTTGGGCGTATAGGCTGCCTGCTCTCAGGCTTGAACGACAATACCTACGGCATTCCAACAGGCGCGAGCTGGGGGTGGGATTTTGGCGATGGTGTACTGCGGCATCCGGTGGCTCTTTATGAAAGTATGATGATGGCCGCCTTTGCGCTTGTTTATATCTTCATGATTGCAAGAAAATCTACCTTCTGGACGAATAATGGTTTCTATCTGGCCGTTTGGTTTTATGCGATCGAGCGATTCATTCTCGAATATTTCAAGCCGTATGCTACGCTTGCGATGGGGATGAGTATTTTTCAGGTTCTGTCAGTGGCGATGGGAGTTTATGCGATGGCTATGATTGCAAGCCAGCCGCGCTCCGCGAGCGGGCCGGTATAGGGGGCGGGAAGTTATGTCGACAGACAAACAGCCGGTGACAAGCGTTCTTCCTGCGCCACGCCCGGTGTGGATGAAACTTCTTATCATTTTGACGGGCGTTGCTTTTTTGCTGCCGGGCGCATGCGGTGGCCTGTTTTACGGCGCAGCTCTCTGGGAATGGGTTTCCAGCGGGTTTCGCTTTAAGACGGGGCACGACAACTACACGGTGATTATCCCGGTCTTTGCCGTACCCAGTATTCTGGGGTCCATCGTTGCACTTGGTCTTCTCATGCGTGTTGTCAAAATTAAGTCCGCGCCAACAGTCAGTCTTTTCTTGGCAGGTGTTGCGACCGTGGTAATTGTGCTGAGTTATTTTGTCTTCTGGAGTGCGTTTTCGCCGATGGACATGGAAGACGATGTGATTTTGATTATCCTTGCACTTGTCGCATTTGGTTTCGTTGTGTTGCCACCGTTGCAGCATTGGCGGTCCGCGCGGATGAAAACCACATTGGAACAATGAGACGATGCGTGTTTTTCTGATTCTCCTCGGAATTGTGCTGCTGCTACCCGGCCTGTGCAGCCTTGCCTTTACGCCGATGTTTCTACAAAGCCCCGCTATCGGAATTATCTGGCTTCCGGGCATCCTTCTGGGAGGGCTTGGTGTCTGGCTCATCTTGAAGGGCGGCAAGAAAAAGGGGCCGGATAATGAACCATCCTGAGAATTTCACGCGGAAGTCGCGCCCCTATCTCTTTTACGGTGAGACCCGTTCGCTTTGTGCGAAGTGTCTGAAGGTTGTACCGGCGAAGATCCTGATTCAAGGCGATGATGTCTTTTACGAAAAGCGTTGTCGCGAGCATGGGGTCCAAAAAGTTCACGTGTCGTCAGACGCGGCCTATTACAAGGCGGAGTTATCCTTCCTCAAGCCTGGGGACCGGCCTCTTGAGGTGCAGACGCGCACGGACTATGGCTGTCCCTATGACTGCGGCCTTTGTCCCGACCATGAGCAACATTCATGTCTGGCCATCATAGAGGTCAACGAGGCTTGCAACCTGACATGTCCGGTCTGTTTTGCCGGTTCCTCGCAGGCGTCTGACAAGCATCGCGATATTGCGACGATTGAGCGTATGATGGATGCGCTGGTCGCGAGCGAGGGCGAGCCGGATCTGTTACAGCTTTCCGGCGGTGAGCCGACCATCCATCCGCAAATTCTTGAGATCATCGACATGGCAAGGGTGCGGCCCATCCGTCATTTGATGATCAATACCAATGGATTGCGTATCGCGTCGGATCCCGCTTTTGTGGAGGCCTTGGCTGAACGCAAGAAGGGGCTCGAAATCTATCTGCAGTTCGATTCCTTAAGGCCTGAAGCCATTCGCAATTTGCGCGGGGCCGACCTTTCGAAGGTTCGGCGGAAAGCGCTTGAGGCGCTGGAAACGCACGGCATATCGAACACGTTGGTGGCGACTGTGAAAAAGGGCGTGAATGATGATGAGATGGGCGCTCTCATTGACCATGCGTTAAACTACAAATGCGTTCGCGGCGTTACTTTCCAGCCTATCCAGGATGTGGGTCGCAATGAGGATTATGTACTAAAGCAGAACCGGGTTCTGTTGTCTGAAATCCGGCGCAAGGTGATTGAGCAGTCTGGCATATTCGGCGAAACGGACATGATCCCGCTGCCGTGCAATCCAACGGCGATTTCGATTGGATATGGTTTGCGCAATGGTCGGACGGTGGTTCCGGTCACCTCAATGATCCCGAAAGAACAGCTTGTCGAAGCGGTGCCAAATGCCGTGAATTTCGAGCGTTATCCTTCGCTCAAGCAAAAGATTTTCGATCTCTTTTCGCTTTCGACGATTGAGCCAAATGTGTCGGAGCGAATGGGCGACCTTTTATGCTGCCTGCCGCAGGTGCCGGTGCCGGAGGGGTTGTCTTACGAAAATATCTTCCGTGTGGTGATTGTGAATTTCATGGACAGGCACGATTTTGATGTCGGCAATGTGAAGCGGTCATGCATCCACTTCGTTACACCCGCCGGACAGATCATTCCGTTCGAGACGTATAATCTGTTCTATAGAGATGGATCGGGGGAACGGTTTCGGAAATAAAAAGGTCCGCGCTTCGTGAGGCACGGACCGGCTTTTCATTTCATCCAAATGACGGTTTAGGCCGCGCATTCCAAAAGCAGCGTCCCCGCAGCTGTGTTGGAAATCGGGATGTGATAGTTGCGGGTCACTTCGTTGACATTATCGCCGAGCGCGCCGCGCATCATCATCCACATCAGGAATTCAGTGCCCTGAGCACCTGCCTTTTCGACCAGCTCCATGCGGGTGATCTTGGTCAGTTCTTCCGGATTGCTGACGATGTTTTCCAAGCAATACTGGTCGAATTCCTTGTTGATGAAGCCCGCGCGCTGGCCATCAAGCTGGTGCGACAGGCCGCCAGTGCCTAGGATCACGATCTTTGCGTCTTCCGGGAAGGAGCGCAGCGCTTTGCCCAGAGCCTTGCCGAAGTCCAAGGCGCGTTTCAGCGTCGGGATCGGGTGCTGCACGGTGTTGGCCGAAATCGGCACTGCGCGCGGCATGTCCGGATGGTGCGGAGCGCCCGGCCAGAAAAGCTGCATGGGAACAACAAAGCCGTGGTCAACGGCCAGTTCCTGGCATGACGTGATGTCGAATTCGTCCGCCACCATGCTTTCGATGATGTGCCAGGATAGTTCCGGCGCGCCAGGGAACGGATCGAGCTTGGGAATGCCCCAGCCTTCATCTTCGTTACGGTATTCATGGGCCGCGCCGATTGCAAAAGTC
>JBNLGT010000114.1:0-7958 GCA_050306195.1 Ensifer sp.
TCTTCTTCGCTCAATTGGTCTTCCAACAGAAAGGGATCTCCCCAATTAAAGGCGACGCCCTTATGCGAATGTGCGGACATGGTGGCTCCTTCAGGATCAGACTACATCACTATGTATGCATATACTGATTACATTTTGCAAACAGAAGCACAATTTTTCGCTTAATATATTCATCCCATGAATTACCTATCTCGACTGGCAGCGACTGAACCGCCAAAATTCCAGCCCTCAAACATCGCCCTCCGAGACGTATGACCCGATAATTGTGCCTGAATATTCCATCTCAACGAGACGTGTGGAAGCGTTTGCTGGACCTGCCCACAGCCTGTCGGGTTGAAATGCCGCTGAAACGTGGGAGATGGTTGCCGAAAACGTTTCGGTTTGCGAAGATAGGTGCTTGATCACAAGTTTGACTGCAAGGGCTCCTGCATGGCGACGTTAAAAGATTTGAGCCGACATCTGAGCATCTCAGTGACCCAGGTCAGCCGCGCGCTGAACGGGCATTCGGATGTCTCTGAAGCTACGCGCCAGCGGGTTCTGGAGGCGGCGAAGGCCTTAAACTACCACCCTAATATTGTCGCCCAGAAGCTGGTTTCGGGCCGATCAGGCATTGTAGCCCTGGTTGCAGATGGAAGCACGGGCATCCAACGTGATACAGTATTTCAGGAAACGATCACGGGGCTTTCACAGGCATTCTCCCAGCGCGGCATGCAGTTTGTCCTGCATATTGCCGATGGCGATGGGGATATTATCAACGTTTATGCAAAGCTCGCGCGAAGCGGGGCCATTGACGGTTTTGTGGTGATCAATCCGGTAGCCGACGACCCGCGAATTGCCTATCTGGAGGAGAGCAATACGCCTTTTGTCGTTCATGGACGAGCGGCAGACGACCCATCCTATCCCTTTTTCGATATTGACAATTTCAAGGTCGGTTACACACTGACAAAACATCTGACGGGGCTCGGCCACCGAAGGATTGCTTTTGTCAATGGCGAAGAAACCCTCTCCTTCTGCCAATCCAGATTAGCGGGATATGGCGCTGCCCTTACTGAGGCCGGAGAACAACTCGACCAGCGCCTTGTTGCGCATGGGATGATGGGAGAAGCGTCCGGCCTGGTTTCGGCGGTACGTTTCTTTGACGAGAATTACCCGCCACCAACGGCAATTATTTGTGGAAACCTGCTGATTGCCAAAGGCGTATTCAGCGCCCTGAAGGCGCTGTCTCTGTCGGTGCCACACGACATCTCTGTAGTCGCCCACGACGACGACCCGGCAGAAATCCAGGCGGCGGCCTTTTACCCCCCACTGACCGTGACACGCTCTCCCTTAAGCAAAAGCTGGGGCCCCCTAGCGGACTTTCTGAGCGCGCGGATTGCAGGCAACAATGGGCCGGAACATCAGGTCAACCTGGACCCGGACTTCATCATAGCCCAGTCCTGCCAAGCACCTCAAAGCGCGCTTGACATGGCCACCAATAATTTCTGAGGCTCATGTAAAACAAAAATGTCGGGTACGGACCCCCTTTTTTGCTGGTCGGAGTGAGAGGATTCGAACCTCCGACCCCCTCGTCCCGAACGAGGTGCGCTACCAGGCTGCGCTACACTCCGACCTGTTGAAATCGTTTGATTTCGGGCGTCTCATTAGACCAACTCGAAAAGAACTGCAAGAGAACAAACGCACTAAACTTCGACAAATATTAATGTGAGCTCAACGCGATTTCCCACGCCACAACGGCCTTAAGACAGGCAGGCATTACGGTTTTTAGGATACGATTCCAGCTCATAGGTCAAAAATGAAGATGAACGCCAATTACGCCCATCGTCATCTCACGCCAATAACCGTTGATATCGGTTGGCGCGCTCGTCCCCACAGCGGCGATTGAGCAACAGGGCCGGAATATTTCTTGGGAGAGCGGGTCGACCGCTTGCGCAAGTTTAAAAATTGTAAGACGACGACATGCAGTTCGGCACACGACGCAATGGAATTAACAGGACCGCCTCATGAAATTACGAATTGCATTCTTCCTTGCCTCGCTTCTTGGCCTCGGCGCCTGCACAACCGCAAATGACCCGATTTCAGTTGCATGGAAGGGAAAGTCCGCCGGGCAATTCTTCGCCCGTTTCGGCCCCCCATCAGGCGAATCCGGCCCCAATACCTATCGCTGGAAAGGGGCCTATGCGCGGGTTAATGGCGATCTGAAAAGCTGCAGCGCAACCGTCCACGTCGACGATGACTATCGCATCCGTTCGGTTGCCGTAACCGCGGACCGTACCGGTGCAAACGGGCCGTCCTATTGCCGCGAGATTTTGGCGCCGGACGCGGATAAAAAATCCTGATTGATCAAATTGCTATCCGGCGTCACGCATCTGTTCGGCGGTCTGAAGATCGACGGACACAAGCTGCGAGACGCCTTGTTCTGCCATAGTCACACCGAATAGGCGGTCCATTCGAGCCATGGTTATGGGATTATGGGTAATGACCACAAAGCGGGTCTCGGTAGACGCGCTCATCTCATCCATAAGATTACAGAAGCGTTCGACATTGTGATCGTCAAGCGGCGCGTCGACCTCGTCCAGTACACAGATCGGCGCTGGATTGGTGAGGAACACCGCAAAAATCAGCGCCATGGCGGTCAAGGCCTGTTCTCCGCCTGAAAGCAACGTCATGGTCTGAGGTTTCTTGCCCGGCGGGCGAGCCAGGATTTCGAGCCCGGCCTCCAGTGGATCGTCACTTTCCACCAATTGAAGTTCGGCTGTACCGCCGCCAAAGAGGTGGGTAAAGAGGCGCTGAAATTGGGCATTCACCTCATCAAATGCGGCCAATAGCCGCTCGCGCCCCTCTCGATTGAGATTCTGAATAGCCGAGCGCAGTTTGCGGATGGCCTCGACAATGTCATCGCGTTCTTTAATGAGTGTTTCCAGTTTTTCAGTAAGTTCGGCCTGCTCTTCTTCGGCGCGCAGGTTAACCGCTCCCAATCGTTCGCGTTCGATCTTAAGCCGATCAAGAGCAATTTCCACGCTATGGGGATCGGGTAGTGGCGCATCCGCGTTCAGCCCTGTAAAACGGAATACCTCATGCGGCGGGCAGCCGAGCGCTGTGCCAATGCGGCTTTCACAGTCCTTGCGGCGTTCGCGTGCCGACACGAGCCGCTCTTCAGCCCTGCCGCGCCTTTCGCGCGCATCCGCCAAAGCGGTCAAGGCCTGCGCGGCAACCTGATCGGCTTCCCGCTGATGGGCTTCTGTTTCCGCCAGAAGATCGGCTGCGACGCGACGAGCTTCCTCGGCCTTCTGCAGCTGGTTCATCAAGGATATGCGTTTTTCCTCAAATTCTTCAGGGGCCTCCGCCAGATTTTCTATTTCTTCGCGAGCCTCTTCCGTGCGGGATTTGAGTGTATCAATTTGATTTTGCGCGTTCCCGGCCCGAGCCTTCCAAGTTTCACGCTCCTGGGCGATTGCCGCGATACGGCGACCGCGCAATTCATTTTCTCGCGCCAATCCGTCGTGAGTGGCGCGCACTTCAGCAAGGCTCGCCCGGTCAGCCGCGACTTCAGCCTGTTGTTCACGAAGCCTCAAATCGAGCCCTGAAAGATCAGGCGCGTCCTCCAGTTGAGCCCGCGCATCTTCCTCCTGTACCGAGAGTTCGTCCATTTGCGCCTCAAGGCCGTTCTTGGTCTCGCTCAAAACATCGCGTCTGCGCAGGAGCTCACCGGCCGCGCGCTCGGCGGCCGCCAAAGCCTCACGCGCTTCCGTGGCGTGTCGAACAAGTTCGCGGTGCCGGTTACGGGTTTCACGCAAATGGTTTTCGCTTTCTCCCACCTTGGCGACAGCCGCGTTGTGCGCTGCATGAGAGATCTCCTGAGCTGCGCGCGCGTCAATAAGTTCGATTTCGAGGTTGGCAAGCCGGTTTTTCTGCGCAAGCCGCAGCGCTGCAGCACTCGGCGCGTCAGCACCCGATACATGTCCGTCCCAGCGCCAAACGGCCCCTTCTTTCGAAACAAGACATTGGCCGGGCTTCAGGAGCGGTTGCAGACGCGGACCGTCATGCGCCGCAACGATACCTGTCTGCGCGAGACGGCGGGCCAGCGCCTGCGGCGAACGCACCCTTGCGGCAAGTGGCTCAGCTCCTTCGGGCAAGGCCGGGTCGTCTGTATGTATGGCACCAAGCCCCCAATGCCGTGGAGCCTGCTGATCGAGAGACGATTCAATATCCTCTCCCAGCGCAGCCCCAAGTGCGGCCTCCATGCCCTCGTCAACGGAAAGCTCGTCTGCAACAGGTCTATACTCGCCGCTGGTGGCGCCTGCCTCAAGCATGCGCTCGATCGTACGCGCCTCCGTTTCCAGCGCGGCAGTTGCTTCACGCGCCGTGTTTGCAGCGGCACGGGCGTCTTCTTCTGCACCACGCGCAACGGCAATCAGCTCGTCAGCCGCGGCAATAGCCTCCTCGCCCTCGTCAGCTGCTAGCTGCGCTGTCTCGGCCGTGTCCCGATGAAGGTCGATATCCGGCATGCTGGCCATGTTGGCCTCAAGCAACGTAAACTCGCGGGCCGCCTCCTCAAACTGTTGTCGAAGGCGCGCGCGGCGGGTTGAAAGATCGTTTATCCAGCGTTCCGCCTGCTGACGCGATGCAGAGGCCGAGGCGCGTTCCTCAGTCAACTTTGAAAAGGCCGCTTCACTGATTTCCAGTTTTCCCGCAGCCATATCAAGAGCTGCTTTCGTTTCCTCCGCCCGTTCGGCCGCACCCTCTATTTCTTCAATTAATCCGGCTTCCTCATCCGCCAGATCGCTAAGAACACGGGCATTATCAGCAAGCAATTGCTCTTCGCGCTGAATATCCTGCCCGAGCTGCAATAAGCGGCGCTCTAGCTCCTCGCGGCGGTGCATGAGGCGCTTGGCGTCTTCCTCCAGTTGGGATCGGGCGATTTGCAAACGCTGAAGCGCGGCCGCAGCCTTTGCCTCGCCCTCCCGCAGCTCCGGCAATTTAAGGCTGGCAACGGCCTGGCTCTTGGCCGCCTCCATTTGTGCCTGAGCACGCTCAGCCACAATATTGGTCGCCTCGTTGAGCGCGGCATCCGCCTCACGTTCGGCGATGCTGGCCTGCGTCCACTGGATATGCAGAAGTGTCGCCTCGCGGGCTCGGATATCGGCGGAAATGGTCTTGAAGCGGTTCGCCTGTCGAGCCTGACGTTTCAGGCTTTCAATCTGGCTTTCGAGCTGCGTGGTGATATCTTCCAGGCGTTCAAGATTTCCTTCCGCCGCCCGAAGGCGTAACTCAGCCTCATGGCGGCGGGAATGCAGGCCGGAAATGCCGGCTGCTTCTTCCAGAAGCTGACGACGAGCCTGCGGCTTGGCCTGAATCAGCTCACCAATACGGCCCTGACCAACCATGGACGGTGACCGTGCGCCAGTGGATGCGTCCGCAAAGAGAAGCTGCACATCCTTGGCACGCGCTTCTTTGCCATTGATCCTGTAGACCGAGCCCTGTTCGCGTTCGATGCGACGGGTTACCTGAATTTCATCGGAGTCGTTAAATGCGGCTGGAGCAGAGCGGTCGCTATTGTCGAGATGAAGGCCGACCTCTGCGGTGTTGCGTGCGGGACGGTTTCCTGATCCAGAAAAAATAACGTCATCCATGCCCGAGGCGCGCATATTTTTATAGGAGTTTTCACCCATCACCCAGCGCAGCGCTTCCACGAGATTGGATTTGCCGCAACCATTGGGTCCAACAATGCCGGTCAGCCCGCTTTCAATGACAAATTCGGAAGGCTCGACGAAGGATTTGAAGCCGACGAGGCGGAGCTTGTTAAACTTCACGCGCTTGCCTCCTCTTTAGGGAAGGCATCAGGCAACAAAAAACCGGGCGCGCAGCATTGGCCGCGGCCCGGTTCCAAACCCTGGTAACGCTTAGAGCTTGCTGTCGATAATGGCCGACATATCGTCAACCGAGATTTCCCCCGAATACTTATCGCCGTTGATGAAGAACGTCGGCGTAGAGTTCACGCCGTAATCATCCGCCGCCCGCGATCTTACCGCACTCACATCATCGAGAAGTTTCTGGTTCGTCAAGCAGGCCTCAAAGCTCTCCTGTGTAAAACCGGCCAATTTCGCCATTTGCAGAAGGGCTGCGCGTTTATCCTGTGCCGTTGCCCAGCTCACCTGCTGTTCAAAGAGAACAGAAACAAATGGGAAATACTGATCCTCCGGCGCGCAACGCGCCAGCATGATGGCGGCAGCCGCGAGTTGGTCGAGCGGGAATTCTCGCAGGATGAAACGCACCTTGCCAGTATCGACATACTTCTCCTTGATGCCGGGATATGTTTCGTGATGGAAACGCGCGCAATGTGGGCAGGTCATCGACATATATTCCACGATCGTGACCGGCGCGTTTTCATCACCGACCGACATTTCGGGTAGCGGACCATTTTCCATCAGCTTGGCGACTTCCACACTTCCCTGCGCCTCAGGCGCGTTACCGGTAGCAGCGGTCTTGATGGATGTGTCAATGCCCGGATCAGCTTCCGGCTTGGCGGATGCGCTTTCCGTATCATCACCGCCGGTACAGGAGGCCAAAACAGTCCCCATGGCGGCTACGGCCGCACCAGCAAGAAGTTTGCGTTTCGAAAGCAGAAGCTCGGACATTTGCATTTTACCTGTTCGTTGTCGGCACCAGGCTCATTGGATAATGGGCTGCAGTGCGGCTTGCAAGAATGTGTTTGTGCAAAATCTTCAAAGAATTGCGGCACGTAAAGGGTGATAAAATTAAATTTTGGCAATATTCATTTATGCGTGCACGCAAGAGACAGGCGTCACCGCTTTGCCTTTCGGCCCAGAACACCCCGACCCAACCGTTGTAAGGCCTCTTTGAGGTCACCATCCTCCATGTCGCCAATTATGCCGTCAAGACGAGCGGATGCAACCGCATCGAGTGGGCGCGGTCTGGATGCCTTGGGATGCGGCGAAACCGGTTTTTGCACTATGCGAATCTGCCGTATGGCGGGATAGCCGAAAAATGCGTTAATGCGCGCAATCAGCTCGCCCTGCGCATGGGTGAGGAAAAGCGCTCGCGCGCTTTCGCAGGCAACCGTCAGAACGCCTGGCTGGTAGCCCTCATCCGCCAATTCACCGTTGCGGCGTGGCCAGGCAATTTTCTCCGGTCGAGTACATTCGGCAAAATCATCACCGGCAATTTCATCCCAACATCCCAAAAGCGCTGTGTTGATCCCGGCACGGCGCGATAAAACGGGATCCATCACCCGGTTGGCGAAATCTGCAAGCGGCGCAGGGCCGCGTCTCTTCCAACCACCTTTCGAACCTGTCATGGAAACTCAGGCTTTCCTTTTTCCTATGAGTGGGTTGAACGAAGATACGGGAACCGAGGCCGCAACAATCGCCGCGATCCACAAGAATAGATTATCATAAATATCGTGCCAAAAGATATAGTTGCTCAAACCGCCGATGGCATAGGTCAGGACAAGCGTTGCGGCAAGAAACAAGCGCTCACGATAAAGGTCCGTCGCCTTGGCCTTGATCGCGATGAATAATGGTGAAAACAGCAACGCAACCATGGCAACAAGACCTAAGACACCGGTATCAACGAGGCTGGTGAGAAAACCGTTGTGAAAGTGTCCATATCCAAAGCCCGCATCGCGGATCAGGTTCACGCGGTTTTGCGTTCCGTATCCTAGCAGCGGATGATCCCCAGCCAGTCTGAGGGCATCCTGCCAGAGCACAAGGCGCTCAGACGTCGACGCTTCAACAGCACCGCCAGCGAGGAACGAAACGGTAGCCGTCACGCGAAGATAAAGCGGTTGGACAAAAGCGGTAAGAACAACGATGGCAAGCGAAAGTGCGATCGCGCCATTTCGAGTGAATATCTTGGCGCGGATTTCCGGAAAGATCACGATGAGAAGAAGCGGACCAATCAACATCGTTGGCACCAGCCCTTTTGAAACCGACAGAAGG
>JBNLGT010000115.1:0-7835 GCA_050306195.1 Ensifer sp.
GCGCGACCTTGAAGACGCCCGCTCATTTCTCATGGATCATAACATTCGCCTCACCGAGGCCACCTCTTCCGATCTCTCCGCCTATCTGGGCCATCTCGCGCGCCAGGGCTTTGCCGCATCATCGCAAGCCCGCAGACTGTCCGCACTGAGACAATTTTATAAATTCCTTTACGCGGAGGGAATCCGCGGCGATGACCCCTCAAGCGTACTGGACGCCCCCAAAAAAGCGCGCGCGCTACCCAAAAACCTCTCGACGGAAGAGGTAGACAAGCTGATAGCATGCGCGGCCGCAGAAGCTGCAGCAGCCGGTCCCGGGCGGTTGGAACGCATGCGCATGCACGCACTTTTGGAGCTTGCCTACGCTACAGGCATGCGCGTCAGCGAACTGGTTTCACTGCCTGCCCGCGTTCTGGACGCCGAAGGCCGATTCCTCGTCATCAGGGGAAAAGGCGCTAAAGAGCGCATGGTGCCGCTTTCCCGTCCAGCCATGGAGGCGCTCAAAGACTACGGCTCTGAGTTGCGGCGCATCCACAACGAGAAAAAGGAAAAGGAAGAAGAAAGCCCGTACCTTTTCCCCTCACGCTCCAAAGAAGGGTTTCTGCCGCGCCAGGTTTTCGCCCGCGACCTGAAATCACTGGCTGCCCGGGCCGGTATCCGGGCTTCGGCGATCTCGCCACATGTGCTTCGACATGCCTTCGCCAGCCACCTTCTGGAAAACGGCGCGGACCTGCGTGCTGTTCAAGAATTACTTGGACACTCGGACATTTCCACGACACAAATATACACACATGTCCTTGAAGACCGCCTTCACAGGCTGGTTCAGGAACATCACCCCCTTGCCAAACAGGCAAAAAAACGGGATTAGAGCGCCCAGATTGAAAGTACGCGTGTAGAAGCGGAAGAGGCAAAATGCATAATTACCTCGAATTCGAAAAGCCGATCTCAGATCTCGAAGGCAAAATTCTCGAGCTGAAGAAGCTTGCCGAAGAAGACGAGAGCGTAAACACCGAAGACGAGATTGCGCGGCTGGAAGCCCGCGTCGAAGAAGCGATGGCGGACATTTATTCGAAATTGTCCGCATGGCAGAAAACGCAGGTAGCCCGCCATCCTTCGCGCCCTCACTTTGTCGACTATGCGAAAGCGTTGTTTGAGGATTTCACGCCGCTTGCTGGCGACCGCACCTATGCGGAAGACGCCGCTGTTCAAGGCGGCCTCGCCCGCTTCCGCGGACAGCCGGTGGTGGTTATTGGTCAGGAAAAGGGTAACGACACCAAATCGCGCATCAAGCACAATTTCGGAAGCCCCCGCCCGGAAGGTTACCGCAAAGCGATCCGCCTGATGGAAATGGCCGACCGTTTTGGCCTGCCGGTTATTACCCTTGTGGACACCCAGGGCGCCTATCCCGGCATGGATGCGGAAGAGCGCGGTCAGGCGGAAGCCATCGCGCGTTCAACAGAAACCTGCCTGAATCTGAGCGTGCCGATCATTTCCATCGTCATCGGCGAAGGTGGCTCCGGCGGCGCAATTGCGATCGCCACGGGCGACAAGGTGTTCATGCTGGAACATGCAATTTATAGCGTGATTTCGCCTGAGGGCGCAGCTTCTATCCTGTGGCGCGATTCTGCCCGCGCGCGTGATGCGGCGACCAACATGAAGATCACAGCCGAAGACCTTAAGGCGCTCGGCGTCATCGACGGTATCATTGCAGAACCCGTCGGCGGAGCCCATCGAGACCCGCAAGCGGCCATTGAGGCAGCAGGCGAGACAATTGCAGCCGCACTCAGTGATTTGGGCGAGGTTAATGACCTTCGCTCGCATCGCCGCCGCAAATTCCTGGCAATCGGCCGCAATCTGTAGCCCGCCCTGCGATTGCCGCAACTTCAACACATTTGCATGTGTTTTGAGGACGTTTGGCACTGCTTTCAATCACACTTTGGTGAGTTGGATGCACGAAGTCATTCCGGCGCAAGGATTTATAAACTATAAAGCCGCCATTCTAGGCGGCAGTAATTTCCGTCAGCGGGCAATTTGAGTTTAACGGGCGAATACGTGAAGAAGCAATTTGGGACAGCTTTAGTTCTTTTGCTGGCGGCAATGCTGCTGTCTTCCTGTGTGCAAGACACGCTTGACGTTTCCAAACTCAATCACAAGGAAATTCGGCTTTCCTCGAAAACCCGTAACAAGATTGCGGCCCTCGGCATGCGGCGCAATGCGCCCATCATGTTACGTCTTTTCAAAGAGGAAGGCATTCTCGAGGTCTGGAAGGCCAAGCCAAACGGTCGCTTTGAGATGGTAAAAGATTACCAGATCTGCGCCTGGTCAGGCATGCTGGGACCCAAAAAGAAGGAAGGTGACCGCCAGGCGCCGGAAGGTTTTTACGACATTTCTCCGGGTCTGCTGAATCCTTATTCCAACTATTATCTCGCAATCAACATGGGCTACCCGAACACATTTGATCGGTCGCTCAGCCGCTCCGGTTCGAATCTCATGATCCACGGGGCCTGTTCTTCGCGCGGCTGTTACTCCATGACAGACTTGCAGATGCAGGAAATTTTCGCCTTTGCCAAGGAAGCTTTTGACGGCGGACAACGCTCCTTTCAGATACAGGCTCTGCCATTCCGCATGACCGCAGACAACATGGCGCGTCACGCCAACTCGCCTCATTTCGAATTCTGGAAAATGCTCAAGGTCGGCTACGACCATTTTGAGCTAACGCACCGTCCGCCACAGGTCGCTGTCTGCGAAAATAAATATGTATTCAACCAGGTAGGATCAGACGGCCTGAACCCGCGAGGACAGTGCCCGGCCCTATCTACACCGCCCGCGCTTGCGAGCGCTTACTCCGCCTATCAAGCCGAATATAACAAGAAATTTGCCGCCGCTGAGCGCAAATACGAAGGTTATATCTGGGACGAGCCCACCGAGGCCGAACGCAAAGCGCTCGTGGCCGACTGGCGGGCAAAGCACAAGGAAGATCTCGCCTTTGCGCCGACCGGCAGCGCACTCGAAGCGGGCAAACTTGTCAAAATCAAAACGCTGCAGGAGCAACAGCAGCAGGCTGAGGATGCTGCCGCGGCACGCAAGCTTGCTGACGAAGCTGAAAAGGCTGCCGTCAAGACAACCGCAAGCACGACAGAGGTACCAGTACCGGTCGACAATCCGGAAGAAAAGCCGGGCGGTCAGAAGAAAAAACTCTGGGGTCTCTTCAGCCTCTGGAAAAAGTGATGTCCGAAAAGCCGGTGCAACTCGATTTGCGGGGCCTAAAATGCCCGCTCCCGGTTATCAAGGCGCGCCGCAAAATCCGTGACTTAACGGCTGGCAGCCTGCTGGAAGTGGAAACCACAGATCCGCTGGCCGTCATAGACATCCCGCATTTTTGCAATGAGGACGGCCATCATCTGGAGGTCAGCGAAAAGCTGGAAACATCCCACCGTTTTCTAATCCGAAAGGGCGCATGAGGCGGAGACCGTCCCTATCGGTATAGCTGATCTCAAACCTCTGAGAATTCTTTCAACCAGTCAAAAACAGGTTTGATAGGCTTCAGTCTTTCCCAGCAGTTCTTCGGCCCTTCGGCCCCGAACATCTCGCTCTGTGCAGCCGCGTCAGTCCAGACCGCCAGTCCCTTACGCCGCAAAAGATCGCCATTCGGATGGTCAGCCGCATAAGGCGCAGGCACGCGCTTCAATTCCGGCTCGTCAATTCTCGCACCTGTCGCTTTCAGCGTGCCGAGCAACAAACCCAGCGCCTCGCCTTCAGCGCCATCAACCACAGCACGCCACGCATCAAGCTTATCCTTGGAAAAGGCAAAGACGCCGACCCCCATCACCAACCGGTCAGGCTCCAACCCGATCATCCAGCCAGGCGTATCCTCGCCGCCGCCAATCGGTATGAATGAAATATGCAAATGCGCATTATAGGGCGTCTTGTCCTTCGAAAACCGCACATCGCGGTGAATACGAAACACTTTCGGCTTGTATGACGTACCAGTCTGATCTTTCAGATATTCCGCCATTTCGTCACTAAACCGTGCGGCGGCATATTTGAATGATTCTTCATACCATCGCTTATTGGCCTCAAACCATTCCCGGTTATTATTGTCCTTCAATGCCGTCAAAAAACGGACGGTCTCTTCACTGATCATCGTCATTTTGCCGGCAAGGTCATGGCATGGCCGACGGCCAGCGAAACCCAGTCCCTGATAATCTCATCGCCGTTTTCATCGGCATTGACGAAATAAAAACCCGTCATATGCCGTCCTGCCTGGACCATCGCCTCCCCTCCGGGCAAAGCCTCGGCGGTCGCTACATTGTCCTTGCCGACGCGAAACATAAACCGTTTGGTTCCATCCTTGCTCAGGTCGGCACCGCCAACCATATTCCCATTGATGAAAAAACAAACTCCGCCCATCATCCGTTTTTGTGAAACCCCGGGAAGCCCTTCCAGATAGCTTTCAAACCGGGCTGACAGTTCACCATCATAAGCCATGCACGTCTCCTTTTTCACAAAGACGAATGGGAACGCTCAAAACAGACAGATACGCTCAAAGAATTTAGCTACCGTGTAGCCGTAATAATCTAGAACCGCATGCCGGGAACTGACAACGGATTTTCCTCAAGCGCCTGCCGATCCGGACGATCCGTCCTTGGTTTGCCCACAAACGTATCGAAGAGATCGCGGACAAATGCTTCCGGTAGGTCCTGAGTAATCAAGACCAGCCGCGTTCGCTGGTCTTCCCCGGGCCAGGCATCCAGGCGTTTGGGCGGATGCATAACGGTTTGCACAGCATGCAATATGAGAGGGCGGGATGGATTGTCAGCCAGTTTCACCACCGCTTTCATTCGCAAAAGCTTCTCGCCGTGGGCTGAACGCAACAGATCGACAAACATCGCAATAGCCTGCGGATCCAGGGGTTCATCGTATACGATGGAAAAGGATCGAATGCGATCATTATGGCGTGTCACATCATGATGATGGTCGTGGTCGTGGTCGTGGTCGTGGTCGTGGTCGTGGTCGTGACTTTTCTCATCGTCCAGCCAGCGCGCCACATCAGGGCTTTTATTGTCCACATCAAATGGACCGGCTTCAAGCAACACCGCACGCGCGGCTTCCGCGCCATCAGCATCGAAAAATGGTGCACATGGGTTGATCGCGCGCAACCTTGCTTCAAGCCGCATCAACGTCTCCGGCTCCACCATCGTGCGTTTGGAAATCACCAGCCGGTCGGCAACGGCCACCTGCTTCACCGCCTCCTCCAGATGCTCCAAAGTGCGCATGCCGTTGACCGCATCGACGACGGTCACCACACCATCAACGTGAAAATTTTGCGAAATGACATGATTCCCGATGATTGATTGAAGTACCGGGGCAGGATCGGCAAGCCCGGTCGTTTCAATCACAATACGTGAAAGCGGCGCAAGTTTGCCGGTCTGCATCCGGTCAACAAAATCGGCCAGCGTATCCACCAATTCACCGCGCACGGTACAACACAGGCAACCATTGGAAAGCTCCACCATCTGGTCGCCGGACACCTCGACCAGCATATGATCAATGCCCACATCACCAAATTCGTTGATGATGATCGCGGCATCCTTCAGCATCGGATCTTTCAGGAGCCGGTTGAGCAGCGTAGACTTTCCCGCGCCCAGAAAGCCGGTGATCACCGAAACCGGAATACTCTTCAAAAAAGGCACCATAATACGCTCAGTTGAGTGGACGCGGCAGCGGAATCGGCACGCGGGAAATATTCGGGCCGCCGTCTGCCGAAACCGGGTTTGCCTTGGCGGTCAATCCCGCGAATACGAATTTCGGTGAGCGTGAAAATTCACTAATATAGGGCGACCGGATAATCATTCGGCCCGCTTCATCGCGATTTTCCGCACGCTCCTTTCGCGCCGCTTTGGTACAAATCTGGTTGCGAATATCGACGACCTGATTACGTCCCGCGCCGTAGGGCTGCATATTTTCAAGGGTTGGTCCAATGGTCAGCAACCGTTTGAAGCCCTTTTCCAGAAGGTCGGCGGATTCATCAGCCCGCGCACTGAGGCTGTCAGCGCCAAGCACAACAGCAATCAGCGTCCTGCCACCCCGCGTTGCCGAGGAAATTTGATTGAATCCGGAGGAGCATATGTAGCCGGTTTTCATCCCGTCCGCCCCGCGATAGCGCCCGATCAAGAGGTTATAATTGGCGTATTTCTTCTTGCCGGTATTCACGCCTTCCAGCGCAAAATAATGCGCATATTGCGGAAATTCCCGGCGAATTTGTACCGCCAGCAGCGCCAGATCGCGCGCCGTTGAATATTGCCCGCCGCCCGGCAAACCGTTCGGATTGATGAAGCGCGTGGAGTTCAGTCCCAAACGTCGGGCCGTTTTGTTCATCAATTCGACGAATTGCGGTTCAGAACCCGCTACCGTCTCACCAATGGCGACAGCTACGTCATTGGCCGACTTTACCAACATAATTTTTAATGCGCTGTCGAGCGTCAGCGTGTCGCCCGGCTTGAAATACATCTTGCTCGGCGGCTGCGCGATGGCGTGTTTTGACATGACGACCGGGCTGTCTGGCGCCAACCGTCTTGCCTTCATCGCATCAAAGGCAAGATAGGCTGTCATGATTTTTGTCAGCGACGCTGGATACCAGCGCTGGAATGCATCTTCATGGTCGAGAATGCGGCCGGACTTTACGTCCACGAGAATATGCGGCCGTGCAATCGCGCCGCCGGTCATCAGGCATGCAATCAATAACGCTGAAAGAAATTTGAATATGTCTCTACCGCCGAAAAAATACATCTCCACCCCGTTGCCCGCTTGTATCCATTGAGGCACATGCCATATCTGACATATGTATAAACGCGCCGCATGCCTGATTTGATCGAAACCAAAGCGGTTTTAACTCAAATCACGGTTGTTTGGCAAAGGCCAGTGTCAACCAGCCGCCGCCATCTTCAATTTTTCTTGAGGAACCGAGCTGGAACCCGCAAAGGAAATATGATGCCCATCTTGAACCGCGCTGCGGAACTGCAGGAAGAAATTGCCGGCTGGAGACGCCACCTCCACACCCAGCCGGAACTTCTCTTCGATGTTGACAACACCGCAGCCTTTGTCGCCGACAAACTGAAGAGTTTCGGCGTGGATGAGGTGGTGACAGGCATTGGCCGCACAGGCGTTGTGGGCCTTATCAAGGGCAAAGCGCCGGGACGCACAATCGGCATGCGCGCCGACATGGACGCGCTTCCCATATCGGAACAGACAGGCAAACCGTGGGCATCCACCGTGCCCGGAAAAATGCACGCATGCGGCCACGACGGTCACACAGCCATGCTTCTTGGGGCAGCAAAATATCTTGCCGAAACACGCAACTTTGCGGGTTCCATCGCGGTTATTTTTCAGCCCGCTGAAGAAGGCGGCGGCGGCGGAAACGAAATGGTCAAGGACGGCATGATGGAGCGTTTTGCCATCGAGGAAGTCTACGGCATGCACAACATGCCCGGGATTCCGGTCGGAAAATTTGCAATCCGCTCCGGACCAATCATGGCCGCCACTGACGAATTCCAGATCAGGATCAAGGGGCACGGCGGCCACGCGGCCATGCCGCATTTGACGGTGGATCCTGTTGTAACCGGATCCCTGATCGTCAATGCCCTTCAGACAATCGCCTCGCGAAACGCTGATCCGCTGTTGTCCGTCGTTGTTTCAGTCACAAAATTCAACGCGGGCCATGCGCATAACATCATCCCCAACGAAGCCGAACTTGGTGGAACCGTGCGTACACTTGCGCCGGAAATGCGCGAACTGGCGGAACATCGCCTACGCAAGATTGCCGAAAGCATTGCCGAGGC
>JBNLGT010000116.1:0-7787 GCA_050306195.1 Ensifer sp.
CTGCCGTACATCATAGGCCATCGAATAATCGAGCGCCGCGCCAACCGCCAGCAGAACAGGAACAATGAGGATAGCAAAGGTGATGGCGATATTGCCATTCCGGTCACCAGTCAATCGAGCGAATAATCGAGCCATATGCATAAACTTGTCAAACCTGAGGATCCAATTAAGGCATTGTATATCCTCAAACTCTTTTATTGATGTTAACGTGAGCGTTCACATTTGAAACAATTTACACGGCAGCCAACACAATTCGGTAGGTATAAGTTGTAGGCCCTGCACCCCCCGACTGAGACCGACGACCATTGGCACGAGAGGCTTTGACAACCGTGCGGTATTTGCGCCCAATTCGCGCAAGCAAAAAACCAGCTATGGCCGAGCTTATAGGGGCTTAGTTAAGGTCTGGCTGGTCGCGCGGCTGGCGCGCGACATCGCAGCCCAGGCCGTTTACAGGGTCAAGCGGGGTGAGTTGACAATTTTCTGGAACAGGGCGTTCATAGCCTCTGTGATGCCTGCCGAAGGGTTAACTTCGAAATAGAGCCCGACGCTGGCGCAAGCTTTCAACTGCGGCCCGATTTCATCGCGGAACGGCTTGATCCAGTAGCGATACCATGAGTTTTCACTCACGTCCTCATAGGTCGTGTAGAGAACGGCAATCCTGATCCCCTTGTCCTTCAGGTCCTGGCAAACAGTGGCGTCCAAGGGGGCCTGACAGCGGTTATCACCCTCATGAAGTTTCTTGATGCATCCTTCGGCGCGCACCGTGTCTTCCACACCATCGGTCACCATGAAAAGAACCTTGTCGCGGTCTGCCGCGCTTGATCCGCTGCCGCCCTTGTCGATGATTGTCCCAAGGTCCTGAATAGGGGTAATCAGGTTCGTCTGGACGTTTGGATATTTGTGGCTCGGGATGCTCATAAGATCCACCGCGCCGGCAGCTGCGGCCACAGTATCGAGATTGGTTGTGAGGTCAGCGAGTTTCGTCAGCTGCGCGTCCTCAGCCTTTTCGCCCAGCGAATACACAGCCATGGCGTATTGATCAGGATATCGTCTTGTATCACGCGCCGTTTTCACCATGGCCTCCGTTGCCCTGGCAACCATTTCAATCCGGGTCGTGACGCCAAACTGTTTTGCAAGCGCGTAATAGTCGTTGCTGCTTCCTTCAATATGGCAGGCGAATGCGCAATTGGCGTCTTTGGGCTGATTGGCGGTTATCCGCTGCAGGGCCACAATGTCCTTGCTGGTTGCACCCAGCCCCATGGATGGCGAATTATCCAGAAACATATAGAAATCAATGTATTTGGCAGCCGCATAGGTGGCGCGCGCTTCCCCTGAAACCGTAACGTTGGTGAGGCCGGCAAGCTTCATGAAGCTGGTGGGAACCTCGGCCTCGTAGGTAACAACGGAGGTGAAGAAGCTGCCAGAGCGCTCCACTTCAAAATTCAAATCCGTAATCTTGGCCTTTAGATGGTTTTCAACGGCGGCGTCAAACCAGACTCGTGCGTCTTTGGTTGCCACATTCAGAAGCCCGCTCTTGCCGGATTGCAGCGAGGCAATAACGCCCGGCGATTGTTCGGCAATTGCACTGATCGCGGCCGAATCAGCCGCGTGTTGCAGCCTCTGCCTTACATCATAGGCCACCGAATAATCGAGTGCAGCGCCAACGGCCAGCAGAACAGGAACAATGAGGATAGCAAAGGTGAAGGCGATATTGCCATTCCGGTCGCCAACCAAACGCGCGAATAATCGAGCCATGTGCATAAGTCCGTATTTCCAAAAGGTGTGGGTAAAGTTCCCTATAAGCGCAACCTATTTTGCTGCTGTTAAGACAAGCGTTCACATTTGAAACAATTTGTACTGCAGCCAACACAATTCGGTAGGGATAAGCCGCAGGCTCAAGAGAGCCGGGCTTAATCTCACCTCTCCGCATTCAGCACAAAACACCCTATGCAAGGGGTAACGGGCTTTTAGGTTTTTGGAAGTCTCGTGGTATTGGCTCAAACAAAAAAGCCCGGTCGCAAAACCGGGCTTTCGTGTTCATTGGCCTGTAACGGCTGGCATTCAACTGGAAACAGTTGAATGCGACATGGGTTAGTTGCCCGTGCCTGTATCTGTGGCAGCACCGTCCGTGGCTGCGCCGTCCTGTGCGGCAGGGTCTTCCTGCGGGGCCAGGTATTTGCGCAGTTCCTTCTCGCTTTCGTTCACGAGATCACGCTCAACGCCAGCGCCCCAGATATCGGCAGCCTTGTACATTTCACGGTTGGCCAGCGGCAGGTCCTTCAGGAATTTTTGCCCCACTTCAGAGGAGAAAAACGCCGTCATGGCCTTCAGCTCTTCTGCAGTGAAAGTGCGCGCATAGATGGATGCGGCTTCTGCTTCGAGGTCGCCACGGCGGCCAGCCAGCGCCAGCGCGTTTTCATCCACCGTGGTGACGATGATGTCCTGATAATTAGGCGACGTCTGAATGAAATTGGCCTTCAGGCGCTCAGCAATCTGCGGCAGGATATTGTCGAAAGGCTCGGTTGCTTTCAGCGCCAACAAAGCTTCGCGCGCGGCCTTTTCATGTTCCGGCGTAATGTCTTCGGCACGCGCCGCCGAAGCCAGGCTGAGGCCTGCTGCGACTGTTGCCAGAATGGCGAGGCGGCTGAAATCCGCAAATTTAGTCATTAGGTTCAATGCTCCCGTTTATATCGTCAGCGTCCGCGCGCCCGCCGGTCCGGCGATAACGGCAAGTGACGCCAGTTGAATGAACAAGCCGTGCTCTACCACGCCAGGAATGGCGTTCAGGCTGCTTGCCAGTGCCTCTGCATCAGGAATGCGGCCAAAAGATGCATCAAGAATAAAGTGGCCGCCGTCGGTCATGAAAGGCTCGCGTCCATTGGTCCTGATATCAATTGCGCCGGTCAGCCCCATGGCGGAGGCGAGTTTTTCAATCGCCCGGCGGGTGGCTTCCATGCCGAATGGATTAATCTCGATCGGCAGCGGAAATGCGCCCAGGCATTCCACCAGTTTGGTCTCGTCGGCAATAACAATCATGCGGCCCGACGCTGAAGCGACAATCTTTTCGCGCAGCAGCGCGCCGCCGCCGCCCTTGATCAGGCGCAATTGATGGTCCACCTCGTCAGCGCCATCAATCGTCAGGTCCAGTTCGGGCAGTTCGTCAAGCGATTTGAGCGGCACGCCCAGTTCCAGGCACAGCCTTGCGGTGCGTTCAGATGTGGGCACGCCTTCAATATTCATGCCACCGGCGATTTTTTCCGCCAGCAGGCGCACAAATTCTTCCGCCGTTGAACCTGTACCTATTCCAAGCCGCATGCCGTCTTCGACATAGGAAAGCGCCACCTCTGCGGCCTTGATCTTCATTTGGCGGGCGTCCATGCGCCGTGCACCCCTTCTACCATTTTCGCTGCCCGCGCTTTTACACGGGCTTTGCCGCAAACGAAAGCAAAAATCCGCATTCATACTTAAGGCGCATCTTGCTTTTTAAGCCTGTTCCAGCCTATCCCGGGCGCAGCCAAGCCATACAGGAAGTCTGAATGCCCTCCCCCCTTGTTATTTTCGACCTGGACGGAACGCTTGTTGATACCGCGCCCGACCTGATGGCCAGCCTCAACCACGTTCTGGAATCACAGGCGCTGGCGCCGGTGGAGTACAAAGACATCAACTTTCTGGTTGGCCAGGGCGCACTGGCGATGATTGAGCGGGCCTATGCGTTGCACGACACGCCGCTGGACAAGGGCGAATTACCGGCTCTGTTTGATCGCTTCATTGCTCACTATCTTGCAGAAATGCCTGGTAAAAGCGGCCCTTTCCCGGGCGTTGTCGAAGCGCTTTCCCGGCTGAAAGAAGCCGGTTTCAGCCTTGCCGTCTGCACCAACAAATTTGAAGCAGCGGCGCGGGCGCTGCTAGACGCCCTGGAGCTGACTCCATGGTTTGACGCGATCTCCGGCGGCGACACATTTTCCGTCAAGAAACCCCATGGCGCGCATGTGCTGGGCACGATTGGGCTGGCGGGCGGGCAATTTCCCCATGCTGTCATGATTGGAGATAGCATCAACGACATCAAGGCCGCCGCCAATGCGGGCATTCCTTCCATCGCCGTGCCTTTCGGCTATTCCGATGTGCCGGTTGAAACGCTGAACCCCAGCCACATCATCGACCATTTCGACGCGCTAACCCCTGCCTTGATTGAAGAACTGCTGGCGCGGGCTTAAAGCGCCATCTCAGACGGCAGCGTTGTCCGCCTCACCCACCAGATATTTGTCGAAAATCGCCGGGTTTTCGCGGACGAATTTCGGGAACGATTCGTCCACGTCCACGATATCGCAATGCGTGCCAATACCTGCCAGTTCCTTGGCGATCACCTGTTCGGCGACCGGCAGTGTGTCGAGATTTTCCGGCATGGAGGAATGTTTGGTCAGCGACCAGGCTTTCGCCGCCACGCCCTTTGCCCCGCCCAGCCAGGTGAAGTGCCAGCCTGCATTGGAAATGGTGGTGCGTTTGACCCAGCGTTTCATGCCGCGTGCGGCCTTGATGGCGCGCATCAAGTCGCGGAACCAGCCCTTCGTTTGCCCGTGCACATAACGCAGCGCCTGCATAGTGGAAATCTGGTCGCGTCGGATAAGCCGCGGGCCCAGCCGCAGCCAGCGCGCGCGGCGCTCCAGGTTCATGAAATAATAAAACCAGCGCAGCTCCAGGCAGTAAACCTCGTTTTTGCCCGGCGGGTTCTTCACCAGACCGGCCAGTACGCTTGCGTTCGGAATTTCATCAAGGTCGGAAAGCAGGATCAGATCATCGGGCGCGGCATCCTCAAGCCCTTCCATCATTCGGTCGCGCTGCAGGTACTCGCGCGGCCAACCATCGAGACCTTCAGGAAAGCTCTCGAGCTTGAGATAGGTGATCTTGTCGGCAAAGCGTGCGAAGCGTTCGGCGTTTTCCTCGTAATTGTAGGGCTTTTTCTTGCCGGTGAAGGTCTCGCCCGCTTCAATAATGACAAAGCGGTCCACCACATCATAGAGCTCGCTTAAACGCAGCTCCAAGAGGTCCAGCTCGTTGAAAAACGGAAAACAGTCATAAAGGCGCGTCAAGCCCGGCTCCCTTAAGGTTGAGGCAAATCCTCCGGACCCCGCCGGAATGCCTGCTCATTGCACCATGGAACGAAAGCGGTCAACCGCCGCAAAGAAAACGGCCGCTTGAAAAAGCGACCGTCTGTGATGTCCAAACTGAAAGCGGGATCAGGCCCCGGCCTGACGCACCTTTTCGGTCGCGTCGATGGCGCGCTGCAAATATTTGTCGCGGCTATAAACGTCGTTGAAATATTCCACCTTGCCGTCCTTGTTGGGCCAGGCGGTGAAATAGGACACATAAACCGGGATCTTCTGCGGCACGCTGACCTGCTTGTTCTGGCCCTGCGCGATGTGGGAAGCAATGGCGTCCTTGCTGACGCCCAGAACGGCGCTGGCCATGGCGCGCGGATCCGACAGACGCACACAGCCGTGGCTATAAGCGCGGGTGTCGCGCTGGAACAGGCTCTTCGACGGCGTGTCATGCATGTAGATGGCGTGCGCATTGGGGAAGAGGATTTTCAGTTCACCCAGCGCGTTTTTGCGGCCCGGTGGCTGGCGCACATCCACGCTGGCTGTGGCGTACCAGTTGACCGAGGAGGAGGAAACGCGACGGCCGCGATAGGAAACCTCGTAGCCCAGACGGTCGAGATAGGACGGGTCACTACGCAGTTTCGGCAGCATTTCGTTGACGATGATCGACCGTGGAACGCCCCAATAGGGGTTGAATTCCACCGTCTCGATTTCATCCTTGAAGAAATAGGTCTGGTTGGAAGGCTTGCCCACAACCACACGCATGGAAAGCTCTTCCTGCCCCTTGTTGTAGTAGTAAGCCATATAGGCGGGCTCGTTGATGAAGACGCGACGCTCACCCAGATCGTTGGGCAGCCAGCGCGCCCGCTCCATGGCGTAGACCACCTTGTTGTAGCGGTCCTGAACCGTGTCGCCGCCCACAAGCTTGCGAATGGTTGCCGGGCCAATAATGCCGTCGGGGCGAAGACCCTTTTCCTCCTGGAAAGCTTCCACCAGCGCTACCAGCTGGGGCGTATAGTCCTCGCCCTGGTGATAATCGCCCAGCGTCAGCGCATGGTCGAGGCGCAGGTCAAGCGAGGCGTTCTTGATCACGCCCTTGATCACGTTTGGCAGTTCCTTGCTCGAACGCCCGGGACGAATGAAAGTGCCATCGGCAATTTCAATGCGGTCTTCGGGGCCGCCCATTTCCTTCTGCAGGTGGGCCAGCTCTTTTTTCAGCGCAACAAAATGCGCGCCCTTGGGCGTGCGATAGGCAAGGTAACGGTCAACAAGGGCCGCGTTTTTCAAAATCTTGATGTCGGTTGCCAGATCAACGCTCTTGCGCTTGAAATCATGGTAGCCGGAAATGCGGTTCGGATCGACCCGGCCGCGCTGATTGTCCTGAATATAGGTGAGTGCTGCGGCCGTCAGACGGAATTCAAACTCGGCCAGCTGGTGCCTGCGCTGCACGACATCGTCTGACAGTTCAGGAATTTCCACGGCGTAATCATTGGGGTCCAGCCCCAGTTCACCAGCCTTGGCCAGCGTTGCAATGGCCAGACGCGCGCGGTCCAGCACGGCGTCGTCCTTGATCCAGAGATAGTCGTCCTCGCTCTGGTAATAGGCTTCCATCACGCTGGCGACACCATCGTCCGCCTTGACGCGGATTGCGGGAAGATCGACAGCGGCGGGGACAATGGCTGCATCATCACCAGCAATCGCACCGGTCACGACGGGGGCGGCGAAATCCGGCATTTTGAAGCTGCGATAGCCTTCAGCCTTGTAGGTGTAATAGCGCGGGCCTGAAACACGCCGGATGGGTTCCGGGTCGACATCGAGAACCTCTTTGACCTTGCGTTCGGCGCGCTTTTCCTTGTTGCCGCGCAAGAGGTCCAGCAGCGTGCCTGCGGCCTTTGCGTCGTGCGGCTGTACGGCAGCCACCATGCCTGCAGTCAGCGCCAATGCCGTCAATTTGGTCATCAATTTCATTGTCAAAATCGTCCTCGTCGTCCTGATTCAAGCGCCCCAACACTTTGGCCGTGCACGTTATCTGATTGCCGTTCTAATAAAAAGGATACGTGTGAGGCTGCGGCTTTATTCTCCGCGCCAAAACAGCCAGCCACACCGGCAAATCAGCGGCAGGCATATATCTAAAGGCTTGATAAACATACAGGCTTAATTTTCGTTTAACCATATGTGGCCTTGGGACCACAGGCTAAACAAAATTTTGTGAGGGTTTGCGGGGCGGCGCCTGCGCGCGCAACGCCTGCCTGCGGGCTTCAGGCGGTTTTACGGTCCGCCAAAAGCCATGTGCAAAAGGCCCAGGCAATGAGCGCGCCGATGATTTGCGCGACGACAAAACCGGGCATATCGGCGGGGCGGATGCCAGCAAACGTGTTGGAGAAGGAACGCGCGAAGGTGACCGCCGGGTTGGCAAATGAGGTGGAGGCGGTGAACCAGTAGGCCGCCGTGATGTAAAGCCCGACAGAAGCGGCAACCGCCTGCGGCCAGGATTTGAGCGTGATGAGAATGGTGGCCACCAGCCCCGCCGTGGCCGTGGCCTCGGCAATCCATTGCGGCAGACCGGTGCGGACCTTTTCACTGGCCTGAAGGATTTCCAGATCAAACATGGCATGCGCCAGCCACACGCCAACAAGCCCGCCTGCGCGTTGAAGTAATATATAAAAAACTGAATCCAATAGGCTGATTTCT
>JBNLGT010000117.1:0-7686 GCA_050306195.1 Ensifer sp.
CTGCTTTGCCGCAAGGTGGTAAAATAGGGCGATGAATTGACCATTGGGGATTTGATTATCGCCCGGTCGGTGGTGGTCCCTTGCGGCTTTGTGGTGGACCTTCATAGGCGTCAAACATGGGGAGGCTCGCCGTGTCCAAAAGTGAGGGGCAGGCTGTCATGGGACGTTCGAAGTAGACGGTGCGTCCACCGACCCCGCTAATCCGGTCAGCTTCGAAAAACTGGCCATAACATCCGGGATTGCAATAAAAGAGCGTGCCGTCCTTATTGTCGAGCCGTGTCACGGACAGATCTGTCCTGAGCACTTGCAAATCATGCACCGTTCCTGTCATCACATGACAAGCGTCCTTCCCGCCGGTCAGGTATTTGTAGGATTTGATCTGGAATTTGATGGGTATGCCGACCATCTCGCCGCCGACCAAATCCTTGCGGGCTGTCCATCGGTCACGGTCAAAACCGCGTTGCACAACACCTGAAAAACAATTGAGTACGTCCCAATCAGGCATGTGCTCGACGTTATAAAAGTACTGGCCCGATGCATCTTTGAGGCCGCGGCATTTATCAAGCTGGTCTTCAATGTCATGTGCCTTGTCGAACCAACCGAGTGCGAGGATCGGAAACCCGTCCATCGCATAACCAATCGGCTGTTTTTCCTCTTCGACCAGTTCTTTGCCGAGTTCCTCAATCAGACACTTCGGGGCGACGTGATAGTGATAATCATCGCCGCGTCCCGCGTGACCGCCGCACGCATCCAACTCACCTGCAGCCGCAGCACTAATCGGTCGCCCTGTTGAAAGCTGTACAGGGCCTTGGGTGTCCGGGCTGAAAATGGGAACGCCATTGACCGCAATTCCGATCGCGCCTTCCTTCGTTGCTGTCGTCCAGAAAGCTTGCTTTGGCGCCAGCGGAATATGTATTTCATGACTGTGAGTAGCCGGGAACTGCTGGTTGGAGGCTTCGATCCCTGTCATGAGCGCATGGCTCTTATCTGGAAGGCCGCTCGACTTGAACTGGGCCTCATTGGAAGAGCATTTAAGGTCTTTAACCTCATCGGTATAACAGGCCTGGTCACAAATACAGTCTTTGATCGTTTCGTTTAGATCATGTGCGCGGCCATCAAAAACGGTTCCGAGGAGCGAAACAGCCGCCATCCCCATAACCATGAGCGCTACTGATGAGGGTTGTTTCATATTCTGCATCCTGTTCGTATGGGCCAACGCTAACAGTCAGTGCGCGAGCGTCAATGTCAGGCGGAGTTTACCACGGGTGTTCTTCCCCGTTCCATCTGAAGAACTTACCGCTGTCCGACAGTTGCAGGTCGCAAATCAGATTAAATATGCCCGCACCGCTTTCCTCAACGGAAATGTCGGCTGAGGGCCCACCCATATCAGTGCGCACCCAACCGGGATGGACGAGGCTGACAATAATTTTGTCCGCTCTCAGCTCTTCCGCCATCACCTGCATGACCTTGTTGAGCGCCGCCTTGGAGGAGCGGTAGGCATAGCTACCCGTGCTTTTAAGGGCGAGGGAGCCCATCTGGCTCGAAATATTGACAATTTTCGGATTGCTGGAGAGCCGTAAATTCTCAACGAGCGCCTGAACCATTCTAAAAGGAGCGATCGTATTGACCTTTAGTGTCTCCAGCCAGATGTCGTAATCCATATCGAAAAGCGATTGGTGATCACCGCCGATAATGCCAGCGTTGTTCAAGAGAACATCGATTGATTGTCCGTGAAGAACCTGTGTCAGATGATTGACGCTGGCCTGTTCGGTCACATCCAGCGGCATGATTTCAATTTTACTGTCTGCCTTTTCTGCAAGTCGCAAAAGCGCGTCTGCCGAGGATGGGGATCGGCAGGTTGCAATGACGCGCCAGTCCGAATGCGAGAACCGTTTTGTCAGCTCAAATCCGATGCCCCGGTTTGCTCCGGTGATGAGAATTGTTTTGGGTTCCACGGCCGCTTGTCCCTTGCTTTTCATTCGGCAGGTTTCGCAAATTATGAAACGGATTTGGACCAGCCAACAAGGTTGGTGAAAATATTTTCGCTGCTTCGGCGCCGTATTCAACATTTGGTAACCAAGTTCGGTAACCCTAATGGTCAGTTAAGCACGTGCCATTTCCGGCGTGTGAGTGTTGAGTAAGTGTAGTCAAGAGTATCAAATGTCAGCAATTCTCCCGCTCGGCCAGCTTTCCGGCCGCCCGCAAAGCCGCGAATGGCTGAACACCATCATCAAAGGCGACTGTGTTGCTGCCCTTGAGGCGCTTCCCGACAAATCTGTCGATGTGATCTTTGCTGATCCGCCCTACAATCTTCAGCTTGGCGGCGAACTTCATAGGCCAGATCAGTCGAAGGTCGATGCCTGCGACGATCATTGGGATCAGTTTTCTTCTTTCGAAGTCTATGACGCCTTCACCCGTGCCTGGTTGCTGGCATGTCGTCGGGTTCTCAAACCACATGGAACAATCTGGGTTATCGGCTCCTATCACAATATTTTCCGTGTTGGCGCGATCATGCAGGATCTCAATTTCTGGATCCTCAATGACATCGTCTGGCGCAAATCGAATCCCATGCCCAATTTTAAAGGCCGCCGGTTCCAGAACGCACATGAAACCATGATCTGGGCTTCGCGCGATCCCGACGCCAAGGGTTACACATTCAATTACGACGCCATGAAAGCGGCAAATGATGACGTACAGATGCGTTCCGACTGGCTGTTCCCGATCTGCAACGGCGGTGAACGCCTGAAGAATGAAGATGGGGAAAAGGTTCATCCCACGCAGAAGCCTGAAGCGCTGCTGGCGCGCGTTCTAATGTCTTCCACCAAACCGGGGGACGTGGTTCTTGATCCTTTCTTCGGTACGGGCACCACCGGCGCCGTCGCCAAGCTTCTGGGTCGTAATTTTGTCGGCATTGAACGCGAGCAGGATTATATAGATGCAGCATCTGCTCGTATTGCCGCCGTTGAGCCGCTGGGCTCTGCCGAATTGACCGTAATGACCGGCAAAAAGGCCGAACCGCGGGTAGCCTTCCTGTCGTTGATCGAGGCCGGGCTTATCCGCCCGGGTATGGTGCTCACCGATTCAAAGCGCCGCTATTCGGCAATTGTGCGGGCCGATGGAACGCTTGCATCAAATGGCGAAGCCGGCTCAATTCATCGTTTGGGCGCAAAGGTTCAAGGGCTGGATGCCTGCAACGGCTGGACATTCTGGCACTATGAGGAGGAGGGTGCGTTGCAGCCAATCGACGCTATGCGCACCGTTATTCGCAAGGAAATGGCAAAGGCCGGTTAATCCCTGAACCCGCCAATGTTGGAAGACTTTCCCGCGGTGGTAGTACCTTCAGTCCCGCAGGAAAGAACTGCCCGGAACTTGGATAAAGTTCCGGGCTACTTTTTTATTGCTGTTGAATTGGATCGAAACGACTGCCGATCTTATTCCTGAGTGGACCATAGAGACCCACAATTTAGGCATAATCCGAAGACATTTCGGCTTAATTTAACCCAACTTGGAACGTAAGAACTACCGAAACATACTATCTATTTCTCTGTTTTCCGGTGTCGCCGGTGTATCACATCAAGCCTGACGCAAGACCCGGATTTTATCAGGGTAAAGACACACATTTCGGGGGCCTGGATATTGATTGCGAGAATGCTGGACCTCGCCAAGGTTGAGTTTAACAACGGCAATATGCAGGCGGCTCTCGGTGCGCTGACGGCGTTTTTTGCTGAAGGTCAGCCGGATCGTGAGGTGCTTTTGCTCGCAGCCGCGGCGCACGAGCAGCTCGGCGAAAGCCGTCGGGCAGCACTTCGCTACGCGCAGGCGCTTGAAATATCGCCGCAAGACTGGAAGCAAATCGCCACCAGATCCGCAAGGCTGTTCCGCGATGCTGGGTGTCTCCGTGACGCCATCAAGGTTCTCACCATATCTCTGCGTTATGATGAGGAAGATTTGGAGATCCTGAGCGCTATCTGTTCAATTTATGCAGATCTCGGCGAATACGAGAGCGCGCAGCCTTTTGCCAGTGTGCTCGCCCGGCTTGCCAAAACGTATGATCCGGCCATGAGTGCTGGCATGATCCTGAATGGTCTGGGCCGTTTTGCAGAAGCGTTCGCTCCGCTAAAAGTTGCCGCCAGTGAGAGGCCGGGAGATCGGCTTGCTGTTAGCGAGCTATTCTGGTGCGCTTCCAATTTGGCCGATTTGACGACATCTGCGATCCTGCAGGTTCAGCTTGAAAATGCCTATGCAAGCGAGGGCGACGCCGCTGATTTACGCGAGAATGCTTTCCGTGCCTTGATGTGGACCGGAGACGAAGCGTTGCTTGCGCGTTATGCGCGGCGCACGGCCGACGTGGCCTTGCCGCCCGTGTCTCCTCGCCCTGAGCGTTATGACACGTCCGTTCCTGGAAAGGAGCAGGGGATCATTCGCATAGGTTATGTCTCTTGCGATTTCTATAACCATGCGACCATGACGCTTTTGGCTGGAATATTGGAACATCATGACCGCAGTCGATACGAGATTTTCGCCTTTTGTCACACGCCGGAGGAAAAACGCGGCGACGCCATGCATGAACGCATGCTCGACACAGTCGATTTTTACGTCGACCTTCTGGAGAAGAGCAACGAGGAGGCCGCTGAAATCATTCGTGATTCTGGCATCGACGTCCTCGTTGATCTTAAGGGATTCACGCAAGGATCAAGGTTGCCCATATTCTGTCAGCGGCCGGCGCCAGTGCAGGTGACCTGGCTGGGCTATCCTGGCAGCGTGACCGGCGCCGGCATTGACTATGCCATTACAGATGAAATTGTAACGCCCGAGACAAGCGCGCCCTATTTTCAGGAAAAGCTCATGCGTTTGCCCGTTTCCTATCAATGTAATGACAACCGTCGTGAACGCGTTTCGCGAACCGGCTCACGCGCCGATCACGGACTGCCCGACAAGGCGATTGTTTTTTGCTCCTTCAATCATGCCGCAAAGATACGCGCCCCGGTGTTCGTCGCCTGGATGCGCATTCTGGAGGCTATCGAGGGCAGCGTGTTATGGCTCGGGCAGATGGGGCCGAAGGCGCGCGAAAATCTTAAAGTCGCAGCGCGCTCGGCGGGAGTCGATCCGGACCGCATTGTTTTTGCCCAATCAATGCCGTTGGAAGAGCACATGCGTCGCCTTCCTCACGCCGATATTGCGCTCGACACCGGCCCCTGCAATGGTCATACGACAACATCGGATGCCCTTTGGGCAGGCGTTCCTGTCTTGAGTTTCAAGGGGACGAGTTTTGCCGGGCGTGTTTCCGAAAGCCTGTTGACGGCAGTCGGCTTGTCGGAACTGGTCGCGAGTGACATCGAGGCCTACGAACAGCTTGCCATCGAAATCGCGCAAGACCCGGAACGACTCGCTGCATTACGCGTGCACCTAGAAGCCGCGCGCGAGAATGCTCCCCTTTTTGATACGCAAACCAAGACCCGGCAGCTTGAAATGTTGTTCGAGCAAATGCTTGCCGAACGCCTTCCGGCGGTGATCAGCGCGTGAGCCCGTAATCGGCAAGCTCAGCGACCAATGCCTGCGGCTCGGTGAAATGAATGGCGTTCCACCCGAAATCGCGCGCTGCTTTCACATTGGGTAAGGAATCGTCGATGAAGAGGCTTGCGCCCGGATCCAGATTAAATGTCTGGGCATGAATATCGTAAATTGCTCGGTCAGGTTTGATGACGCCGACGCGCCCAGAGACCGTCACCCCGCGCGGTTTTTTCAGGAACGGATAACGTTCCCGCGCTTCCTCAAACGTGTCGGACGCAAAATTGGTTAGTAAGGTCACATCACGGCCTTCAGCGATAAACTGTTCAAGAATTTCAACGCTTTCATTCAGCGCATAGGGCACCATCTCATGCCAATAGGTTCTGAATGCCTGGATGTGGTCTTTCTTGTCCGGGTATTGGGCAATCAGTTCTGCTTCCGCTGCATCCCAACTCCGGCCCCGATCCTGCTCCAGATTCCAGTTGCTGGTGCAGACATTTTCGAGAAACCAGCCCCGTTCTGCTGCATTGGGAATGATGCGTCGGAAGGGGATTTCAGGGTCGTAATGGATTAGAACTTTGCCGATGTCGAATATGATATGTTGTATTTTAGGGCGCATGCCGTTCTCGCTTATTCGTACTCGCCTATCCAATAGCGGCGTTGATTACTTTTTTCATGACAGTCGGTAATGCTTCGTCGTCAATATTTGTTAGCGGTGACCACCAACCGTGACCGGGTACAGTCGTCACCGAGCGAGCATGGAAGACTGACAGGCGCAATTCGAAATGTGTAAAAATATGAGTTACGACGCCACAGGTGCGCCATTCTGAGCTGCACGGCGCGGCGTCTGTTCCGGTCGCCCCATTGCGCCTAGAGTTCCAGTCCGTTGAGGGCACTTCGCTCATGCCGCCCAATAGGCCGTTTGGTGGGCGGCGGCGAAGCCAGACAGCCCCCTCGCTATTTTGAATAACAAAGGCTGCGCCCAGCCGAATAGGTCGCGTTTTTTTCGGCGCTTTCACTGGGAAAAACTCAGGATCGCCAGCAGCAAAGGCGCTGCAATCTTTTTGCAAGGGGCACAACGAGCAGGTCGGTCGTTTCGGTGTGCATATTGTGGCGCCCAGATCCATCATTGCCTGCGCAAAGTCCCCAGGTCGGTTTTGCGGGGTGAGCTGTTCCACCTGCGCCTTCATCAACGGTTTGGATGCAGGCAATGGGGCGTCGATGGCAAAAAGGCGAGAAACAACACGTTCCACATTGCCGTCCATCACCGCAGCAGACCGGTTGAATGCAATCGCCGCAATCGCTGCAGCGGTATAGTCGCCAATACCAGGAAGCGCCTTTAAAGCTGCTTCCGTATCCGGAAAGCGTCCGCCAAGTTCATTTGCTACAGTTTCTGCACATTTTTTTAGGTTCCGCGCCCGCGCATAATAGCCCAGTCCCGCCCAGGCTTTCATCACGTCTTCCTCTCTGGCTGCAGCGAGATCATTCACCGTCGGCCAGGTTCGGGTGAACTTCTCAAAATAGGCCTTGACCGCTTGAACGGTTGTTTGCTGCAGCATGACCTCAGAAAGCCATACATGATAGGGGTTGTTGATGACGCCCTGTTTGGCCATTCCCGGGGTGACGCGCCAGGGTAATTCGCGATGATGCCGATCATACCAGGAAAGAATGAGGGCAACCGGTTGCCGAATTGGAGATCCACTATTATGGGTTTGCATCAATTCAATAGTGCCTGAGCGTTGGTTGCTGCTTCGGGGCGAACGTTCTCATTAGGACATACGGTGTAATGAATTTTCCAGGCAAGACACAAAACAATAAGGCTGCGATTTTTCTCGTTGGTGCGATTGGCGGCATAGCAGGTTCGGCGCTGACTGCCCTATGGGTGATTTCTGGCATATGGGCGGCAGTTTTGCTGGTCCTGAAGAAGTTACCTTGGGCATTTACCCGGAGCGATCTGGCCTTTGCAGTTGTGTCCACCGTATATTTCCTCATGAATGCGTTGATCGCTGTTGCAACCGGCGCAGTTCCGCACGATTTTCTCAAGCTATACCCCGTCATCGTCTTTCTCCTGCCATGGCTTGTCATTCCAAGGCTGAGACTATCGGAGGGTCGTGACCTCATTGGGCTGCTTGCACTGGGCGCAGGTTTCTGCGGGCTTTTGGCACTGCCACTTGCAGC
>JBNLGT010000118.1:0-7575 GCA_050306195.1 Ensifer sp.
CAACGGCGTCCACACCGCTTTTCGCCAGCATGCCAGTCACATGCGCAATCATCGCGCGCCCGGCAATCGGATGCAGCACCTTGGACTTGGACGATTTCATGCGGGTGCTCTCACCCGCCGCCAGAACGATTGCCAAACATGTCCGCGCCATAAACAACTACCTCTTTGTTTTCTACGCGCTGCTCTACCAGAAAGCCGCGCAGGCTGACAATCTGCTTATACGAATAAGAAAAGGCGCCCCGGAAACCGGAGCGCCTTCTTTGAAAGGTCTCAACCTTTTATTGCGGCAGGTCGCCTTCGACACCTTCAACGTAGAAGTTGAGGCCGCCGAGAACGCCATCGTCAGCCGATTCACCAGCAGCAAGCCAAGCTGAACCGTCCTGCTTGTTGATCGGGCCGGTAAAGGGCTTCAACTCACCAGACTTGATCTTCGCTTCGGTTTCCATCGCCATTGCCTTCACGTCGTCAGGCATATTCGTGTATGGCGCCATGGTTAGAATGCCGTCCTTCAGCCCATCCCAGCTGAACTGCGACTTCCATGTGCCATCAAGCATCGCGTTCACGCGCTTGATGTAATAAGCGCCCCAGGTATCCTTGATGGCTGTCAGCTGCACATCCGGTCCAGCCGCAATCATGTCAGACGCCTGACCGAATGCATAAACGCCGCGCTCCTGGGCAACCTGCATGGCGGCCGTGGAGTCGGTGTGCTGCGTAATGATGTCGACGCCTTGGTCAATTGCAGCCTTCGCAGCATCAGCTTCCTTGCCCGGATCGAACCAGGAGCTCACCCAGACGACCTTGATCTTGATGTCGGGGTTGACGGACTTGGCGCCCAATTACGAATGAGTCGATGCCACGCACCACTTCCGGGATGGGGAAGGATGCAATGTAAGCCGCTGTACCGGTCTTCGACATTTTGGCGGCGATTTGGCCGATAATATAACGGCCTTCATAAAAGCGTGAGCCGTAAGCCGTTACGTTGTCAGCGGTCTTGTAGCCCGTCGCATGCTCGAACTTTACATCCGGAAACTTCGCCGCAACCTTCAGCGTTGCATCCATATAGCCAAAGGACGTCGTGAAGATCATCGAGCAGCCTGAACGCGCCAAACGTTCAATCGCACGCTCTGCATCAGCCCCTTCCGGAACGTTTTCCAGATACTGTGTCTCGATCTTGTCACCGAGAGCGGCTTCAAGATCCTGACGGCCATGGTCATGACCCTGCGTCCAGCCGCCATCGGTTTTCGAACCGACATAGACAAAGCAGATTTTTGCCTTGTCTGCAGCCGACGCCGATGCAGCAAACGCCAGCGTTGCCGCAGTTGCGGCCAAAGTCATAAGAAGCTTTTTCATTTTGCTATTTACCTCTCTTGTTTGAATGGAATTCAGATTTTTCAACGTTAACGATCCGGGACGAAGCTTTGTCCGAGCGACGCCGGGGTATTGATGAGCGTAAGGCGTCGATTTCTGGAGATAATGATCAATACCACAACGGTCGCAATATAAGGCAAAGCCGTCAGGAATTGCGCAGGAATGGAAATTCCATAAGCCTGGGCATGAAGTTGACCGATAGAAACCGCGCCAAAGAGATAGCCGCCCGCCAAAAGACGCATGGGACGCCAGGAGGCAAAAACGACCAGTGCAAGCGCGATCCAGCCGCGCCCCGCCGTCATGTTTTCAATCCATTGCGGTGTGTAGACCAGCGACAGGTAAGCTCCGGCGAGCCCTGCGCACGCGCCGCCATACATCACCGCCAGATAGCGGATTAGAACAACATTGATGCCAAGGGCGTGGGCCGATGCATGGTTGTCTCCCACAGAACGGACCGTCAGCCCGGGACGCGTGCGGAACAAAAACCAGTGCGTGGCGAAAACAATGACGATCGACGCATAAAAAATGACGTCCTGATTGAACAGAACCGCCCCGATAAACGGAATTGAAGACAGCAGCGGAATGGTGAGCGGCTGAAGTTTGATCCCGGACATGCCCACGAAAGGCTCGCCAATCATGCCGGATAACCCCAGGCCCAATATGGTCAGCGCCAGCCCGGTCGCGACCTGGTTTGTCACCAGCGTCAGCGTCAGAAAACCAAAAAGCAGCGAAAACAGCGCGCCGGCAACAATCCCCGCCAGCGCGCCCAGAAATGGCGAACCGGTCATTTGCGCAACGGCAAACGCGATCACCGCGCCCATGACCATCATTCCCTCAACGCCCAGGTTCAAGACGCCTGAGCGCTCGGTCACCAGCTCACCGGAAGACGCCAAAAGCAGTGGGGTTGAGGCCGTGATGATGGTAATCAGGATCGATTCAAACGCACCCATCAGCCGTGCCCTCCTTCAGTCGCCGTCCGGGTCGCCCGGATAATCCGCACTCGATATAAAATCAGCGTGTCGCAGGACAGGACAAAGAACAGCAGAAGCCCCTGAAATACGCGGGTCAATTTGTCGGAAACACCGATGGAAACCTGCGCAGCCTCGCCACCGAGATAAGTCAGGGCCAGTATCAGCCCGGCGACGACCACGCCAAGCGGGTTCAAACGCCCCAGAAAGGCGACAATAATGGCTGTAAAACCATAACCGGGTGATATGACGGGACGCAGCTGCCCAATAGCTCCGGAAACCTCCGATATGCCCGCAAGACCGGCCAGTGCGCCGGAAAGCATGAGCGAGAACCAGACCATGCCGCTGGTGGAGAAACCGGCGAAACGTCCCGCCCTCTCCGACTGTCCAAGGACCTTCACTTCAAAGCCCTTCAACGTGTATTTCAACATGAACCAGACAATGATTGCCGCCAGGATAGCAAACACAAAGCCCCAATGCGCCCGGCCCGAAGCAGGTAGAATTTCAGGAAGAATGGCGGCGGCTGAAAATTCCCGGGTTTCAGGAAAGTTCATTCCGCCGGGATTACGCCACGGTCCGCGCACCAGCCAGTCGAGCAGCAGCTGGGCGATATAGACCAGCATCAGGCTCGTCAAAATCTCATTCGTGTTAAACCGCGTTTTCAAAATCGCTGGAATACCGGCGTAAAGCGCGCCACCTATCATTCCACATAGCAGCATGGTTGGCAGCAGAAGAGGTGATTGCCATTCCGGCAATAATACAGGCAGCGCGGAGCCCGCCACAGCACCGGCGATGAACTGTCCTTCCGCCCCAATATTCCAGTTGTTGGAGCGATAGGCGACCGACAGACCAACGCCGATCAAGATCAACGGTCCGGCCTTGACCGCCAGTTCATGCAGCGACCAAACCTCAAGAAGCGGTTCAATGAAAAAGCTGTAAAGGCCATCCACCGGGTCCTTGCCCAGTAGTGAAAACATAATCAGGCCGCAAATCAACGTCAGCACCAGCGCCAGCAGCGGCGATACGAGAGAAAAGAACGCCGACGCTCCGGCCCGCCGCTCAAGCTCAATGCGCATGGACGGCCTCCCTCTGATTGTCATGCAGACCGCCCATCAGTATGCCAATCTTTTCCCGTGTCATCTCAGCGGCCGGACGGGCCTCAGACAAACGGCCATCAGAAATAACCGCAATGCTGGTTGCAACCTCGAAGATCTCATCCAGATCCTGACTGATGACGACAACGGCAGACCCGGCTCTGGCCAAATCCACCAGCGCCTGACGAATGCGACTGGCCGCTCCGGCGTCAACGCCCCAGGTGGGCTGGTTGACCACCAGCACCGATGGTTTGCGATCGAGTTCGCGGCCAACAATAAATTTTTGCAGGTTTCCGCCTGAAAGCGATCCCGCGGGCGGATCTTCGCCGCTCTTGCGCACATCCATTGCCGCGCAGATATCCTTGCTGACCTTTTTAACGACGCTGGATTTTATAACGCCAAGCAGGCCGCCAGCCAGATAATCCCCCCGGTCGGAGCGATGACGGGACAAAACCAGGTTTTCGGAAAGCGTCAGCGCTGTCACCGCAGCGTGACCATGGCGTTCTTCGGGAACAAAACCCGCCCCCATCATCCGGCGCTGGTTGATCCCCAAAGCCCCGGTAGCCTTTCCACCAATGGATATGCTTGAATTCTCCTTGACAGGAAACTCGCCTGAAAGCGCGTCAAATAGCTCTCCCTGGCCATTTCCTGCAATGCCCGCAACGGCCAGCACCTCGCCCCCGCGAACCGTCAGGGAAACATCGGACAAAGACACAGCGAAAGGCGTACGGCCGGGCACGGAAAGCGCCGAAACCTCAAGCAGGGGGTCGCCGGGCGTCACCGGTTCGCTATTCGATACAATCTCCACTTCGCTGCCGACCATCATACGGGCAAGCGATGCCGGCGTTTCATCACGCGGCGCGCAATCGCCAGTCACTTTTCCATGTCGCAAAACAGTCGCCCGGTCGCACATGCGCTGCACTTCTTCCAGCCGATGACTGATATAAAGCACAGAACGTCCTTCAGACCGCAGTTGCTCAAGCGTCTCGAAAAGCTTGTCGGCCTCCTGCGGCGTCAAGACAGATGTCGGCTCATCGAGAATAATCAATTTCGGGTTCTGCAGAAGCGCTCTGACAATTTCGATCCGCTGCCGTTCGCCCACCGACAAGTCGGCCACATGCGCGTTGGGATCAAGTGGAAGCCCATAGGTTTGCGAAAGCGATCTGGCTTCTTCGGCAACACGGCTCAATGGAATGGAGGCGTCCAGCGAAAGCGCGATATTTTCCGCCACCGTCAGCGCTTCAAACAGGGAGAAGTGCTGAAAAACCATACCAATGCCGGTTTTCCGCGCGACACCGGGCGACGCGATATCAATCGCTCGACCGTCCCATTCAATCACGCCGCCTGTTGGCGCCAACACGCCGAACAGCATTTTGACCAGGGTCGATTTCCCAGCGCCATTTTCTCCCAAAAGCGCGTGAATTTCGCCGGGAAGAATGTCGAGATTGATATTGTCACAGGCCGTAAACGACCCGAACATTTTTGTCAGATTGCGCACCGCTAATAGCGGTATATCACTGTTCCGGCTTTCGAGTGACACGCAGGCCCTCTTTCCCTGTCAGCCGTCCGCGATATCACGGCTCAACGCCATAATGTCCACACGGCCTATTCCACCTCTGGGGCCTCTCCGGTCGCCTAAACGCCACTCTCTGGACCTCTTCTATATTGTTATTGATACGTCTTTCGCTGCTGTGCACAATATCTAATACGCAAATTATTTGTCCTTTTGGACAAAAAACTTTATTCGCCCGCTGCGCGCCCCAGCTTGGGGAACATCTGCAAAACAGCGCCAATGCAAAAAAGATAAAGCCCCGTCGCCGAAACACCCCAGACAATCCAGTCAGGCGATTGGAAGTGCTGCAGAAGGGAAATGGCGCTTAAGACTGACCAGATCGCGAAAACGAAAAGGTTCAGCGGTCGAAGCCGCTTTACACGCACGGGGTGGATGAAATCGACCGGCAGGAAGGTCAGGATGACTGAAAAGACGACAAAGCCGAAGGCGATCATCTCCCCCGGTTTGATGACAAAGAATGTGAACACAACCATGTTCCAGGCAATGGGAAAGCCGGAGAAAAAGTTTTCCGCCGTTTTGGTGCCGGTATCCGCATAGTAGATTGCGCTCGAAACCACCATCAGACCCGCCGCCGCAAAGGACAGCGTTTGCCCCATCAGATGGCTTTGATAGAGCGCAAAGGCGGGCAGCAGAACATAGGTCACATAGTCGATAACATTATCCAGCATATCGCCAGACCAGTTGGGCAAAACCTCTTTCACCCGCACCTTGCGGGCAATAGGTCCGTCAATGCCATCAACCGCCAGCGCCAGCCCCAGCCACCAGAACATATCGACAAAACGCTGTTCTGCCGCAGCAACCACGCCCAGAAAGGCAAGAAAAGAACCTGAAGCCGTGAGAATATGCACTGCAAAGGCCCTGATTTCCGCATAGGGAACGCGCCGGTACTTGAAAATCGCCATATGCTATTGGACCCTTTTAAAAAATTTCAGAATACGAGACGGCGGTATTTTTATCCCAGAAACGCCCCAACCGCCAGAATCTGCTTTGCTGCGTTGATTCATCTCATGGATTCGCCATGCTTTTAACGTATATAGTGGCAGTTATGAACGTATAGGCTGAGACGAATTAACATGACACATTACGATATTGCCGTGGTTGGCGGCGGGCTGGCGGGCAAAATTGCCGCTCTTGCCTTGGCCAGACAGTCCCACAGGGTGGTGCTGGTTGCCCCTCGCGCTGAGCGCGAAGACGGCAGAACCACGGCATTGATGGACCGCTCCATCGACTTTTTGGAAGAGATTGACCTTTGGGAGAAGATCCGTCCCCATTCCGCTGCTCTCTCCACCATGCAGATTGTCGATGGAACCGACAGGCTATTCCGTGCGCCGACCGTTCCCTTCCGTGCAGCCGATATCAATCTTGAAGCCTTTGGCTATAATTTCCCCAATGCGCCGGTTCTCGAAATCCTGCAAAGCGCCATTGAGGCCGAGCCAAACATCACCATGATTGAATCGCTGGTGACCGACGCAAGGGTAGACCAATCCCCGGTTACACTTTGGCTGGCCAACAAGGAAGAAATCACAGCCGATCTGGTTGTTGCCGCCGATGGCCGGGAGTCGATGCTGCGCAAAGCCGCTGGCATTGATGTCAAACGTTGGTCCTATCCGCAGACCGCCATCGTGCTCAATTTCAGCCACGAAATTCCGCACGGAAATACCTCGACCGAATTTCACACGCCGTCCGGACCGTTTACCCAGGTTCCGCTGCCCGGCGATATGTCGAGCCTCGTTTGGGTGCAGAACCCGCAAGATGCGGTGGTCTTCTTGCAACTTGACCCGGAAGCCGCCGCGCGCCGCATTGAGCAACGCATGCAGTCCATGCTGGGCAAGGTGAAAATAGAAGGCAAGATACAGGGCTGGCCGCTTTCCGGCATGACAGCGCGCCGCTTCGGCAAGGGGCCGCTGGTGCTGATCGGCGAAACCTCACACGTCTTTCCGCCCATCGGCGCACAGGGGCTAAACCTCAGCCTGCGCGACATCACGGCAATCCGCGACCTGCTCGGCGCTCCAAGGCAAGGCGCGCCCCTGCCGCAGATCGGTGAGGCTTATGACCGCAAGCGCCGCCCAGATGTGATCAGCCGTACAGCGAGCGTCGATCTTCTCAACCGCTCATTGCTTTCAGACTTTTTGCCGGTCCAGTTCCTGCGCGCCGCTGGCCTGCATGTGCTGGGTGGCATTGCGCCACTGCGCAATTTGGTCATGCGTGAAGGCGTCGCACCCGGCGAAGCGTTTCGCGCGTTACGGAAACAGATCGGGCGGAAGCACGCCTGATTTGATCAGGTAAAGCAGAACCGAAACACTGCCCACGGATATAACCGTGGTAATCAGGATTGTCGCTGAGGCGCGCTCCTGCCAGACACCATATTGCTGGCCGATCACAAAAACATTGGTGGCTGTCGGCAATGCGGCCATCAATACAGCTGTCTGAATCCAGATCGGGTCAAAATTACCCGCTGCACTCAAAAAGACATACATGATGATGGGCAGCGCAATCAGCTTGGCCGGAACGATATAGCCGATTTCAATGGGGATACGCTTGAGCGGGCGCAGCGCCAGTGTCACCCCCATGG
>JBNLGT010000119.1:0-7049 GCA_050306195.1 Ensifer sp.
CGTACATCCGATGGACTTCCCGTTTGATGAACTGAAAATCGATCGCAGCTTCGTAAGCGGGATCGGGCATGATCAGCGTAGCGCGCAGATAGTTAACGCGGTGGTCGATCTTGCCAGAAACCTTGGCAAAAAATGTGTGGCTGAAGGCATCGAGACCCAAGAACAAAGGGAATTTCTGATCAATGCAGGCTGCAAGATTGGTCAAGGCTATCTCTTTTCAAAGCCACAACCCGAGGAAGCCGCAGCGGCAGCCCTCAGGAAGGCGTATTGCCTCCAGGAATCCAAAGCATTGGCGCATGCCTGAAGGTCTCGCTGAGACCCTGTGCGGCAGCAAAGCGCTTTCTGAAACAATTCTAACTTGGGGAATACAGTGAAACAGCTTCTTTCAAAAACAGCTTTGATAACTAGTGTGTTCCTGGCGCTCGGCATTTGCAGCGAACCAGCAGTTGCTGACGACAGCCATACGTTGGATGTCGTTCATTTTTGGGTTTCCAAAAGCGAAAGTCAGGCGCTGGATGTATTTCGGCAAGCCTGGAGGCAGTCTGGCAAAGAGTGGATCGACTTGCCACGCGCCAACAAGGTATCGGTCCAGAAAATCGTAGCCGAACGCATATCCAACGGCTATCCGCCCGCCGTCATGCAGTGGAATGCGAACGAAGGCTCAAAAGAGCTACCGGCGATGGGTGTGGTGTTGGACATTGATGATGTGGCCCAGGCCGGGCATTGGCGTGACGTGCTGCCGATGAGTGTCCTTAAACGCATTACCTATGATGACAAAGTCTATTTCGCTCCCACCAATATCCATGCCGAGAATTGGTTTTGGACAAGCGTCAAGGTTTTTAACAAGGTAGGCGTCAGTCTGCCTCAGACATGGGACGAAATTTTTGTGGCCGCGGAAAAGATAAAAGAGCAGGGCCTGTTGCCGGTGGCAATCGGCGGCGGTTCTTGGGAAATTTCCATGGTGTTCAACAATATGATGTACAACAAGCTTGGCGCTGAAGGCTATTCCCGCCTCATCCGGGGTGACGCATCAGCAGTTGACGACCAGCGGTTTCTTGAGGCCCTCAAAATGCTTCGCCGTATTTCAAACTATGCCGAACCATTAGAGGTGAGAAAATCCAAAACCTGGGCAGACGCCTCGGACGCCGTAGGGCGGGGTGAGGCTGGCATGCAATTCATGGGTGATTGGGCAAAAGGTGAGCTGATCGCCAGAGGTTATTCCGTTGACAAGGATTTCGATTGTAACCTAGCTCCGGGAACCTCTATTGCCTATTTCATGGTGATTGATGCTTTCGCGTTTCCGTTGACAAGCAGAGACGGCACCATCCAGGCCCAGCGTGAATTTGCAAAACTGGTTCTCGATAAGGAAAAACAGGTAGCTTTCAGCAGAATCAAGGGCTCCCTGCCCGCCCGCATGGATGTCAGTCCCGAAGGCCTCGACAAATGCGGTCGGCTTGGCTTGAAGATCATGATTGAAGAAAATCGTGGAGTGAGCGCCCAATCGATGGCCATGCCGTCGCAGATGTCGGAAGGCTGGAACGCGGTTCTTGCTGATTTCTTCAATGACAGCACTATGTCTCCAGAGACAGCGCAAAAAAGATTACATGACATTCTTGCCCAAGGGTAATGTCGTCGTCTGCTGTGGACTCAAGCTTGAGTATTTCAGTTCCCTGTAAAAGCCAGACAGGCTTGTCGCAAGGCCAGGGACTGTCCGGGTGGGTGTTTAGTTCATTGTTTCCACTCGGATGATCGGCATAAATATCGAAGCTTGTATGGCAGAAGCCTACGGTCTTGTGTGGCCCGCTTCTGCCGCGACCACCCGCGCGCAGTGATGGTCTATTGACGCAAAAGCGACATATACATGCATTCCGTCTGTCATAAAGGGGAGCGGAAAACCTCGAACCCAAACCACGCATGTTGGGTTGGCAGGCGGCAACCTGCAAACAAGGAATCCGAATTCGAAGAATTTGGTGCCCAGAAGAGGACTCGAACCTCCACACCCTTGCGAGTACCAGCACCTGAAGCTGGCGCGTCTACCAATTCCGCCATCTGGGCAACGAGGAGGCATGTAAGAGGCAACCGGTTCGCTGTCAACTGGCTTTCACGAAAATCAGCTTTATTCAGGAAACAAATTTTTCATGCACCGCTCAAACCCGGTGAAGCGGCGAGAAGGCAATTGGCGACCGCTACTATATTTTTGCCTGGTTTGGCTGAAAAACCGAATTGTTAACGGGCGGCGCCCGCAAAATTTCTCGACAGACCGCCGTTGGTTTCACGAGTGATCAACGTGGCCCAGATCGCGCTCGGGTTCAACGACATCGCGAACTCGCTGCTTCAGCTCTTTGGGCCCAGGGAACCCGCCGTCGCGCTTGCGCTCCCAGATCAGTTGTCCATCAATCCTGATTTCAAAATTCCCGCCCGTACCGGGAATAAGTGCGACTTCACCCAGCACATAGGAAAAGGTTGAAAGCAGCTCCTGCGCCATCCATGCGGCGCGCAGAAGCCAGTTGCACTGTGTGCAGTACAAGATCGTGACGCGTGGCTTTTCGGGCATGGCATTTCTCCCTTCGCGGTAGGCTTTCAATTATGGCAAAAATCCTTATGAAGAAGATAGTATAAATAGCTGGAATGCGAGATGCCAAAATTCGACGTTCTGACGGTCGGCAATGCGATCGTGGATATCATTTCCAATTGCGAAGACACTTTTCTCTCCGAGAATTCAATAACCAAGGGCGCGATGAATCTCGTTGACGCCGAGCGTGCGGAGCTGCTTTACGAGCGTATGGGTCCGGCGCTAGAAGCCTCGGGCGGCAGCGCCGGGAATACGGCGGCTGGTGTTGCCAGTTTTGGCGGCAAAACAGCTTATTTTGGGAAGGTTTCTTCAGATCAGCTCGGCAAGATTTTCACCCACGATATCCGCGCTCTGGGCGTGCATTTTGCAACCCGCCCGCTGGAAAGTTCACCGCCAACCGCTCGTTCGATGATTTTCGTGACGCCTGATGGTGAGCGCTCAATGAACACTTACTTGGGTGCATGTGTCGAGCTTGGGCCTGAGGATGTTGAGGCGGATGTGGTTGCCCAGTCGAAGGTCACCTATTTTGAGGGCTATCTCTGGGATCCACCGCGCGCTAAGGACGCCATTCGCGAATGCGCCCGGATAGCCCATGAGAATGGCCGCGAAGTCGCCATGACGCTTTCGGATTCCTTCTGTGTGGATCGTTATCGCGGGGAATTTCTTGACCTCATGCGCTCAGGCACTGTCGACATCGTATTCGCCAATCGCAGCGAGTTGCTATCACTTTATGAAACAGACGATTTTGCTGCCGCGCAGGAGCGAATTGGCAAGGAATGCAAGCTTGCGGCCATCACCGATAGCGAAAACGGGTCGGTGGCGATCCGCGGTGGCGAGCGGATTAAAATTGAGGCGATACCGGTTGATCAGGTGGTTGATACGACTGGCGCTGGAGATTTGTATGCCGCTGGGTTCCTGTATGGCTATACCAACGATTTGCCACTTTCGACCTGCGGTGCTCTGGGTAGCTTAGCAGCGGGCATGGTTATCCAGCACATTGGCCCTCGGCCCAGAGTGTCGCTCGCCAAACTTGCCGCCGAATCAGGCCTTATTTAAAGGCTTCATTCGGATAAGCGCCCCAGATTTCACCCTGCGATACCCAGCCGGAGTATGATTCGACACTAGCGTGGCACCATTCCCCGGTGCACTCGTCGATATCCATGATAACACCCGGCTGCAACTTCGCGGTGATCCTGGCATTTGCCTGGGCTTCGTTGCGCAGGTTTATGTAGATCTCCTCGCCCTTGTCGCGCATCCAGGGCGCGGCAACAGCCGTTCGTTTGCCTGAAAGAAGCGAATGGTAAACCCACCCCTCCGTTCCGCTCACGTCCCGGATGCGTCGCCAGTTGTCATATTCCTGAATGATTTCAACCGGCAGGCCGGGGCGTGTATAGAGCCAGGAAACGGCAAAATCTGTCCCCGGTCCTACCCGCATGTTCAGGCGTTTGGCCTTGAGGCTGGCAAAGCGAGGTAGCGGCAATTCGCTGGCGCCCTTTGAAATTGCCTGCGCCTGCGCGCGCCCGTGTTCAAATGTTGATAGCGGAGCAGCCAGCACCATGGTGAATGCAAGGGTCGCTACGGCTTTCAGCAGCTTGGTCTTGAGGTGTTTTTGGTTGTCAGGCATGTCCAGGCATTCGAGTTTTGTTTGTCTTCCCCGACGGGTCTGTTAGAAAGACCCGGTCCGCAGGATTCTCACCTATCTAGGTTAATGAGCTCTGAATAGCAAAACACTATGCCCAATCGGAAAAAGCCTAAAGTCTACCTGACCCGAAAACTGCCCGAGCCCGTGGAGACGCGGATGTGCGAGCTTTTTGATGTTGAACTGAACGTTGAGGATGTGCGGCGCACGCAGCCCCAGCTTGTTGCAGCGGTCAAAAGTGCAGAAGTTCTTGTGCCGACCGTGACCGACAAGATAGATGCAGCCTTGTTGGCGCAGGCCGGGCCGCAGCTCAAGCTGATTGCAAGCTTTTCCAATGGCATAGACAACGTGGATGTGGATGCGGCTGCCCAAAGGGGGATAACCGTTACCAACACGCCCAATGTGCTGACAGAAGATACTGCAGACATGACAATGGCATTGATCTTGGCTGTGCCGCGGCGCCTGGTTGAAGGCGCGCGTGTCTTGACTGAAAGTGGCGGTGAGTGGCGGGGCTGGTCGCCAACATGGATGATGGGGCGTCGCATATGGGGCAAGCGCATAGGTATCATTGGCATGGGCCGCATCGGCACAGCAGTTGCCCGGCGCGCAAAGGCATTCGGCCTGTCAATTCACTATCATAATCGCAACCGCGTGAGTGAGGCGGTAGAGGACGAGCTTGAGGCGACCTATTGGGAAAGTCTTGATCAGATGCTGGCGCGGGTCGACATTGTATCGGTGAATTGCCCATCGACGCCCGGCACATTCCATCTTCTTTCGGCGAGACGACTGGCGCTCATGTCGCCGGACGCTTACATCGTCAATACCTCTCGCGGTCAGGTGATTGATGAAGACGCCATGGTGAAGGCCATAGCCGGGGGCAAGTTGGCCGGCGCAGGGCTTGATGTCTTCGAGCATGAACCACGTGTCAGCACGAAACTTTTGCGCCTCGTGGAGGGCGGCAAGGTGGTCCTCCTGCCGCATATGGGGTCCGCCACGCTTGAGGGGCGCATCGACATGGGAAACAGGGTCATCATCAATATCCGCACCTTCTTTGATGGTCACCGTCCACCTGACCGTGTGCTGCCGGGGCGAAACTGATCAGCCGCTGAGCAGGTTCGCCCAATTGCGCAGCAACAGGCCGCTGGCCCGGTCGGCGTCGTCGGCATGGAGCGATGCATGTCTATCCAGGTTGCCCAGCCAGTCCGGTGCAACATCAAGAATGATATCGCGATACATCGTACTCCAATCATAGACGAGCGATCGGTCGGCTTCCGAATGAAACTGGATCCCATAGCAGGCGCGGCCTATGCGGAATGCCTGATTGGCAACCCCCTCGCTTGCGGCAAGCCGAACGGCTTGTTCCGGCAACGTGAAAGTATCGTCGTGCCACTGAAACTGCGGGAACCGGGCTGGCAACGCTGACATGAGTGGATCCCGTTTGCCTTCCTCGGTCAGTTCCACGGTTTGCCATGCAAATTCAGGCGTGATGCCGATTTTGTTTTCGCCCCCAAAAGCCCTCGCTATCAGTTGGCTTCCCAAGCAAATTCCAAGGATAGGCTTGTCGGCGGCCGCAAATGCTAAAATGAGGTCCAGCAGCTCAGGGATGTAGGGCGAGCGTTGATCATCCAGCGCATTTTGCTCCCCACCCATCACGACCAGACCGGAAAACCCGTCAGGCGAGGCGGGAAGTTTTTCACCACAATAGGCGGCGCAATATTGCATCTTGCCGCCTGCTTCCGTTATGGCCTTTCCCAGAAGACCCATCGCGGTGCCGCGCATATTCAAAATGACGAGAATTTTCATATCATGTCCCTGAAGTGGCTCCGGCCTCTCGGCTGAACGAACGAAAGCTATCCGTGTCTGCAATCTTTGCCAATGTCCTGCCTGTCTTCCTCCTCATCCTTGTTGGCTGGGCATTGCTGGCAACGGGTTATCTGAAGGCGGAGGTGGGCGCAGCACTCGGCTCTTTCGTCTTCAAGGTTGCAGTCCCGGTTCTTCTTTTTACCGCTTTGGGGCGGGCAGATTTTGACCCGGCCTCGGCCTTTCGCCTGTGGGCTGCCTATTTTTCCGGGATTGCCGTGGCCTGGACTGTTGGTCAGTTCATTTCATCGCGCGTCTTCCGGCGCGATCCAAAGGCGTCGGTCGTCATGGCCTTTTCCTCCTGCTTTTCAAATCTTGTCTTGATCGGCCTGCCGCTGATCACGAGAACGTTCGGCACGGAGGGGTTGCTGGTCATCTCCACGCTTCTTGCCGTTCATCTTCCGGTCATGATGACCGTCAGCACAATTACAATTGAATTCAAGGCTAACCGGGATAGCGCACCTGCTCTGGCAGACACGTTGAAGCAGATCGTAAAAAGCCTGTCCCGCAACCCCATGATTATTGCCATACTGTCGGGCGCGTTGATCAACCTGCTTAACATCCACCTGCCGGATGCTGTTTTGACCGTGACCGATCAGATCGCGCATGTCGCCGGACCGATGGCGTTGATTTCGCTCGGTATGTCCCTTCGACAATATGGTATCGCGGGCAGCGTTGCGCCTGCGTTTGTGGCGAGTGGCCTGAAGCTGGTTTTGATGCCCGCCGTTGTCTATTTCACAACCAGGATATTCGGCCTTCCGCCTGTCTGGTCCATGACGGCGGTCTTGTGCGCTTCCGTACCGCCAGGGGTCAATGTGTGGCTCATTGCAAACCAGTTTGATTCCGACCGGCGCTTCGCGGCCTCAGTCATTACCCTGGGGACAGCGCTGGGCGTAATCACGGTTTCCATTTGGGCCGCCATTTTGGGCGCAGGCGCATAAAAAAGCCCGGACGCAAGATCCGGGCTTTTCGTTCAAA
>JBNLGT010000120.1:0-6941 GCA_050306195.1 Ensifer sp.
AAAGGTTCTTCAGGTTCCACTCACTTTGCCCGTGACGGACGAGGACAAGCGTTCCGCTCATAATTCAACTCCTGATAATTTAGTTCGAAAGCCCGAGAACATCGAGCGTATGATAGAGGCCTGGTTTCTTGTCGCGCGCCCAAAGCGCCGACTTGATGGCGCCGCTGGCAAAAAGCGAGCGGTCCATGGCGCGGTGCGACAATGTGATGGTTTCATTTTCGCTGGCGAAGATAACCGAGTGCTCGCCGATGACCCCGCCGCCGCGCAATGTTGCGAAACCGATGGTGCCTTCCTCTCGCGGGCCGGTGATGCCGGAGCGAACGGTGACTGCCTTTTCCTTCAGGCCAATCCCCCTGCCTTTGGCCGCTTCCTGGCCAAGGAGATAGGCGGTGCCCGAAGGCGCGTCCACCTTATGCTTGTGATGCATCTCCAAGACATCAATATCCCAGTCTACAGCATCAAGCGCCTTGGCCGCCTCACGCACCAGCACGCCAAGCAAGTTGACGCCGAGGCTCATATTCCCGGACTTGACGATCCGGGCATGGCGCGCAGCCGCTGCAATTTTCTTCTCGTCATCCTCGCTCAGGCCGGTTGTGCCAATGATGTGGACAATGCGGGCCTGTGCCGAAAGGGCGGCAAATTCGACCGTGGCGGCGGGGACCGTGAAATCAATAACACCGTCAGCGGCCACGAAAGCGGAGAGTGCGTCGTCGGTAATCGTGACGCCGAGCGAACCAATACTGGCGACCTCGCCCATATCCTGACCAACGAAGGGCGAACCGGGTCGTTCAACCGCGGCGGAAACCGTGACGCCCTTGGCAGCTGTGATCGCCCTTACAAGTGTTTGCCCCATACGGCCTGCCGCACCGACGACGACCAGTTTCATATCAGCTTCACTCATTGGGCCTCCCGCAATTTCGCGTTTCATTGCTGGAGGTTTCTATAGAGCCTGATTTCACGCGCGCCAATAGCGGCCTTGCGTTGAAAGTCCAAATCGGCCCGGTGCGCGGGCATAATCTGCAAGACCGGCCAGCGCCGCCATGGGATGAGTCACGACATAGGTCGGGATATCTCTCAACATTTGCGTGTGCGGAGCTTTGTCCTCAAAGGCAGCTCGAAACTCCGGCATTTTCAAAACAGGAATGATCCGTTGTGAAATACCACCCGCCAGAAAAACACCGCCGTCAGCCTTGAACACAAGCGCCACGTCACCGGCCACACGACCAAGATAAGTTGCAAACAATGTCAGGGTTTCGCGCGCTTGCTCGTTGCTTCCGCCAGGAAGGCCGTTGGCCGTGATATCGGCGGGTGTCTTGAGAACGGGCTCAATACCATCGGCTGCGCAAACGCCGTTATAAATATTCACCAGTCCCCGGCCACAGAGAAGCTGTTCACCGGAAATGCGCCCCTCAATGGGCGTATAGTGTGGAAATAGCTGGTAGTCGCGCGGGGTGCGCGGCCCGATATCCATATGCCCGCCCTCGCCCGGGACTGGTACCCAAAGGCCCTGCAGATAAAACAGGCCACCAACACCGAGCCCCGTGCCGGGCCCCAGAACCACGCGGGAAGCATCCGGCGTCGCATTCGGCCCGCCCAAGAGTTCGCGATGCTCCTCACCCATTGAGGCAATGGCAAGCGCCTGGGCTTCAAAATCGTTGACCAGAAGAAAGGCTTCAAATCCCAGATCACGCATCAGCACTTTGGGCCGCACAACCCAGGGGCAATTGGTCAGATCCACCTCGTCACCATCAACTGGTCCCGCGATAGCAAGTATGGCGGATTTTGGCTTCAAGCCCGCCTTTTCGAAGACACAGTCGCGTATTGCATCGTCAATATTGAGATAGCTGGCCGTCTGCGCCGTGGGCAGATCCACAGGCGCATCAAGAGCGTTCAAAAGAACCGAAAATCGCGCATTGGTTCCACCTATGTCGCCGATAAGGATGGGAAAAGGCAGGCTGTTGTCATTCATGGCTGTTACTCGCGCTGCGACGGGCAGGTCAGATAGTCTTGATCAGATATTCAGCGGTAGCGCGGTTCAGCGCCATGGGGATATCGTAGACAGTCGCCAGGCGTGTCAATGCTTTCACATCCACATCGTGCGGCAATGCCGTCAGCGGGTCAGTGAAAAAAAGGAGCATTTGCACCTCGCCTGTCGCAATCATTGCGCCGATCTGCTGATCACCGCCAAGCGGTCCACTTTTCAGACGTGTTACCTCAAGTCCGGGGCATGCTTCAAGAATTCGTCCGCCGGTCGTGCCCGTGGCAACAAGCCTGAATTTCGAAAGTCGTTCCTGATGATTGGCGGCGAATTCCGCCATGCCATCCTTCTTCATGTCATGCGCTATGAGCGCAATACACCCTTTTTCCGGCACAGACCGTCCCTCACATCGATCACGTTTAAATCGATTTGATTTCTATCGGGTTCTGTTGCTCTTGAAAAGAGCGCTCAGCGTGAAGGGCGGCTCAGCGGAACCGGAACCGATGCAGGCAGCACAGGATAACCGGATATTATCGCCCCGGCATCAGCAGGCGCAGCGGTTGGCACGGGAACATTCGCGGCAACAGGCCCCTTAGGCAACGCGAAAGCGGAGGCCAGACTTGTGACAGGCACCCCTTTTTCTGCGGCTTGCGATGTTTTGGCAGATGTTTCGACACCCAGATTTCCATCGGCTCTCACCGCAGCAGCAGATAATACGCCCTCGCAGGCCTTTGGCAGATCTGAAACAGTAACTATGCGCGGTTTCCGCGGTTTCTCACCTTTTTTCGGCGGCGGCGGTTTGCGCCAGGGCTCATCTGTATACCACCATGAAAGCTGCTTGCCGCAGCCATCCCCCGCAGGCACCGCCGCCTGTGGCTTGCAGTTCGCAGAGCCGGGTTGGCAAGACAGCCGTATATGGAAATGATAATCATGGCTGTAGTAGGGACGCACTTTGCCGAGGATCGACCGATCCCCTTTCCAGGTATCGCACAGCTCCTTCTTGATCGCCGGGTTCACGAAGATGCGCTGGACTTCAGGATAAGACGCGGCACGCATGATGAGACGACCATGCGCCGGGGACCAGACATTGCGATCAAGTGTCAGAAAAGCTTTTTTGTTGAGCACCGAAACGGCGGACAGGTTTTCGCGCTCACTGGTCGTCAGCGTTCGGCCCGGCATGGGCGTTAGCCATATATCGGCATCGAGACCCACCTGATGCGAAGCGTGACCGGTGAGCATGGGTCCGCCACGCGGTTGTGACATGTCGCCAACAAGAAGACCGGGCCAGCCGTCATACAAAGCTGCGTCGCGGGCTAGCTTTTCAATTGTGCTGACGAGCTCGGGCTGCCCCCAGCGCCGGTTTCTGGAAAGCCGCATCGCCTGCCAATTTGGCCCGCTTGCCGGAAGTTGCACCGCGCCCGCCTGACAGCCCTTCGAATAGAAGCCGATCGCTTGCGGCGCTTGAGCCGAGCCGCTACTCACATGACCAAAAACCTGTTTGGCCTCGCGACTGTCGGCCATCACCGGCAGCCCGCCAAGAAGGCAGGCCAGCAGGCAAAGCCCGAACCGCGCGCTGTATTTTCTCACCCCGCCTGAAAGTCGCATCACAAATTTCCTCGTCCGTGATTTGGTCGAATTCTAAACTGAAACCGTCCTGCCGTGAATCCCTTGTCGATCTGCGTAATCCCACTCACGAGAACGCTGACAATCTATTTACGTGCGAGATGCCTGTTTTTTGGCAAAATCTGTCATATTGTGGGCAAAACAATGCGATTCAGAAAAAGGGGAATGACCGGATGACAGAGAAACTCATGCTTGCATTGAAAATGGGTTTAGCCTCCCTGTGCATGATTTTCCTTTTCTCATCATCTCCTCTTGCAGAAGAACTTGAGTGGCGACACGGCGTTACCGTGATGGGTGAACCTGGCTACCCAGCCAATTTTCAGCATTTCAAATATGTCAATCCCGACGCCCCGAAGGGCGGTGATCTGCGGCTTTCGACCACCGGGACCTTCAACACGTTTAATCCTGCTCTTGCCAAAGGGGATGTTGCTGAGGGACTCGGGCTTGTCTTTGATACTCTGATGAAGGATTCGCAGGATGAAGTTTCCACAAGCTACGGCCTAATTGCTGAAAGCCTTGCGTATCCGGATGATATTTCCTTTGCAAAATTCAGGCTTCGTGAGGAAGCAAAATGGGCGGACGGCAAGCCAATAACCCCAGATGACGTCATATTTTCCTTCAACAAGCAGAAGGAACTGACGCCACGATATCAATTCTATTACGCCCACGTGACGAAGGCGGAGGCGACCGGCCCAAACGAGGTAACTTTCTATTTCGACGAAAAGAACAATCAAGAGCTGCCGCAGATAGTCGGGCAAATTCTGGTTCTGCCAAAACACTGGTGGGAAGCCAAAGATGCCGACGGAAAGCCACGGGATATCAGCAGAACGACCCTTGAACCGGTGATGGGTTCAGGGCCTTACAAAATCACTTCTTTCGATGCTGGCGTGAACATCCGCTACGAGCTTCGGGATGACTACTGGGGCAAGGACCTTCCCGTGAATAAGGGAAGCAATAATTTCGGTTCGATAACCTATCAATATTTCGGCGATCGCGACGTGGAGTTTCAATCCTTCCGCGCTGGCAATATCGATTTTTGGCGCGAGAACAAGGCCGCTCGCTGGGCCACTCAATATGACTTTCCAGCCGTCAAAAAAGGCGACATCAAGCGTGAAGAGCTGCCAAATACATTCAGAGCCGTAGGCGTCATGCAGGCGCTGGTACCGAACATGCGGCGAGATATCTTCAAGGACGAAAGGATTCGCAAGGCGCTAAACTACACTTTCGATTTTGAGACGCTGAACAAAACCACCTTCTTTGGCGCCTACAAGCGCGTTGACAGTTTCTTCTTCGGCACGGAACTGGCGTCAAGAGACCTGCCCGAGGGTAAGGAGCTGGATGCCCTGAATGAGGTGAAGAATGAGGTGCCGCCCGAAATATTCACAGCGCCGTACACAAATCCGGTCGGCGGTTCGCAGCAGGCGCTGCGCAAGAACCTGAGGACCGCAGTCGGCCTGTTCAAGGAAGCCGGTTATGAAATCCGCGGCACCAAGATGGTCAATGTGAAAACCGGCAAGCCACTGACGTTTGAGATTTTGCTGAACGGCCCGCTGCTGACCGTCGTGATCAACCCTTGGGTCGAAGAAAGCCTGAAAAAAATTGGCATAGACGCAACGATCCGGGTTGTCGATGCGGCGCAGTATACGAACCGTATCAGAAGTTTCGACTACGATATGATGGTAAAGGTGTGGGCCCAAAGCCTGAACCCCGGCAACGAACAGGCTGAATACTGGGGCTCGAATGCAGCTAATCGCGAAGGCTCCCAAAACTATGCGGGAATATCGGATCCGGCTGTTGATGCTTTGATAAAGATGGTGATTTTCGCCAAAAATCGAGAAGATCTCGTAGGCGCCGCGCGCGCATTGGACCGGGTCTTGATGGCGCATCAATATGTCATTCCGCTCTATTACGGAAATACAGACAGGATTGCCTATCGCAAGGATCTCTTGCACCCGGAGGATCTACCCTATTATTCCGTGGGCTTCCCCGATGTTTGGTGGATGAAGCAGTAACGTCAGCTTGCGGCAAGCGGCAATTTCTAAAACCCATTCTTGATTGATAAACCGGCAGGATAGAGCAGCTTGAAACACCTGAAAATGCGGATTGAACGCGCGAAAAAGGATGGTTTCTAAATGGGAGCATACGTTGTTCGCCGCCTTCTGCTGATCATACCGACGCTTATCGGCATCATGGCGATCTCCTTTGCCGTCGTTCAGTTTGCTCCCGGCGGGCCGGTGGAGCAGGTGATAGCCGAACTTTCGGGCCAGGCAGGCGGCGTGGAGGACAGACTTTCAGGCTCCGCCGATGTTCAGGATTTTTCAGGCGGCGACGAGCTATCCGGCAAATATCGGGGATCGCAGGGCCTTGACCCTGATCTGATTAAAAAGCTGGAAAAACAGTTCGGCTTCGACAAACCACCGCTGGAGCGGTTTTTAAAAATGATGTGGGATTATGCCCGCTTCGATTTTGGCGAAAGCTTCTTTTCCAACGAGACCGTGATTGACCAAATCAAGACGCGGCTGCCGGTCTCGATGTCTTTGGGTGTGTGGATCCTGATTTTTTCCTACATCATATCGATACCGCTGGGCATCAAGAAAGCAGTGGAGGATGGTTCCCCATTCGATGTCTGGACATCAGGCGTGATCATTATCGGCTATGCGATCCCGAGTTTTCTGTTCGGCATCCTCTTGATTGTGCTCTTTGCGGGCGGTTCCTATCTAGACTGGTTCCCGCTGCGCGGGCTGGTTTCTGACAATTTCTGGGACCTGCCCTGGTATGAAAAGATCATCGACTATTTCTGGCACCTTGCCCTGCCGCTGATCTCGCTGTCACTGGCGGCGTTTGCGACGACAACGCTTCTGACCAAGAATTCCTTCATCGATGAAATTCGCAAGCAGTATGTCATCACAGCCAAGGCCAAGGGGCTGACCGACCGGCAAGTGCTCTATGGCCATGTTTTCCGTAACGCCATGCTGATCATCATTGCGGGTTTTCCCGGCGCTTTCATCACCGCCTTCTTCTCCGGGTCCCTGCTCATCGAGAACATATTCTCGCTCGACGGGCTGGGACGGCTTGGCTATTTCGCCATCGTCAAGCGCGACTATCCGGTGGTCTTTGCGACGCTTTACATCTTCTCCCTTCTGGGTCTCGTCGTCGGTCTCATCTCGGATGTGATTTACACTTGGGTTGATCCGCGGATCGATTTTGAGCGGAGGGATGTCTGATGGTGGACGCGCCGATGGACATGCCTTTGGCGGCAAGAGGGAAACGGCCTTTCCTTTCACCCGCCAATCAGCGACGCTGGAAAAACTTCAAGGCGAACAGGCGCGGCTATTGGTCA
>JBNLGT010000121.1:0-6872 GCA_050306195.1 Ensifer sp.
AGAGCCTTGCGCTCATGCGAAAAAACGGCGCAGTTGCGCCATGATCACCTGCAACCGCGTCAGGACCGGGACCGGCACGCGCTGAAAATGCAAATCGGCCAATTCCGGCGGCGGCGCGGGCATGGTGCTGCGGCCTGACATTCTGGCAAAAGCCATCGATTCCGTCGGCCATGATGACAGGCCGCGTCTACTGATGAGCCCGCGTGGTAAGCCACTGACACAAGCCCGCGTGCGGGAGCTTGCCGCGGGTCCGGGCGCTATGATCGTCTGCGGTCGTTTTGAGGGCGTGGATCAGCGTGTCATTGAAGGCCGCAACCTCGAAGAGGTGTCCATTGGCGACTACGTTCTTTCTGGCGGTGAGCCAGCGGCCGTGATTTTGCTCGACGCTGTAGTGCGCGTTCTGCCCGGTGTCATGGGCAATGATCAGTCAGGCGTGCATGAAAGCTTTGAAGGCGGCCTTCTGGAACACCCCCATTATACCCGACCCACCGAATGGGAAGGCCGCACGATTCCCGACGTCCTCACCTCCGGCAATCACAAAAAGATCGACGAATGGCGACGCCAGCAGGCGCTGGAGCTGACACAAAAGCGGCGTCCGGATTTGATCACGCAACCAAAGGACGAGACATAGCCTCCTTGGCTTTCGCTAAGTGTTTTCTTTTCTCACCACTCTCGAAATCAGGCTTTGAAGAAATAATAGCCCGCCAGAAACAGGCCAACGGCAATGACCGCATATCGGAGCCATGCCTGCGGCAGGCGCTTGGCCGCGTAAACGCCTAAGTAGCCGCCGAGCCCAGCGCCCGGCAACATGATGACGGCGTGCAGCCAGGATATCGCGCCACCGGCTGTAAAGACCAAAATGGCGACCAAAGCGATGACGATGGACAGAAAATTCTTCAGCGCGTTCAGCCGGTGATAATCACCGCCGGTTGCCAACCCCAGCGAAGCCAACATCATGATGCCCATGCCCGCTCCAAAAAATCCGCCATAAATGGAGGTAACAAACTGGATGACGATGCCAAACGGGCTGTTGGGTGGGCGCTCAAGGCTGGCGGCAGGACGCAATTTTGGCCCTGCGGCAAAGAGCGCAGTTGCAGCCAGCAAAAGCCAGGGAACCATGCTCTTGAAAGAAGGATTGGAAAGCGACAGCAGAAACAGCGCCCCGCCCAGAGAGCCGACAAGTGAAACCAGCGAGAGAACCGCAATGGCCTTCCACTCGCGTACAATTGTGTCCTTATAGGCATATGCTGAGGTGATATAACCCGGAAACTGCACAATGGATGAAGTGGCATTGGCCGAAATGGGCGGCAACCCGGCAAATGTCATTGCGCCGAAGGTCAGGAATGTGCCGCCGCCAGCAATGGCGTTGATCACGCCGGATACGAGTCCCGCCAGAAAAAGAAGTACTGCTGCAAGAATTGTCATGAATGCCCCTCCATTGCGGGGCATTTAACCGGATTTAACATTTCACGAAAGCTGGAAATCATCCCGGTGACAAATTTGCGCCCCAAGGGGTGACAAACCGCTGTACTTCGTGTAATGCAGCGCGCGGAAACCAATGGGCCAACTATGTCTGGCCCCAACCGTTACCAAATAAAGAACTGGCGAACCCGCTCCTGCAAGAAAGCACATCCGGAGGATAACCGAAGGATGGAAGTCGAGCGCTCTGGCTGTTTTAGAAAAACGAAGGTTGAAGACAATGAGCATCATCAAGCAGCTCGAGGCCGAGCAGGCCGCCAAGATTGAAGAAAAGCGCCAGCTTCCGGAATTTTCTCCGGGCGACACCCTGCGCGTCAACGTTCGCGTTGTTGAAGGCACGCGTACTCGCGTACAGGCTTTCGAAGGCGTATGCATCGCACGTTCCGGCGCAGGCCTGAACGAAAGCTTCACGGTTCGCAAGATTTCCTACGGCGAAGGCGTTGAACGCGTATTCCCGGTTTACTCTCCGCTGGTTGAAGGCGTTGTCGTCGTTCGCCGTGGTAAGGTTCGCCGTGCGAAACTCTACTACCTGCGTGACCGTCGCGGTAAATCTGCGCGTATCGTTGAAAACACCGGCACACGCGCGCGCAAGCTGAACGAAGCTGAGCGTCAGGCCATTGCCGAAGAAAAGGCACGGATTGAAGCCGAAAAGATTGCAGCCGCTGAAGCGCTTGCAGCCGAAAAGGCAGCAGCAGAAGCCGCTGAAAAGGCTGCCGCGGAAGCTGCAGCTGCTGAGGCTCCGGCAGAAGGTTCTGCTGAATAAATTTCAGCAAATAATTGATTGCAGAAAGCCGTCCGGCCTGCCGGGCGGCTTTCTTGTTTGTGCACCTATAAAGAATGATCCAGGCCACTTGTTAAAGCGCCTTTGTTTGTGACACTCTCGCCACGCCACAAATTCAGGAGTCATTCCAAATGTTTACCAGACGTATTGTTCTGTCCGGCTTTGCCGCTCTGTCGTTTTTTCCCCTTACCGCTGTAGCTGGAGACCTTCCCGACCTCGGCGGGAAAACCATCGTTGTCGTAACGGAAAACGCCTATCCGCCGCTTCAGTTCGTCGACCCCAAGACAGGGAACCAGATCGGCTGGGAATATGACGCAGTGAATGAGATGGCCAAGCGGCTAAATTTCAAGGTCGAATATCAGAACACAAGCTGGGACGCGATGATTCAGGCCGTATCCGATCACCAATACGATATGGGCATGACGGGCATCACCATCCGCGACGACCGCAAGGAAAAGGTAGATTTCTCTGATCCCTACATGCGCTCGGAACAATTCATGCTGGTGCGTGGCGATGAAACCCGTTTTACCGATGCAAAAAGTTTTTCTGAAAACGACGCGCTTCTTTTCGGCGCTCAACCGGGCACAACACCGTTTTACACTGCAGTTTATGAGGTTCTGGACGGCGACGAAGCCAATCCCCGCATCAAGCTTTTTGAAACCTTTGGCGCTACCGTCCAAGCGCTCAAGACCGGAGATGTCGACGCTGTCCTCACTGACGGAACTGCTGGACAGGGTTACGTCGACGCCTCGGATGGCGGTCTCAAAATGGTTGGTGGGCCACTGGGTACGGAAGACTTCGGTTTTATCTTTCCCAAAGGCTCTGACCTCGTTGCATCCTTCAACGCAGCCATTGCTTCCATGAAGGAAGACGGGACCATCGACGCGCTGAACAAAAAGTGGTTTCTCGAATACAAGATGGGCGAATAAACGGGTCAGCGTTCAAGCCATATGAACCTCACGCCTGAAAGTTCCGGAGATGAGGACGGCTTTGCCTGGTGGCTGGCCGTTCTCATCGCCATCGCCCTTATCCTCGGCGTCATTATTGCCGCCAATGACATTTACGCACTGGTCTTTCAAACCGTTATGCGAGGCATCGGCATTACTGTCGGCGTCACATTGACAGCTTTCACGCTCGCCACAACACTCGGCCTCTGCATCGCCCTGATGGGACTCTCGCGGAGCAAGTGGACACGCCAGACCGCCCGTTTCTACACCGAGGTCATTCGCGGTGTGCCGATTCTGGTACTGCTTTTCTATATCGCCTTTGTCGGTGCGCCCGCCCTGGTGGCGGCAATTAATTTCATCTGCTCGCCGCTTATATCTGCCGGCTATATGGACCCCGTTCTGGTGCGCGACATCTCACTTCTGTGGAGAGCAATCCTCGCCTTGACCATTGGCTATTCAGCCTTCATCGGCGAAGTCTTTCGCGCTGGTATCATGGCCGTCGACAAGGGTCAGCTTGAAGCAGCAGATTCGCTGGGGCTGACACGCTTTCAGCGTTTCCGCCTCATCACGTTCCCGCAGGCCATCCGCGTGATCCTGCCGCCTCTGGGCAACGATTTCGTAGCCATGGTGAAGGATTCCTCGCTGGTTTCCGTTCTGGGCGTGGCCGATATCACCCAGATGGGCAAGGTCTACGCTTCGGGATCTTTCCGCTTCTTCGAGACCTATTCGATCGTCGCCTATATTTATCTCATTTTGACCGTGGGCCTGTCTCTCCTGATCAGACAGTTGGAAAAACGCATGCGTCAAACGCGCCACTGACACACCCAAACGAAAACGGTGTCCGCGCCGGAAAAAATCGCGCACCTGCGACATCACCTGTCCCGTAGGCCCATGTCATTGGTGAAACCAATTGCCCGGCACCAGAAAAATTGATATGAGCCCGGCGTTATGACGAAACAAGCAAGAAATGGCGACCAGATGGAAAACGCCTTTGTCCTTCAGGACAGAAAGCGCCTGCCTGCGCGTTTTTTCGCTTCCATTTCCGGCGCGCTGAACACACGCGCGGCCTGACGGCTGGCCAATAAGGCAAACGGCATTCCGAATTTCTGAGAATTTCCAAGCAATGGACAAAATATCATGAGCGCAGCCCGCACCCTTTATGACAAGATCTGGGACGACCATTTGGTCAACGAAGCCGAAGATGGAACCTGTCTTCTCTATATCGACCGTCACCTCGTGCATGAAGTGACCAGCCCGCAGGCTTTCGAAGGCCTGCGCATGGCCAATCGCAAGCTGCGCGCACCGGAAAAGACGCTCGCCGTGGTCGATCACAACGTACCGACCACGCCCGATCGCCACACCGGCATCAAGAACGAGGAAAGCCGTATTCAGGTCGAGGCGCTGGCGAAAAACGCTGCTGACTTTGGCGTGGAATATTACTCCGAAAACGACAAGCGTCAGGGCATCGTGCACATCGTCGGCCCCGAACAGGGCTTCACATTGCCGGGCATGACCATTGTTTGCGGCGACAGCCACACCTCCACCCATGGCGCGTTCGGCGCATTGGCCCACGGCATCGGCACATCCGAGGTGGAACATGTTCTGGCGACGCAAACCCTGATCCAGAAAAAAGCCAAGAACATGCTCGTGCGTGTTGATGGCAAACTGCCTGAAGGCGTGACCGCAAAAGACATCGTGCTTGCTATTATCGGCGAAATCGGTACGGCGGGCGGCACGGGCCACGTGATTGAATTCGCAGGCGAAGCTATTCGTTCGCTGTCCATGGAAGGCCGCATGACGGTCTGCAACATGACTATTGAGGGCGGCGCACGCGCAGGCCTCATTGCCCCCGACGAAAAGACATTTGAATATATCAAAGACAAGCCGCGCGCGCCGAAGGGCGAAGCCTGGGACAAGGCGCTTGCCTACTGGCAGACGCTGAAATCCGACGAGGGCGCGCATTATGATAAAGTGGTCGTGCTTGACGCCGCCAACCTGCCGCCAATCGTTTCCTGGGGCTCTTCGCCGGAAGATGTTGTTTCTATCGAAGGCGTCGTTCCGAATCCGGATGACATCAAGGACGAAAACAAGAAAACCTCCAAATGGCGCGCGCTCGATTATATGGGCCTGAAGCCGAACACGAAGATGACCGATATTGCGATTGACCGCGTGTTTATCGGCTCCTGCACCAATGGACGCATAGAAGACCTGCGTGCCGCTGCAGCCGTGGTTGAAGGCAAGAAAGTCGCAAGCACGGTTTCGGCAATGATCGTTCCGGGCTCCGGTCTTGTAAAGGAACAGGCTGAAGCAGAAGGGCTCGACAAGATCTTTCTCGAAGCTGGCTTTGAATGGCGCGAACCGGGCTGCTCAATGTGCCTTGCCATGAATGATGACCGCCTGAAGCCGGGCGAGCGTTGCGCATCCACCTCCAACCGCAATTTTGAAGGCCGTCAGGGCTTCAAGGGCCGCACCCATCTCGTATCGCCAGCCATGGCAGCCGCCGCAGCTGTTGCAGGTCATTTTGTCGATATTCGCGACTGGAAGTAATTCAGCCGCAACAAAAACTTTCAATGGCCACCTTTCGGGGCGGCCATTTTCGTTTCAAGATAGGTTCTATTCGAATCCCGTGTTTGAAAAATCGATATGAGCGCCAGGCAACTTTTTCTTCTCCGTCACGCCAAGTCTGCCTGGCCGGACGGGGTGGAGGATCACGAGCGCCCGCTGGCTCCAAGAGGCGTCAACGCCGCCCCTCTGACGGCTCGCCATATGCGGCAACAATCGCTCACACCCGAATTTGCTTTTGTTTCAACAGCCCTGCGAACACAGGAAACCTGGGCGCTGGTAAGATCATATTTTCCCGAATGCGCGATGCGTCTTGAGCCGCTTATTTACGAAGCCTCCGCGCCAAACCTGCTACAGGTCATTCAATCCGCCGACAATCAGGTACAACGACTTATGCTGGTTGGACACAATCCCGGACTTGAAACATTGGCAAGGCAGCTCATTGGCACTGATAAAGGCGATGCGTTGACCACCATGCAAAAGAAGTTCCCGACAGCAGCACTCGCCGTTCTTGCGCTCGATATCGAAAAATGGGCTGACGCATCGCCCGGCATAGCGACGCTTGAACATTTCGTCACGCCGAAGATGCTGCTGGAATGAACCGCCACTTTCAGCTGAAAGATACTCGTTCAATTGAAGCCGTAAACCGTTTGACTTAGGGGTGCAGAATACGGCAGCTTCCTGCTTGCATTCAGGCAAACAGGAGAACTGGCATGAGCGCGGGTTGGGTCGATATTACGGCGAGCGATGGCAAATCCATAAAGATGTATTTGGCAAAGCCTGAAGGGACGCCAAAAGGCGCGGTTATGGTGCTGCAGGAAATTTTTGGCGTGAACGATCACATACGTTCCGTCTGCGATCGTCTAGCAGACCTCGGCTACGCAGCGGGTGCTCCATCTTTGTTCGACCGGATGCAACCTGGGTATGAGGCCGGATATGGGCCTGACGATATCAGCGCCGGTATGGAAATGATGAAAAGTTTCGACTTTGCAGCAGCAGAAGGCGATATGAACGCGGCCATCGATACACTCAAACCCTTTGGGCCGGTATCGGCTGTCGGTTTCTGCCTTGGCGGCTCACTGGCCTATCTCATGGCCACGATC
>JBNLGT010000122.1:0-6658 GCA_050306195.1 Ensifer sp.
ATCGACGAGATCGATCTTGTTGGCGGACTTGGCGGCGGTGGCATTGCAGCACTTGAGCAGAGCAATCACAACGGCATCACCTTTGCCAAAGAGGTCGTGCGCGACCAGTGGCGGCTGCCCGAGTGGATCATGAACCGCATGAATGTGCGCGCCTCGCATGTGGCCGCCTTCCCGGTCAAGGGTGATTCGATGGAGCCGACCATTGCCGATGGCGATGTCGTGTTCATCGACACACGCCACCGCGTCCCCTCACCGCCCGGCATTTATGCCCTGGCCGACGAATTTGGCGGCGTCGTTGTCAAGCGGCTGGAAGTGACCTCGCGCCCCGGCGAAGAAACCATCACCGTGCGCATCGCCTCCGACAACCCACACCACAACGACCGCGAACTCACACTCCCCGAAATCTACATCATCGGCCGCTACATCGGCCGCTTCACGATTTAAGCACCCACGGCCTCACCGCTCAATCGCGCGGTTGAGGTTGATTGCGTAGCTGCGCTTTCGGCCCCCGGCTGAAAAAAGAACCGTTTGAACCATCCGGAAAACGGCTCTCGTTCTCTAAATAAGGCAATGCTGCGATTTCCATATCTGCTTTCACCTTCTGTTAACGCAGTTGCATTTTTCGGTAGAAAGCTCTGCATATTTTGCAATCATTAATTGCTATTTCACCAATCTGGTGCTTGCTCATGCCAGTTTTGAAAAAGTGATTGATGCAGGAACAGCAGGAAATGCAATCCATTGCAGTGGACGCGAATGTTCGGTTGCCCGAGACGATCAACGACGAGGCAATCGCGGTTCTCGATGAGGCAGCAAAATGCAAGCCGATCGATGACGACCTTCTTCAAGTCGTCAACCGTCAGGCCCTGAAACGGCAGATTATCAAGACCGTAGAACATCTGCGAGCGCTCGAGCTTGAAACACTCCTTTCCCGTCAGTCCTGGCTTGCGCGGTTTACCGGCGCGGCACTTGAAGAACACATGAAATTCGAGATCGCCGCGCAGCAGGTTTCGTCTTCATTCAGCCTTCTGGAGCGACTTTCAGCGGACTCGACAAAACGCGTTCAGCTGATGCGGCAGGAACGGGACAATCTCGCAGCTTCACTAGCGGCGATGGAGCGGGCAATAAGCTTTGGTCAAACGCTTCTGGCTGCGGCCCCTTCGGCGGATGATTTCGTTCGCAGCCGGTTTGAGAGCAAGCTGGCCAATCTTGTCGCCATGCGCAGCGCCAACGAAATGGCGATCCAGCAATTCCGACTCGCGGAAAAAAGCCTGACGGCGCTGAATGATCGTTTTCAGCAGATTTCCAACGTTCTCTTTCCCCTATGGCAACAACGACTGTTCGCCGTTTTGCATGCAGAGGGAAAACTGACGCGCGGCAGCGACGCCGTCACGAATTTCAAAACCTGTCACGAAGCCCTTGAAGAGTATTTTGTTGCGGAGGCAAACCAATAATGCGTGAACAACTGAAAACCCTCGAAGTCGAAAACATCATGGCCCCCGACAGGCAGCGGGAGGTTTCCAGCCTTGCGGCGACCATCAATGTGAACTCCATTGCCTCTATCCTCGAATTCGGCGCAGAGGCTGTCAATCAAACCAGCAATTTGACCGACAAGGTTCTGTCGCGCGCCCAGGCCAGCGATCTGGGAGAAACAGGCGAACAGCTGAGCAAGATTGTCGTCACGGCGCAGGAGTTTGATTTCGACTCCCTCGGCAATCCGTGGGGCAAAATTCCGTTGATCGGCGGTCTGCTCAAGCAGCTCAACTCCTCCCGTGCAAAAGCGATGGCCCGATTTGAAAGCGTCAAATCCCAGGTCGACCGCTTGGTGGAAACCGTGGAGAAGACAGCGGAAAACCTCGCGGAACGGGACAAGGAATATGCGAGCATCTATGAAAATGTCCGCAACGAATATGAAATGCTCGGCCTTTATGTCGAGGCCATCAGAAAACGGTTGGCCGAGGTTCAGGCGGAGCTAGCCTCTGACAATACGGCGAGCGCCGATATGGCCGGGATGGAGCGCGTTTCCGTGCTTGAAGCTGCCCGTGACGCGCTTTCAAAACGTGCCGACGATCTGGAAGTCATTCGCCACTCGACCATGCAGACATTGCCCATGGTTCGGGTTATCCAGTCCAATAACTACGCACTTGTCGACAAATTCGCGACCATTAGGGCGCTCACTCTTCCGGCATGGAAACGAGCCTTCATGATGGCGGTCTCCATTGCCGAGCAAGAAGACGCCAACAATCTGGCAACCAGTATCGACAATACGACAAACGCGCTTTTGCGCAGGAATGCGGAGCTTCTCAAGCAGAATTCGATTGCCGTTGCCAAGTCCAGCCAACGACTGGTTATCGACGTTGAAACGCTGAAATCCGTTCACACGAATATTGTTTCGACCTTGCAGGAAGTGCGGCAGGCACACGCCGACGGCGCAAGCCAGCGCACAACCGCTCTGAAGGAACTGGCGGCACTGCGCGAAGGCTTGGCCGACGCCGTTCGCAATGCGGAAAAAAGTGCTGCCTGATGCTGCCGAGCCAGAGTGTTTTCAGTAGGAAGGCCCTCAAGGACGAGGGCCCCAAGGACACCCGTATTGACGCCCTGAGTGAACGCGAAAAGCAGCTTCACCGATATGGCGAAGTGCTTACTGTATGCGGCATTCTCATTCTCATTGTCGCGCTTCTTATCCTGAATTCCGCCACCGGTGAAAACGCGTTCAGCAACAAATATATTCATATTCCGGACGCGCTGGCCCCCTACCTGACGCTGCCCGAAACACCGTCCCACTTTAACGCCTTGGGAGGATATTATCCATATGGCAGCGTAATTCTGGGGCCATTCATCATTCTTACTGCTGCCGTTGCAATCTTTCGCAAGCGGTTGTTGCTGGGTTGGGGCATGCTCGGCATCTGCCTATTTCCGTGGCAGCTGTTTTCCATCTCGATTATGGGCCTCTATTTGGGTGGTTTCTTGCTGCTTGTCCACAAACTATTCGGCGCGGCGAGGCAAAAAAACTACAAAAACGGCGCTATATTTGCCGCATTGCTTTTGACCCATATGGGCATAGTTGAACTACCCGCAGATGTCTGGAAGCCCAATGAAGAAAGAGCGCTTGGCCTGAGCTTCAAGAGCGCTTCAAAACCAAACTCCGAGCGTTTCAGCTTCGAGCAGATTTCCGTGCCTGCGGAGTTGGAGGATGCGAAAGCATATGTGCTGGCACAGGAATTGTTTTTCGCCGGAGAAAATTCCAGGCTTGCCAACGTAATTTCGCAAATTCCTCTCGCAGAAATCCTCGATGGCTCCCTGGAAATGCGACGTGTGAGCTACATGCGCCACTATCTGGCAAAGGCCGACCTGCTGAACAAGCCAATCGGTTGGCTGGAAGCACATTACCTTAACTTGCAATATGGCGTCGCGGCCTTTCTAGGCTTAATCGCAGCGCTTTCTATTTTAGGCGGCGAAAGTTTTGAATATCTTTCGGGTAAATTGCTGACACGCGGACATCGGATCAAAAAGTTGGAGCGAGGCCTTCAACGCGCAACGTCCGATGCAAAGGCAATCCCGACAACAGAAAGCAGAATCAACACGGCTCTCCACCGGATTAAATTCCGCGCCACGTTTGTCTCGGTGCTGATGGTCGTTTCCGTTGCCTGTTCATTGCTATTGGTTCTGCTGGCCGCCTGGTGGTCTCAATCATCCGGCAACGACGAATTTTCCAATATTCACATTCTGCATTCATTTCTGCGCGATCTGCAGGCAAGAGGCGCCTCTATCGACTATAATGATAATCCCTTCGCTGGTCATGTCGGGCTCTCGCTCCTTAAATGGACATCTATATTCGCCATTTTGCTTTCCGTCCTATTCATTTTCTTGAAAAACCGGCGCGCACTAAGGCTGGTCCTCGTAAGCGCTGCTTCGATTATCGGCGGAGGACTGATCGCCATCCCTGCTTATTTCATTTTGAGGAGGTCTCCTGACCCCATTTACAAATGGGCCAGTTTCCTTGTGCTGTTCCTTGGCATTGGAGCAAGCATTGTGAACCACTTTGGCATGTTGCATGCGGGTAAAATCGAGATTACGCCAACCGAAATTCAGGCGGCTATTGCAAAGGCAAACAACAATTCCATTGCCCAGGGCTCTGCACGGCTCGAGCAAGACACCGGCTACCGTTACACTTTGGCCCAACTCGCCTACCTAACCGGCGACATCGAAGCAACAGCGGAAAACGTTCATTGGATATACGAAAACACCATACCCACGAGCGATCTCGCGCAACGGCGTCTTGCAGCCATGCGGTATTGGCTGGTTGCGAATGGAGATGATCCCAACGGACCCGGAAAAGATGAATACTATGTCTGGCTGTTTGGACTCGCAAATCAACTGGCAAATTGGGCCTATGGGCTTGCGGCAACATTAATGTCCCTCGCCCTGCTACTTTCCATATTTGCCGGTGTACTGTTTATGCGAGTGAAACGGATGAAGGGAATAGTGGCCGATATGTCGGAAAGCGTGCTGGCTCAAAAAATGGTGTGGCGGCAGGTTTGAGCGATGACCTCAGAAAAATGTGGCCGCGCATTCAACAACACTGGCAATCCGTTTTTGCCGGAAGTAAACGTTCGCACCCTCCGGCTCAGGGACGTCAGGACGAGAGCGCGGCTACCGGTGCCGCGTTGACGCCGGAAATAAATGCCGACGCAGCGGGCGACCGCGCAAAATTGCAGATAAAACTGGAGGCTGAGCGGCAAGAGAAAGCCGCCGCTGCACGGCTGAAACAACTGGAAACCTTCCTCGGCGCTCATCCGTTTATCAAAGCCCGCGCAGATGACAGGGTAATCGTGGTTTACTGTTATCACGCCGGGCGGTTGTCCAGCCTCAGCGTGGCAGGTCAGAATGAAGTGACGGAAACAGCGGAGATTCACATCGAACCGGGTGACGAGCCTCTTTATCTGGTTGCTGTATCCCGCGTTCCTATGATCTGGAAGGTGACCGGCTGCACAGACAGGATCTCACATTTTGCGGCAGATGCAGGCCAGGGCGTGGGAGTTGCCGGGATCAACCGGGAACGAACCACACTGACCCTTGATGGCCTGAGCCGCCAGAATTTCAGCGAAGATACGACAAGCCGGAAAACCACATTTGATTTGTTATCGACTGCGATAGGCAAACCGGTAGACGGCGTATTTGGCAGCTATATGTTGCCCTACGTTTCCATTCCATCCATGGCTGTTCCACCCGATGACTGGCAGCCAAACAGCAAACAGGTTCAACCAGTCGATTTTGATATTGCTCAACTGAAATCAACAGACGGAGCCACCTTGCGTGCGTTTCGGCGCTTTTCGCCCGCTGGTATTGCCTTTCTTGAAGCTGACGCAGTTGTCGCATCCGTCGTTGCGGAGGATTACCAAATCCTCCCGGCGGAGGCTGGGCTGCTCCAGCTTATGCAGGATGGCTCCATCGTACGGCAGGCTGGCTCATATGTTGTTCAAAAGCCCATCCCGCGCTTCCCCGCGGGTCTCTCCGGCGCACATGCCGTGCGCTTCATATTGCCGGAAGGATAACCGGGGCATTCGCAAGTGTATAAACTGGGCTGAGCCTATTTAGGCACGGCGCACGGCTCCCCCCCCCTCACCGCTCAATTGCGCCCTTGCCCGCCAGTATGCGGTCGCGGAATTTGGTGATGCGGGCGGTTCTGGTTTCGGGTTTGGCCGCGCCGTTGAGGTTGATCACGTAGCTGCGCTGGCGGCCGGGGGTTAGGGCGTGGAAGGCTTCTGATAGTTCGGGGTCGGCGTCGAGCGCGTCGAGCAGTTCCTGCGGCAGGTCGAATTCGGCCTCTTCCTTTGGCGGTTTTATACCTGCTTCGGCATAGTCCATTGCCTCTTTCAGATAGGCGCGAATGGTTGGCTCCATTGCGGCCACCTGCGCATTGTCGGTAAAGCGGATAATGCCTGCGTGGCGGGTATTGGGGCCGTTCTTTTGCAAAACCCCTTCCGGGTCCTTCATCAGGGCCGGGTTCATGAAAGACAGGCGGAAATCATCGCGGAATGCGGCAACCAGCGCGATATTGCGCCCGGCATACATATAAGTCGGATGCGCCCATTTCACCGTTTCGGCCAGTTCCAGATCCCGGCAGATGGCGCGCAGCGCATTCAGGCCCTGCAGCCACCGCCTGGTGGAACAATCCGGCGTGGCAAAGCGGTCGCAACGGCCACAGCCCTTGGTGAAAAAGTCTTCGACATCGGTGATCATCATTTGCCTCTGCCTCGCTATTGCTTACACGTCATGACGGATGAGCAGGCCTTCAAGATTATCCAGAAACCGGCTCCAGCCCACCTTTGCGCCGCCATAGGCGCGTTTCTGGTCGGCGCGAAATCCGCATTGCTGCATTGTCAAAAGCGTGCCCTCGCCGTCTGGCGTCAGTGTCCATGTCACCACCGATTGCACGTCAAGCGCGTCCCAGGTGTAGGAAATGCACCGGCCCACATCGACCTACGTTATGCGGCAATCGATCTCTCCCCATGGCTGACGAAAGGCGAATTTGTGGCCGACCTCAGGTAAAAAATCACCGTCAAGCAGCCATTCGCGCACCAGATGCGGCTGGGTGAGCGCTCGCCAGACCTTTTCCACGGGATGGCTGAGCCTGCGTTCAAGCGTCACCGTGCGGGTT
>JBNLGT010000123.1:0-6571 GCA_050306195.1 Ensifer sp.
GCCAGGGCCTCTGAAGCCAGTTTGATGTGCTGCGTTGCTGAATTGGATCCGACTGATTTGGCGATTTCTTCGGCGTAGGTCAACATATTGATCAGGGCAACCAACTCTTCAAGCCGCTCCGCAGAGTTCATATCGCCCGCAAAATTTACAATAGAATTCATCGTCATTCCCCAGAATTACTAAACGACGAAAAATTGACATATTTTTGAGGCAGATGCGCGTTGCATCAGCGTTGCACACCTATAGCGTGACAAGTGCCGACCGATCCTCACCATATAGTTTTCGCCACAACGGGGTCTCGTTAAAACTCCAGGTGGTGGGTATGATTCCGTTTTCTGCCATACCTATTGTCGTGTCGATAGCGAACACCGCGTCATATCGCTTTAGGTCAAAATAGCTGTTTTTCAGCAGTGCAAGATAGCGGTCGTTATCCAATCCGGCGGTCTGAAGAACGGTTTGAAATGTTCGTTCCCTGAAATTGACAGCGCGCGCGGCTGCAACCAAATGTTCCGCCTCCCTCAATGCTATCTGTCCTTCAACGCTCAATCGATCCACGGTTGCATCGAGATTGACGAGCGGTATGGTCAATGCCGGGTAGCCCAATTCCCCCGGGCCGTGTAACAGGGCGACATCGCCATCGTCTATTCTTCGGCCCGTTGAATAATCGGAGAAAATCTGGCCGCAGCCGACCATTCCGAATGGTTCGCATTCGACGGCACGGAGTGCGCCCATACTCGCCGCACCGATCACGTTAATTCCCTTCGACAGGGCGAATAGTATTTCCTTGTGCCAGACGGGCGCGGTGTATTCGTAATTGCCGTCTATAAGACAAATGGTTGTTGCACCCTGATCGACAGCCCAAAAAATGTCGCCTTGTTTCGCGGGCGGCCTAATCTCGAGCTTTCCATCAAAGTCAATTTTTGCGTTTGGGAGACTTGGCCCGACAAATACAATTTTCATTTGATCGCCTTTGAAAGGGCTCTCGGTCCCAATCTGGTTCGCCTGGTCCCCGGAGGGTTTTCGAGTTGGGGGGCAAGTACTTTCAAGACAGTGATAGGCATGTCCGGTGGCGAAAGCTGAACGGAATATATTTTATCAATGCCCGTCGAGCCCAGCCGTTCGACTATATCCTCCAGCGCCTGTTTCACGCTGGCCGGAGGTGTTGCCGCATAGCTTTTCGGGATAGTCGTATTGGCGGATGTGCAGAAAAGGCGCCTTGTTTCTTCCGGAATCCCCTTTTCGAATAAGGAAGGGATCAGATCATCCCTCGCGCCGGCAATATAGGTGAGCCTCGATTGCGCTGCTTCTGTGATAGCGCGAAGGGTGGCCTGGACAGGCGAGATATGAGCGCCGCAACCAAGTGTAACCTCAACAAAGCGGGCAGGGGCGTTTTCCAGGAACAGGCTTTCCGGGCCGATCAGGGCGCAAAAGCATGGAACTCCATTGTCGGAGGAAATGTCAAACAAGCGCAGCGCCAGCCCTGCATCAATAATTTGATGCTCCATTGTATTCACAATATCGCTGCCAAGCCAGGCTGGATTAACCAGGGTGGCCTGACGTTGTTTCATTGAGCTTAATTGCCAAAGGCAAAAGGCGTCTCGTTCCACCCTCTCCAATAATCCGTGCAGCAAGGCTTCTTCGCGCGTGTTGCCAGACGCCAGGCCGTCAGATGAAATCCAGTAGCGATTGTTGATGAGGGTTCGATCAAGGTGCGCGGCGTCAAACGGGACATATATTCTGTCGCGGCGAAGGACATCTAGCCCTTCAGCCCATTGGACAGTCTCATCGTGGCTGAAAGGTTGCTGGCCTTGGGCCAATAATATGGGGAGGGTGTCAACCCTTTCGCCCTTTACTTCCAGAGCCTGCTGGCTCGCAACGACTTTTGCACAGGATGGAGACGAAGCGATAACGCGTTCCACAGCTTCCATCGCCGCAGATACCTGCGCATCCTCATCCGTGATCCCCTTGCCTTGAGCGATGACGATGGATTTTGCATTGGGGGCGCAGGCGAACCAGGTTGGAATTCCAATGCGATCAAGGTCAGTCTGGCGACCGACTCTCGTAATTCCCAACTGAGCAAAATAAGGCTTAATGAGCGCCAATGTGGCATCGGGTGGCAACGCTCTGAGATTTTTGCCACCCGACTTTTGTGTCTCTGCTTTAGCCGTCAAGATGCCCCGAGAAAACTGGTGCAGCGGCTGAAACGGATACTGCCAAATTGACGCGTTTGATAAAGCTGCCGCCCGCCTTCCTCAAATCGTTTACTGCGGCCAATTCTCCCGACACATCAGCAAGTTTCTCCACTGTGCCATTTTCTGTATCGGCAACCCAAAGCTCATCTGAATTCTCGATACCAAAAACTACAACTGCCATTTCGAACTCCTTCCCCAAAAATGAGTGTTAAACAAAACCCGCTTTCAACAGGCCCTCCCGGTAAAGCTCCTTTTGCTCCTTGTCCTTGATTGGCACTAGCGCGAGCCACTTCTCCAGTTCAAAATCGGGATTGGCTTCCATCGCTCGCTTTCTTCGCAAACGCGCTTGACGCGTGTCGCCGCTCATAGCGTAGGCGGCTGCCGCCAGACGGTCTGCTACGGTTGGATCCTGCATCTGCGAAATCAGCTGCGCGGATTCCTTGAATGAGCCAACAAGATAGTGCGCGCCAGCCGCGCTCCAGAGATAGCTGTCCGGGCAAAGGGGATTGTAGCCCATCGCCTTTTCCAGCTTCTTAAGCGCCGTCTCTGGCATGGAGGCATGGATCAACGTGTCGCCCAAACTGTAGAGGCCATCAGCATGATGTGGGCTGAGTTTTTCAGCCTGAACAAGCGCCTCCAGGCTTTCATCCAGCTTGCCTTGATAAATCTGTGTCATCCCCAGTTCACGAAAACCGGCAGATTGCGATGAATCGCATTTGATGGCGGCTTTGCTGAATTCCTCTGCCTTGCTGAGAAGCTCCTGATCGCCTCTGGCTGTATAAAGCCATTCAAGATAAAAAGTTCGAGCCATTGCGCTCAACGCCACCGGCTCATGCGGTTGAACCCGAAGTGTCTCACGGAAATGCCGCCTTGCCCGGCGGGCAGATGGCAAGCTCAAGTTCCGCAGTTCATTTGAACCTTTCAGGAAGTCAATGTAGGCTTGAGGTTGTCCTTTGTAGGATTGATAGGCCCTGTGGTTATCCTCTATTGCGCTGTCAATCCGGTTCAACAATTCCGCAAGCAGGCTGTTTCTGTTTTCAACGATGGAGGATTCAAGGAGTTCAAAGCGGTCCGCCCAGACAATTTCGTCTCTCGGATAATAGATCAATTGGGTAAAAAGCGTTTGGCCCGAAAGTCTGGTTTCCAGCACATATGAAACACCATGAGCTCGCAGGAAATCCGCTTTATTCGGCTCATTGGAAAGTTTTTCAGCGGTATAGGGCGCGACGACGGAGACAACCCTTGATGAGCAGAACTCTATCGTCAAATCTTCCAAAAGCATTGTTGCGATTTGCAGCAGCTTGTTGGCGTCGCCGCCCTGTGATTTTGGCGGAATGAGCGCGAGTCGTGGCAAGATGGCGGTCGCTTCACCGATCAGATTGTCGGCAATGGCGTCGATGTTGCGCGCAGGTTCAGTTGACTGGACGGTTGAGCGCGAGCTTCCTGGGGCAACGCCTAGCTTTTCTCTCAATACGGCATCGTCGGGGAAAGCCTCGAGCAGATAAATGGCGGCCTCTCTTATGAGAGATTTGTGCTCATCACTGGGATTTTGTGCGTTGACGAGGCTACTACGCAATTGAGCAAGATGCCGCTCTTCAATCAGCCTTGCCCAGCTTTGCAATGGCTCATTGTTTTCAATTGTATGGCGCAGGAAGCCGGATGCAACAGCGTTGATCAATCGGCGCATTGCACTTGCCCAGGGCAACCGCGCTACGTCCAAATTGAAGTCGCAGTCAATCAATTCCCGATTGATGCCGACCAGCGCCCCGTCAAAGATAAATAGTTCGTTATCCTCGCCAAGGCCAGCGCGCGCGCGCCTGAACAGTGATCGCAGATTGACGCTGGCCGCTTCAGGCTCGCTTTGGGGCCATAGCGCAGCTGCCAATTCCTTGCGCGGGATATTTCTCTCTGAAGACGCAAGAAAGGCAATTGCGACAATAGCAAGCTGCGGACACGCAACGGTCTGCCCATCCGCATCTACCAGTTTGCATTCGCCTAGCGTCTTCAGTTGATATTTCATGGTCTCACGGTGCGTCCGGATAGTTTTCCTTTTCCGCAGCTTTGGAGGCGGAATCCACAAGATCTCCAAATGCGATGGACTTCACGAGATCTAGAAGCTTCTTCTGCACTTTCCTGTCGGAAATCGCGTTGAACGCCTGAGCAAGTTCGACGACATGGGGAGAGGAAAAGAGATCAAGGGTCGGTGCGGTGTCCAGGCCGTCCGCCAATTCTGCATCCTGGCCTTCAAAGAAAAACACGATTGGTGCGTCCAGAGCGCCACAAATTCTCTGCAGGCGGCTGGCGCCTACCCGATTGGTGCCTTTTTCATATTTCTGTATCTGTTGAAAAGTCACGCCGATCTTTTCACCCAGCTCTGTTTGGCTCATGCCAAGCATTTTTCTACGAAGGCGTATTCGCGCGCCAACATAACAATCAATGGAATTGGGCTGTTTGTTTGTCATGCTAAAGGCCTCATTCAATCACTATCTATTTATTACTCTTGCGCGATTTTGCGATTCTTGCAACTGGACCAGGATTGGACGGCTTCACTTTTGACGTTGTTCGCTGGGCGTCTGCGATGGAAAATCGTTGACCGGAGAAACTGGCAGGGCCGCGAGGTCCACTCATTGAAGATGCAAATATTGCGGATTATAACGGACATTAATTGCCTTCTGGTGTCCATTTGAGAAGTCCGCTACGTTTTCGTTGATGCGCTACGATATTTCCAAGCTGCCAATTGCTGATTTTTTGCGTCCGGTAACAGATGCTACCGCCGCGCTTTGCCGTCTCGATGAACGCATTGCGCAATCCAGCATTGGCAAAGGCTGGCTTAGTCGCATGCATTTCGCCGATGCTTGCGCGTCAATGTGGGTGGATGGAGAGCTTGTCCATGTCGAAGACCTTGTATTGCACGACGCGGGAACCGACATCCGTGCGCCAACCCATGAGCTGACAATTGCCAGCGATGTGTTGCGAACCCGGCGTAGAATGGCAGACCAGTCCGCCAATTGGGCTCTGAGCGGTGAGGGCATTCGATGGTTGCGGGGGCAGGGGCATAATGGCATCGCTGGCGACTTGACGGTCGAGCAAACCGACAGCCAAACGGTTACAGCCAAGCGGTTAGCGGGTTCAGAGCGTGATGATAAAGCAGAAGAAGAGCAAGATCCCCTGTCCGGGGAGCTGGCGGAACTTGATGCGGCGCTCGCCAGAACCGATGCGTTGTTGTCTGGCTCGGCATTATCTGCGGCAGGTCAGGAGCGAGACTCGCTGATCTATGATCCGGACTGGGACGAGGAGGCGCGGCTGATCGAGTGGCGCGCAGTCTTTGTCGAAACGCAGGACATGCCGCCAATATTGCGCGCGGCCCTGCTGCTTGACGCCTGGAACAGGCTGGAGGTTTTTCAGCATGCACGTTGGCTTGGCCGGTTGCTTTCAGCTGCGAGCCTGCGGGACTGTAAAATGACGACCAACGGGCATCTTGCTGCATTCAATCTCGGCTTGAAAAGCATTGCGGTTGATCAGCGAAGGAGCTGGAACAGGGAAAAACGCCTGCTTGCTTTTGTTCAAGCAATCAGCCTTGCCGCAGAGAGCGGATTAAAGGAGCATGATCGCCTCAACCTCGCTCGGCAGACTATGGAGCGCCGCCTGCTTGGGCGACGTCGTTCGTCCAGGTTGCCCGAATTGATCGATCTTGTTCTTTCCCATCCTATGGTTTCGACCGGCATGGTTGCAAAGGCGCTTGGCATAACGCCGCGCGCGGCCTTGCGTATTATCGAGGAGCTAAACCTGCGGGAGCTGACGGGTCGAGGCCGGTTCCGAGCCTGGGGCGTGGTGTAATTGCCCGCCGAATAGGATTGGAAACTGTCTCAGGTCACGCGTGATTTTATCTGATATTTAGGGTCGCGCCATAGTTCGTCCCTGATAATCCTTTCAAGGATTTCCGCCGCCTGAATGATTTCTTCCTCACCCAGATAAAGCGGTGTGAAGCCGAAACGCATAATGTCGGGCGCGCGGAAATCGCCGATGACGCCGTGATCGATCAAGGCCTGCATGGCGGCGTAACCGTGATCGAACGCAAAGGAAACCTGCGATCCTCGGTCCTCTGGGCGACGCGGTGAAGCCAGCCGCAGGGTCGGACAACGGGTTTCGACTTCCTTGATGAACAATTCAGAGAGGGTAATCGAGGCGGCGCGGACATCCTTCATATCGATGCCTTCCCACGCATCAAGCGCTGCATCAAGAATGGTAAGTTGGACAATTGGTGGGGTGCCGACACGCAGGCGTTCAGTCGTCATCGCGGGGCGATAGCCGAGCTCCATGGCAAAGGGCGCGTCGTGTCCCATCCATCCCGAGAGGGCGGGCTCCACGGTGTCAATAAT